>JBBRTK010000155.1:0-5279 GCA_038244455.1 Actinomycetota bacterium
CAGCGGCGACAATCCGCTGACCCGCGACGAGGCGTTCCTGGCCGTGGACTGCACGCAGTGCGGCAAGCCGGCCCGCCGCGCGACGGACACGATGGACACGTTCATGGACTCGTCGTGGTACTGGTTCCGCTACCTGGCGCCCCACGGGGCTGACGGCCCGGTGGACCCGGACCTGGTGCGCGCATGGACGCCGGTCGACCAGTACACGGGCGGCGCCGAGCACGCGGTGATGCACCTGCTCTACAGCCGGTTCTTCACCAAGGCGATGCGGGACCTGGGCCTGGTCCATGAGAACGAGCCCTTCCGCCGCCTGTTCAACCAGGGCCAGATCCTGGGCGCGGACGGCGAGCGGATGAGCAAGTCCCGCGGCAACGTCCAGGACCCGGACGAGCTGGTCGCCCGCTACGGCGCCGACGCCGTCCGCCTGTACCTGATGTTCATGGGCCCCTGGGACCAGGGCGGGCCGTGGAACCCGTCGGGCATCGGCGGGGTGTCCAAGTTCCTGGGGCGCATCTGGTCGATCGTCCTGGATCCGCACGGCCGCGAGCCCTCCGACCAGACCGGCGGCGAGTTGCCGGCCGGCGAGACCGAGGCCGAGGCGCGGGACCGGATGCGGGCGGGCGCCCACCGGACACTGCGCGACGTGACCGCGGACTACGAGGCGTTCCACTGGAACACGATGGTCGCCAAGCTGATGGAGTTGTCGAACCTGCTGTTCCGCTACCGCGGCACGTCCGTCGCCGGGCTGCCCGAGTGGGACGAGGCCGTCCGCCTGATGCTGCTGATGCTTGCCCCGGCCGCCCCGCACCTGACCGAGGAGCTGTGGTCGCGCCTGGCGGAGTCCCGGGGCGAGGCGTGGACGTCGATCCACGTCGAGCGCTGGCCGGAGGTGGACGAGACGGCGGTGGTCGAGGCCACGCGCGAGGTCCCGATCCAGGTGAACGGCAAGCTCCGTGACAAGGTCACGGTGCCCGCCGGGATCAGCGAGCTCGAGCTGGAGCAGATCGTGCTGTCCCGCGACAAGGTCGTGGCGGCGCTGGACGGCCGCGAGCCCGCGCGGATCATCAACGCGGGCGGCCGCCTGGTCAACATCGTCCTGCGGGGATAGGCCCGGCGCGGGCCCGGCCCTCGTTCCCGTCGCCCATTCCGGGGAGACTGGTAGCTGCTGCCGGAGTCCGGTTCCGCGCCAGCGATGCACCCGGGGATTGGCTGGTGCCGGTTTCGACGACCATGGCAGCGTTCGGCGGCGTTCGGCCGGTCGGTCAGCGCCGAGGAGTCCCCCGGAGAATGGCCGGCGGGATGCCGGACGAGTCAGCCCCCTTGCCGAGGTCAGTCCGCAGCGAGGCTCGCGCCCGTGAGAGCCGGCTGGCGACCGTGCCCTCCGGCACCGACAGCAGCACGGCGATCTCCCGCTGCGTGGGGCCGTCGATCACATTCGCGAGGAGTTCCGCCCGGGCGCGCGGCTCCGCGCGATCCGACGAGCCGAGGCGCCGCGCCCTGATCGTGCCGCCCGAGCTCAGGCGATCTCCACGTCCGTGTGGGAGAAGTCACCGCCCTTGAAGAGGAGCGGCTCACCATTCGCCTTGGCCAGGGCGTACGCGAAGCAGTCGCCGAAGTTGAGCCCCGTCGGATGGCCGCGGCCCTTGCCGAAGTCGCGATACGCCTCACGGGCGATCCCGGCCTGGAACGCGGTCACCGGCTCGATCACGATCTTGGCTGTCGCGATGAGGTCATCGAAGAGCCGGCTGGCCACTGGCTCGCCGGCTCCGTCGATCACGGCCCCGATCTCGACGTACGTTGCGGCCGACATCCTGCGCACGGCCGCCGCTTCGATCGCCGCAGCGAACTTGGGAGCCTCCGGCTCCTGCCGAAGGATTGCGATGATCGCCGACGTGTCGATGATCACCGTGGCAGCCCGCGATCGTCATACAGGAGGTCGCCATGCTCGACCGACCCGGATGGTTCCGGCAGGAGTTCTGCGCACCGGCGGCCAATCACGAGCAGGCGGTCGGCCAGATGGGGAGACCTGCTCAGTCGAAGCCGCTCCAGGCGCTCCCGAAGCGACTCCGTCACCGCGTCCGTCAACGACTCCCCCGTCAACGCGGAGACCTGACGGGCCAGTTCGTGCGCCTCGGGATTCTTGATGTTCAGGCTCATGGTGGAATTCTACCATGCGACACTCGCCTTCTACCTCGCCCGAGGCGCCGCATGGCTTTGCCCGGCGCGGGTACTGGGCTACACGTCGGATCCGACGCTCAGGAGGAAGTCGACGAGCCCGGCGAAGAACACAGCTTGGTCGTCGTACAGCGCACAGTGGCTCCCGTTGGGGCAGTAGAGGTAGCGGCCCCTGGGCAGGAGGCCGGCCATCATCTCCATGTAGGCCGGGTCCATCGTGTCGTGGCGGGCGCCGATCACGAGCGTCGGCACCCCGATGCGCCAGAGGTCGCCGGTCCGGTCCCAGTCGAGCAGCTTGCCGCTCAGGCCCAGCTCGCTCGGTCCCTGCATCGAGACGTAGATGTCCTGGTTGATCCTGGCGAACATCCGGACGACGGGCTCCGGCCACCGGTCGGCCGGCATGCGCAGCACGTGCTCCACGTAGTGGTGCTCCATGAGCAACTGCATGTAGCGCGGATCCGCGGTGGCGCCGCACGCTTCCAGACCCTTGATCTCGGCCAGCGCGGCCTGGTCCATCGCCGGCATGAGCACGTTCTCGGCGTAGGCGTTGTAGGCGCGGCAGCTCGACATCATGTTCGAGATGATCAGGCCCTTGAGCGCCTTCCCGTGGCGCAGGGCGTACTCCATCGCGAGGATGCCGCCCCAACTCTGCCCGAAGAGCACGAAGTTCGTGCGATCGAGGCCGAGGGCGATCCGGACCTGCTCCACCTCGTCGACGAACCGGTCGAGCTCCCACAGGTCGGGGGCGTCGGGCTGGTCGCTGTAGGCCGAGCCCAGCTGGTCGTAGTAGTAGTACTCGATGCCCGCGGGGGGCAGGTAGCTGTCAAAGGCCTCGAAGCCCTCGTGCGTGGCGCCGGGGCCGCCGTGAAGCAGGAGCACCTTCACGCTCGGGTTGTTGCCGACGCGCTTGGTCCACACCCTGAAGTTGCCCTTGGGCGTCGTGATCGGGATCATCGCCACCCCGCCAGTCAGCCGGTCGGGCCGGCCCGAGGAGTCGAGGTAGGGGTCCCTGGTGGGCATGGCAGCCATTCCCTTCGAGCTGTTCCCGATGGACTCCGATTGTGGCACCGGCCGGGAGCGAAGCGCGAGGCCGGGGTGGCGAGGCCGTGGCACGACCTAGACTGGCCCGCATGCACCGCGAGGACGTTCGCTTGCAGCTCAGGTCCGCCGTGATCGCCCCGATCGTGCTTCCCCCCGGACTCGCGGCAAGTCGGGATGCCGGTGATCGGATGGCGGCTCGCGGCGTCCCTCCGCACGTCACCTCTTCCCGTTCCTGCCGGTCAAGGCTCTGACCGCGCCGGTTCGCTCGGCTCTTGCGCGTCTCGCTGCGGCGCACCGTCCCTTCGTCGCGCGCCTCGGTCGAGTTGAGCGCCGTGATCGGATGGTGTGGTTGGTGCCCACCGATCAGGTGCCGTTCCTTCGCCTCACGGCATCCGTGGCCGCGCTGTGGCCCGACCACCCACCGTACGAAGCGGCTCACGACGAGCTGATCGCCCACCTCACCCTCATCGAGACGGCCGATGCCCGGGCCCGCGACAAGGCATCGGCCGCCGCGACGGAGACCGGCCCGTTCGCCGTCAAGGTCGGCGCGATGACCGTGATCCCGAGAACGCCTCGGACGACTGGTACACGCGATGGCGATTGCCGTTCGGCTTCGCGTTCCTCGACGCAGCGACACCGTCTAGACTGCGCTCATGACTGAGATCAAGATCGGCGCGCTCTGCTGGAACCAGTACACCGACTGGCCGTCCCTGCTCCAGGCCGGGATCCGGGCCGAGACCCTGGGCTACGACACGCTGTGGACCTGGGACCACGTCTACCCGATCGTCGGTGACTCCAACGGGCCCAACTTCGAGGGCTGGCTGACGATCACGGCCTGGGCGCAGGCGACGAAGCGGATCCACATCGGCCTCATGGTCGGCGCGAACACGTTCCGGGCGCCCACGCTCACGGCGAAGATGGCGACCACGCTTGACCACATCAGCAACGGGCGAGCGATCCTCGGCATCGGCGGGGCGTGGTTCGAGGAGGAGCACCAGGACTTCGGGCTGGACTTCGGGTCCGGGTTTCCGGAGCGCCTCCGCTGGCTGGGCGAGGCGCTGCCCGTGATGCGCGGCATGCTGGACGGCCAGGAGCCCACGGCGCGCGGCGACCACTACCACGGCCAGGACACGCGCAACCTGCCGGGGCCGATCCAGGAGCACCTGCCGATCGTGATCGGAGGCGGCGGCGAACAGGTCACGCTCAAGCTGGTGGCGCAGTACGGCGACATGAACAACATCGGCGGCACGATCGAGACGATGCGCCACAAGGAGGAGGCCCTCCTCCGCCACTGCGAGACCGTGGGGCGCGACCCGTCGACGATCGAACGGTCCACGGGCATCGGGACGGTGTTCATCCGCGACGACCGCGCCGAGGCCGAGCGACTGTTCCACGCCGCGTTCGAGCGCAACCGGATCGCGGAGCACTGGGAGAACCAGCCCGTTGGCACGGTGGACGACGTGGTCGAGCGCCTCGCGCCGTACGTGGAGCTGGGCTATCACCACCTGATCGTCGGCGTACCCGCGACCTACGACGAGGAGTCGATGACGCGCTTCGCGAACGAGGTCCGGCCCCGGCTCGCGGCGCTTTAGGCGGTCGCCACTTCTTCGTCATCTGCCGGGGCTGATCCGGTGGCGTTGCCGGCCGCCTCCCGCTGCTTCGCGCGGTAGCGGCGCACCTTCGCCACGTTTCCGCACGAGGTCATGTCGCACCAGCGGCGGCGGCCGCCGCGCGAGGTGTCCTGGAACACCCAGCGGCACTCGTCGTTCGCGCAGATGCGGAAGTGGTCCGTCGTCCCCGACGCCACGGCGGACGCCGCGTGCTCCGCAGCCTCGCGCATCGAGGGTGCCGCCAGCTGAGCAGGTCAGGTCCACCCCTTCTCGTCGCCCGACGATCGAGATCGAGATAAGTCGCCGATAAGCGGGCGCCGCTAAGGTGCCCCCAAGGACCGCCAGCCCGTCGGACGTGCCCCCGCCGGGCTGGCGGTCCCGTCAATCGCCCGCCCCTGCCCGCCCTGGAGCTGCCCACCGTGGAGCCCTCGAGCGCGCCGTGGCGCGTGGTCG
>JBBRTK010000156.1:0-5197 GCA_038244455.1 Actinomycetota bacterium
GGAGTGCCAGGAAACTTCGCGTTCCCACCTGCGGTTCGTGAATCCACAGGGTTTTCCCGCTGTGGGTCGGGTGGGGGACGGCGTACCGTCCGGGGGTTGGGGTCTGTGTTCGGTGAGGGGGGTGAGCATGGCGCGCACGGTTGAGGATATCCAGGTGCGCCGCGATCACCGGGTGCCGCCGCAGAACCTCGAGGCTGAGGAATCCGTGCTCGGGGCCATGATGCTCTCGGCGGATGCCATCGCCGACGTCGTGGAGATCCTCCAGCCTGAGGACTTCTACCGCGGGGCGAACGGCAGGATCTACGGGACCCTCCGCGGCCTCTATGGCCGGGGCGAACCGGTCGACATCATCACCGCGGTTGAGGCCCTGCGCCGGGAGGGCATCCTGGAGGACGTCGGCGGCCACCTCTACGTTCGCGACCTGGTGGACAACGTCCCCACGCCGGGTTCGGCGCCGCACTACGCGGACATCGTCGCGAAGTCGGCTCTGCGCCGCCGTCTCATCACCGCGGCGGCCGACATCATGGAGCTCGCCTACGCGCCCACCGACGACGCCGATTCGGTGGCCGACGACGCCGAACAGCGGATCTACGACGTCGCCCGCCGTGAGGACCGAGACGAGACGGCCGTCCTGCGCGATCTGGTCGACCAGGCCATGCTCGACCTGGAGTCCATGCAGAACCGGACTTCGGCTTACACGGGCCTTCCCACAGGGTTCCGCGATCTGGACGACCTCACCTCGGGCCTGCAGCCCGGCAACCTCGTGGTCATCGCCGCGCGCCCCGGCGTCGGCAAGTCCTCGCTCGCCATGAACATGGCGCGCAACGTCGCGGTGGAGGGCCACTCGGTCGCGGTGTTCTCGCTCGAGATGTCGCGAACCGAGATCGGCATGCGCATCCTCTGCGCGGAGGCGCGCGTGCCGTGGGACCGGATCCGCAACAAGCGCGTCGGTCCGCAGGACTGGCAGAACGTGGTCCACGCGGCCGAGACGTTGCACGACGCGCCACTGCACATCGTCGACTCCGGCAACGTGAACATCGTGGACATCCGCGCGAAGGCGCGCCGCATGCGTTCGGGCCGCGGGGGACTGGAACTCATCATCGTCGACTATCTCCAGCTCATGACCTCGGCCGCATCCCGCCGGCCCGACAGCCGTCAGCAGGAGGTCGCGGAGATCAGCCGTTCGCTCAAGCTCCTGGCCAAGGAACTGCACATCCCCGTGGTGGCGCTGAGCCAGCTCAACCGGAACCCGGAGACCCGCGCCGACAAACGCCCCCAGCTCTCCGACCTCAGAGAGTGCGTCCCCGGCGACACGCTGGTCTCACTTGCTGACGGGCGCCGTCTGCCGATCCGTGACCTCGTCGGAACCACGCCTGATGTCCTTTCCGTGACCCATGGAGGCACCATCCTCGAGGCGCGGAGCGACAAGGTGTGGCCGGTCGGCGTCAAGCCCGTCCACGAGGTCAGGTTCGCGAGCGGCCGGACGTTCCGCGCGACGGCCGAACACCGGTTGATGGGATGGGACGGGTGGGTCACCGTGAAGGACCTGCAGCCCGGATCCCGGCTCGCGATCGCGCGGCGGATCCCCGAGCCCGCGCGAGCATCTGACTGGCCGGAGGATCGGGTCGCCTTGCTGGGTCAGCTGATCGGCGATGGCAGCTACCTCCGCGCGAAGTCCCTTCGCTACACCACGGCCTCAGAGGAGAACAGCCAGATCGTTGCTCGCGCCGCCACCGAGCAGTTCGGCGCCAAGGTCTCCCGCATCAAGGGCCGGGGCAGCTGGCATCAGCTGTTCATCGGCGGGAATGGGGACCGCTGGCACCCGGCAGGAGTGAAGGCGTGGTTGCAGGAGATCGGGGTGTACGGGCAGCGCTCGCACCTCAAGCGCGTACCGGACGCGGCCTTCAGGCTGCCCGACCGGCAGGTGGCGACGCTGCTCCGCCACCTGTGGGCCGCCGATGGCTGCATCCATGCGCGCAAGCCCGGACAGCGGGGAAGCCACTCCGTGTACTACTCGACCAACAGCCGCGGCCTGGCGGAGGACGTGGCGTTCCTCCTCTTGCGATTCGGCATCGTTGCCCGTATCAAGCAAGTGTCCAAGTCGGGATACCGGGACGGGTTCCACGTCCACGTGTCCGGGGCGCTCGATCAGCGTTGGTTCCTCAGGCAGGTCGGTACGTTCGGCCCGCGGGTCGTCCCGGCCGAGGAGCTGGCGCGGGCGCTGGACGGCGTGGTCCCTACTACGAACGTGGACACACTGCCCGGCGAGGTATTCGGTCGCATCAGGGAGTCGATGCGCCTGCAGGGCGTGAGCACCCGGGCGATGGCGGCCGCGCGTGGCACGTCCTACGGGGGTCAGAGCCAGTACGCCTTCGCGCCGTCTCGATCCGTGGTCGCGGAATACGCGGAGCTCCTGGATGACGATGAGCTAAGGACGAGCGCGAGTGACGATCTGTTCTGGGACCGCGTGGTGGAGGTCGTCGAGGCCGGATCGGAATTGGTCTACGACATGACCGTCCCCGGACCGTCGAACTGGATCGCGGGGGCGGGAGCCGTCATCTCGCACAACAGTGGAGCCATAGAGCAAGACTCAGACGTGGTCATGTTCATCCACCGCGACGATGTGGATCCGGAGAAGAAGCGGATGGCCGAGATCATCATCTCCAAGCACCGGAACGGGCCCACCGGTTCGGTGAACCTGAACTTCGAGCCCGCGCTCACGCAGTTCCGCAACGCGGCGCGCTCCATGGAGCAGTGAGCCCTCGCGCGTATCCGGGCCCACCCGAAACACCCAACGCCGACCGCCGCCGGATCCGCACCATCCTGAAACGCCTTCAGACTCACTTCGGCGACGACGTGTTCGCTCCTCCGCGCCGCTCGGATCCGCTCGAGGAGCTCGTGCTCACCGTGCTCAGCCAGCACACGTCGGACCTCAACGCAGAACGCGCGTTCGCCGATCTGCGGGCTTCGCTCCCGACGTGGGAAGACATGGTCTCGCTGCCGGCACCCGCCCTTGCCGACATCATCCGAAGCGGTGGCCTCGCGAACCAGAAGGCACCGCGCATCCAAGCCATCCTCCGTGAGATCCATCGGCGCGAAGGCGGGTATTCCCTCGCCGTGCTCAGGGGACTCTCAGATCCCGACGCACGCAGGTACCTGACATCGCTCCCCGGCGTCGGCCCGAAGACGGCCGCAGTCGTGCTCAGCTTCGCCCTCGGACGCGACGCGCTCCCGGTGGACACGCACGTGCACCGCGTCACCGGGCGCCTCGGGATCATCCCCGCGAAGGCCTCGGCCGAACGCGCCGACGCGATCTTGCACGAACTGGTGCCCGACGGTTTGCGCACCCCGCTGCACGTCGCGTTCATCCGATTGGGGCGTGAGATCTGCAAGGCGCCGACGCCTCGCTGCCGCGGCTGCCCGCTCCTCGATCTCTGTCCCGCGGCACCCCGATACCTCGCGGCGGGCGCGGGTCGCTCAAGCGTGAGGTCTGGCAAAGGGCGTACCCTCTGAACTGCGGTTTGGGTCTCGGGGACCTCACCTTGTATCTTCCGGCCCGAGGAACGGAGGAGATGATGAACAGAACCACAGGGAGTGGCCTCTTGGTGTTCGGCATCGTGCTGGGCGTCGTGGGTGCGATCATGCGGTTCGCCGTCAAGGTGCACACGAGCGGGTTCAGCATCCACACCGGCGGGATCATCCTATTGATCGTGGGTGTCGGCTGTGCCGTCATCGGGCTGGTTCTGCTCTTCATGTCGGGCCGGAGTCACTCGCTGACGCAGGAGAGTGTCCAGCAGACTCCCTCGGGTGAGGTTCGCACCGAGGAACGCAACGACAGCGGCTTCACCCCCTGAAACGGCCGTAGGCGCGCGAGACGACCATCATTGGAGGGCGTGCCGGATAGCTCGCCGCTATGCCCGCGTAAGGCTGCCCGTGAGGTGCAGAGTGAGCGAGGTCTCGGGAGTCGTCATGTGGATCTCGTACCGCATCCGGTCGCCCTGGACCTCGTAGCGCCGGTGGAGGGCGAGAACCTCCAACCCCGACGTCGCCCGCGAGATCGACGTCGATGCCAGCGTGATGCTGGTGCCCTGGACCGTCCCCTCGGCCACCTCCGTGACGCCGATCGGGTGCGCCAGCGTCACGTCGACCACATCGCCCTCGCAGCGCCAGAATCCTCGCTCACTGTGTTGGACCAGCCCCGTCTCCGCGTCCCACGCCCGCTCGGCGTAAGAGACGAACACGAAGTCCGGGCCCGCCCCGCCATCTTCGAATCGCATCTCTTCTTCGCAGGTCGACGACTCGATGGTCGGGAAGGTGACCTCGACCGTGCCGCGCCACGCGCCGATGAGGGATGCCAGCGCGTCGTTCATCCGCGCGATCCTCTCATGGCCGGCTCGGTGCCGCTTCCCACCAGGATGCGTCGGTGAATACCTTCTTCTTGGCCCTCTTCTCGTTGGCGGTGCTCAGGGGGCTCTCAGATGCCGACGCGCGCGTACCTGACTTCGCTCCCATGCGTGGGCCCGAATACGGCAGGCGTGGTGCTCAGCTTCGCCCTCGGACGCGACGCACCCCCGCTGGACAACGCACGTCCACCGTGTCACCGGGCGCCTCGGGATCATCCCCGCTAAGGCATCGGCGGCTGCCCGCTCCGCGATCTCTGTCCGGCGGCACCCCGCCACCTTGCGACGGGCGCGGGTCGCTCGCGCACCTCTTCGCCCACGATTCAGCGCTGAGCGGTACGCAGCCGGTGATCTCGTGCTGGATCTGGGCCTCGGTCGGCTCGGGGCGTCGGTAGGCATCCCGTGCGAACCACATAACCCAGACCTGGGGTCAGTCATCAAGGTTGGAGGGTCCCCGGCCGATACCCGAATACAGGTAGGTCACGCGGGTGGCCTTCGCGACGGATCGGTGCGGGAAGATGCGTAAGGCGGCAGGGTCGAAGACTCGGTTACGGACCTTCCTGGACGGGAGTCATCTCGGGCGTTCCTCGCTCGTGAGCATCGAGCGGTTCCTGGGGGGGTTCTCCCCTCCATTCGTGGTTCTCGTCGGGCTCTTGCTCCTGGCCCTCATCGGGTTGATCGACGCCCTGACCGGGGCCTTCGGGATCTCCATGTTCTACCTGGTGCCGATAGGTGTGGTCACCTTCGCCCGAGGCCGGCGGCTCGGGATCGTCATGGCCGTAGCGGCTGCGTGTGCA
>JBBRTK010000157.1:0-5192 GCA_038244455.1 Actinomycetota bacterium
CCCGCCCAGCGAGACGTCCAGCGCCTGTTGGTAGGACTCCTCGTCCTTCGTCATGGTGGCGCGGAAGCCGATGTGGGCGGCCTGGACCTGCGCGCAGCTGGCCTTGCAGCCGCTCATGTGGATCCGAAGTCCCTCCAGCCGCTCGCGTCCGCCCACCGGCACCATCTCGCGCAGGTGCGCGATGAGCTTGCGGCCGTTCGACTTCATGTCGTCGATCGCGAACTTGCAGAACGGGGAGGACGTGCACGCGATCACCGCGCGCTCGAATGGGTCCGGCGAGGGGGAGTACGTCTGCACGAACGGCTCGGACAGGAGCGCGTCGACGTCAGAGACGCCGGTGAGGATCAGGTTCTGGCGCTGGCTCATCCGCACGCCGCCGTCTCCGTGCGCACGCGCCAGGCGCGCGACCTCGAACCACTCGGTGTCCGTGAGGCGGCCCATCGGGATGTTCAGCCCCGCGTAGTGCGTGCCGCGCGCGTCGGCATGCACCCCGATGTGGTCGTCGAACGCGCCGGTCCAGAGGGATTCGCCCGCGGGGGCGAGCGACGGGACGCGCGCGCGCAGCTCCTCGGCCACGCGCGCCGGTCCGAGCTGGTGGACCAGCACGCGGAACCGGTTCACGGCCTTGTTCTCGAAGTCGCCGAACTCGCGGTAAGCCTCCAGGGCCGCTCGAACCACGTCGGTCACCTGGTCGGGCCGTGCGAACAGGTCGAGCGCGTCGGCGATCCGCGGGGAGTCGCTGAGCCCGCCGCCCACATGGACGTTGAACCCCATTGCGCCACCCTCCCCGCACGCCGGTGTGAATGCCAGGCAGTGGAGCTTCACCACCGCGCAGTCGGTCGGGCAGCCGGTGACGACCACCTTGAACTTCCGCGGCAGGAACGCGCTGAGCTTCTCCTCATCGATCGTGAAGCGGCGGAACTCCTCGAGGAGTGGCGCCACCGTCAGGAGCCCTCGCGGGTCCTCGCCGTCCACAGGGCAGGCGGTCGGGTTCCGCATGGCGTCCCCGCAGGCCTGCGCGCTCGTGAGTCCGACCGCGTCATAGCGCCGCCAGATCTCCGGGAGTTCCTCGAACGCGACCCAATGGATCTGGATGTCCTGGCGCGTGGTGATCTCACCGAACCGGTCGGGCTCGGTGTGGCCTTCCCAGCCACGGCCGAAGTCGCGGATGACGCCGGCGACCGTCTCCAACTGGTCCGCGTTGATCCGCCCGCCCGGGATCCGCGTCCGGAGCATGAAGCGACCCTCCTGCCGGTCGTCGTAGACACCCATCAGCCGCATCCGTCCGACGGCCACGTCCCCGTCGCGCTCCAGGATCCGCGCCCACGGATCGGCGGCGCCCTCGACCGCCGCGCGAACCTGGGCGGGCCCATCGGTCCGTTGGAACGTCATGACGAGGCTCCTTTCCCGGCGGCGGCTTTCTCGTTGTCGGACTTGGAGCCCATGAGCTGGACGCTGCAGTGGATCCCGCATTCCTTGTTCGTGTTCTTCTCCCACCACCAGCGACCTGCTCGTTCGGACTCGCCGGGGTCGACGGGACGCGTGCACGGCGCGCACCCGATCGAGGAATACCCATGGTCGAACAGCTCGTGATAGGGGACCTCGTTCTTGCGGACGTAGTCCCAGACCTCGTCGGCGGTCCAGTCGGCGAGCGGGTTCAGCTTGACGATGCCGCCGTGGTCGGTGTCCAGTTCGACCTTGGCCACGTTCTTGCGGCTTGCCCACTGCTCGCGGCGAAGGCCGGCGACCCACGCGTCCAGCGTGCGGAGTTTGCGTTTCAGCGGTTCCACCTTCCGGATCTCGCAGCACGCGATCCGAAGGTCAACGCTGCGGTACATGAGGTTCGGGCCTTCGGCCGTGACCAGGTCCGAGATCGCCGCTGTGTCCGGGTACTCGAACTCCACCGCGATCCCGTACCTCTCCCGGATCTCCTCGAACAACCCGTAGGTCTCGACCGGAAGACGGCCGGTGTCCAAGGTGAACACCCGCACCGCGGGGTTGATGCGCCAGGCCATGTCGATGAGGGCCATGCCGTCGACGCCGCCGGCTGCGCTGATCGCCATCTTCGGGTGGAACCGATCGAGCGCCCACTCCAGCAACGCCTCCGCGCCCGTGTGTTCGAACCGGCCGGCTGCCTCGTGGACCCACGCGGTTTCCTCGTCGATGACGGGCAGGGTCGGCTCGTGGATGGGTTCGCGTTCGGCGGTCATCGCTCACCGCCTACCCGCAGGACCTGCAGATCGAACGTCCGCGCGCACGACTCGCAGGTCCAGCCGGCCTCGTCCGAGGGACGGATGTCCTGCTCCCCACAGAAAGGGCAGTAGAACGGAACGGCCCTGGGCGTGCCCATCAGCCCACCTCCGGCCGGGCGAACCGCGCCAACTGACCGGCGTCCAATCCCGCCACGAACGACCGGAACGTGTCGCCGTCGCCCCGATCACGCCGGTATCGCGTGACCAGCGTGGCCAAGTAATCCGCAGAATCCTCAGCGAACACCTTCACGCCCTTCACCTTCCGGCCGAACGTGGCGTCCCCGCCCATCCCCCCGCCAAGGTGCACGAGGAACGCGTCGGACTTCGTGCCGTCGGGGCGGGTCTGGAGCGCCGCCATCAACCCGATGTCGGCCACCTGGAAGCGTGCGCAGCTGTTCGGGCAGCCGTTCACGTGGATCCGGATCTCCTCGTCGAAGTCTGGGAAGCGGGCTTCGAGTTCGGTGTAGAGCCACTGCGCGCGCCCCTTCGTCTCACCGATCGCCAGCTTGCAGAACTCGATCCCGGTGCACGCCATGATCCCTTTGCGGAACGCGTGCGGCCGTGCGCGGAGATCCAGGCGGTCGAGCTCTGTGACCAGCGCGTCCGCGCGCGAGGTCTCGACGTCCACGATCACCATCTTCTGCTGCGCCGTCAGGCGGACGTCACCGCTCCCGTACGTGCCGGAGAGATCCGCCACCAGCCGGAGCTGATGCCCGCTGATCCGGCCGGCGCGCGGCGCGAACCCCACGTAGTTCCGCCCGTCCACCTGCGGGAACACGCCGACGTGATCGCGCTGATCCATCGGCGCGGCCACGGACGCCGGACCATCGGCCAGGGGACCCTTCTCCAGGAACTCGGTCTCGAGCTTCGCGCGGAACCATTCCGCGCCCATGTCGGCCACCAGGAACTTCATCCGCGCGCGGTTGCGGCTCCGCCGGTACCCGTACTCGCGGAACAACGCGGTTACCGCTGCCCACACTTCCGGCACGCGTTCTCGCGGAACGAACGCACCCAACCGATTCGCGAACATCGGGTTCGTGGACAGGCCGCCGCCCACCCACAGGTCGTATCCCGGTTCCCCATCTGGCCCGATCACCCCGACGAACGACACGTCGTTGATCTCGGGGTTCGTGCAGCCGGCCGTGCAGCCGCTGATCGACGTCTTGTACTTACGGGGCAGGTTGCTGAACGCGGGGTCCCCGATGAACCGCTCGGCTACGGCGCGGATGTCGGCGGTGGCGTCGAAGACCTCGCCCGAGGTCACGCCCGCGAGCGGGCAGCCCAAGAACACACGCGGCGTGTCACCGCATGCTTCCGTCGTGCTCAGGCCGACGCCTTCGATCAGTTCCCAGATGGCCGGCATGTCTTCGATACGGATCCAGTGGAGCTGCACGTTCTGCCGGTCCGTGATGTCGGCGACGTCGCGCCCGTAGCGCTCGCTGACCTCCGCTACGGCGCGGAGCTGTTCGCTGGTCAGCCGCCCGCCGTCGATGCGGATCCGCAGCATGAAGAACTCGTCCTCGAGCTCCTCGGGCTCGGCGCTGCCGGTGCGTTCGGCGGGGACACCTTGCTTCCGTTGGGTGTACAGGCCCCACCATCGCAATCGGCTCCGCAGGTCCGACTTGCTGATGGACCTGAACCCTCCCGGAACGAATATCCTTTCCACTCGCTCGCGGACGTTGAGGCCGTCGTCCTCCTTCTTGATCTGCTCTGCGGGGTTCAGCGGCTCGTAGTAGCCCAGCGCCCATTGGCCCTCGCCGCGTTTGCGCGGGGTCTTCGGTGCGGGGATGCCGATCTTGCCTTCCGTCAAGGGAACTCCTGGAAATAGAACGGCCGCCGAAGCGGCGGCCGGGGGAGGGTGGAACGGGGGTGTTACGGCCGCGCGGGGGCGCTGTGGGCGCCCGGGCGTACGGGACAGCACAGGCGCGAGGGGATCATCGCTCCTACGAGTCCGGCCGTTCGCGTACGGATCACGATTTCCACCCATCCAGTCGGAATTGCAGGTGCAAACGGTAGCTCCGGGCCTCACCAGCGTCAAGGGGAGAGACGAACCCGCAGGTTAGAAGGGTTTCCTGGCCTTTGCGACCAGGCTGACCGCCACGGTGTCCTGGCGCTCCGGTGGGATGACCTCGCGCATCAGCTGGATCAGCTCCGGCGTGAACAAGGGGTAGAGCGCGGCTTTCTCGACGCCGTGTGGGATGCGCTCCCCGAGCGTCACCGCTTCGAATCCCATCTTCTGGATCTTGAGGGCGAAGGCACGCTCCGCCAGGGCACCGGACACTCACCCGGCCCAGGCGGCCTCGTTGGCCGTCACCTCTGGCGGCAGTTCGTCCTCGACGGTGAGGTCGGCCACGCAGAGGCGCCCGCCTGGCTTCAGCACGCGGCGGATCTCGGCCAGCACGCGTGACTTGCGCGGCGACAGGTTGATCACCCCGTTTGAGATGACGACATCAACCGACTCGTCGGGCAGCGGGATCGACTCCATCTCACCCCGGACGAACTCGGTCCATCCCTCGACGCCGGCGGCGGCGGCGTGCGCGCGGGCGCGACGGACCATCTGGTCAAGCACGTCCAGGCCGATGGCGCGACCGGTCGGCCCAACGATACGCGCCGCCAGGATCGTGTCGATGCCCCCGCCGGAGCCGATATCGAGAACGGTTTCTCCGGTTCGCAGCTCCGCGTGACGCACCGGGTTGCCGACCCCCAACGCCCAACCAACCGCCTCAGGGGGCAGACCGGCCAGCTCCTCCTCGGTGTAGAGAAGGTCGACAGCCGACCTGCCGGCACCGTGGTCGATATCTGCATAGGCGGCGCGCACAGCCTGGTTGATCTCGTCCTGGAAAAGCATGTCCTTGTTCCCGTCCGCCTTCACAGTTCCTCCACGAAGCGTTCGAGGCGCTCCTTCACATCGACGGGGATCTCATCCACCACGTTGGAGGC
>JBBRTK010000158.1:0-5156 GCA_038244455.1 Actinomycetota bacterium
TCGCACCCCGGCCGACGAACGCCAGGCAGATGTCCGCCGTGGTGATCCCGGAACTCCCGGCAGCGCCGGATGACAGTGACGACGCGGACCTCCCACCGCGGCCCGACGACGGGCCGGCGGCGGAAGCAGCCCACGCGTCCAGGCCCCGCCGTATCCGCGGCCGGCAGGGCGCCTTCGCGTTCCTAGCCTACTTCGGGGCGTCGTTCCTCCTGTACGGGCTTCCGGTGCTGCGGAACTACGCCACCACGTTCACCGGCAAAGGCGCGGGAGACTCCAGGATCTTCCTCTGGATGTTCGCGTGGTGGCTGCATGCCCTGAGCCACGGCGTGAGCCCGGTGGTCTCGCACGCCATCTTCGAGCCCTCCGGCATCAACCTGGCGTGGACCTCCAGCATCCCCGGGCCGGCGATCATCTTCTGGCCCATCACGAAGGCGTTCGGTCCGCTGGTGAGCATGAACCTGGCCACGATGCTGGCCCCGGCGCTGGCTGCCTGGGGCGCGTACCTGATCTGCCGGCGCGTCTCCACCCGGTTCTGGCCGGCGCTGATGGGCGGCTACCTGTTCGGCTTCTCCAGCTATATGACGGAACAGCTGACCGGCCACGTGAACCTGTTCTTCATCTTCCCCGTACCGCTCGCGGTCTATCTGGTCATCCGGCGCATCGACGGCACGCTGTCGGTGGGCCGGTTCGTCGTTGGGCTCGGGCTACTGCTGGTCCTGTTGTTCTCGATCTCCACGGAGGTCTTCGCCACCCTCACGTTCTTCGGCGGGGTCGCGCTGCTGGGCGCGCTGATCGCCGCCAAGGGGTATCGGGTGCAGGTGGCCAAGACCGGCGTGTGGGTCGTGGCGGGGTTCGCCCTGGCGGCGTTGATCTTGTTCCCCTTGTTGACGTTCGTGCTGAAGGGGGCGCCGGCGGGGCCCATCAGGCCCGTCATCCAAGGAAGCAGCTCCGTGGACGCGGCCAGCTTCTTCGTTCCCCGGCGCTCGACGTTCATCGGCGGCGACTACTTCCACAAGTACACCGACCACACGTTGGGAACACCGGCGGAGCAGGGCGCCTATCTGCCGATCCCACTTATCGGGCTGCTTATCGCGGCGGTGCTCACCCTGCGGAAGGATCGAGTGACCCGGTGGGCACTGGTGTTCGCCGGGGTGGCGCTGGTGTTCTCGCTCGGCACGTACCTGCATGTGAACGGGCACCAGCTGATCCCGATGCCCTGGACGCCGTTCGCCCACGTCCCGATCCTGGCGGACGCGTTGCCGTCGAGGTTCATGATGTTCGCGGGGCTCGGGATCTCCGTGGTGGTGACCCGTTGGATCGAGGCGGGGAAGCACGTATGGCGCCGGTTCGGCGTGGGCGCGTTGGCGGGAGTGATGCTCATCCCGAACATCGCGGCGGAGGATGTGCACACCCCGATGCGAACGCCGGCGTTCTTCACCAGCGGCTCCTATCGCAGATACATCCCCGAGGACCACACCATCCTCTACATCCACGCCGACAAGGGTTCAGAGATGCTGGCCCAGCTTCAGTCGCACTTCTGGTTCCGGCTGGCGCAGGGCCACACTGGCCCGACCCCAGCGGTGTTCCAACGGACCGCCGGGTACCACGCCATCGACGCGGCGGATCCCTCAAGCCTGCTCGCGGACACGTTGGCCACCTACATCCACGATCACAACGTGAGCACGATCATCGTGGAGGATCCGCTCGCCCGCCTCTGGGCCCCGTTCATCAGCGCGGCGACCAACGTGACCCCGATCGCCACCGGCGGCGTCCAGGTCTACCAACTAGGCCCAGCCGCCGGTCCCGGCGGACGCTTGCCGGGATCTAACAGGCCTGGAAGACACCACGCTCGAGGTAACGGGCATAGAGGTCGAACGCGACCGCGGTCGAATGGAACAACGGGGCCGGCAGGTCAGACCGGTCGAACCACGCGACGCGCGTGAACTCCTCATCGTCAGGGATCGGCTCACCGGTCCAGCGGCGAACCACGAACCACAACCCGAAGTAGTGGGTCCGATCGCCGCCCGGATAGGTGATGAGGTGGTCCGCTGGCGTACTGATCGACGCGAAGGCGACCAGATCCGAGGGGTCGACCTCCAGGCCGACCTCTTCCCGGACCTCACTCACTGCGGTGTCCAGGAAGCTCGAACCCTCCTCGGCCCCGCCTCCGGGCATGGCCCACGCGCCCGTGTCGCCGCGGAGCCCCAGCAACACGTACCCGTCCTCACGTTCCAGCAGGACCGTCGAACCTGGCCACAGCAGGAGGTCGGAGCCAACCCGCTGCCGAACCTTCCACAGGCTGGATCCTTCGAACCCCATCAGTCCGCCGGACCGAACGTCGCACCCGTCACCAGGTTCCTCACGGCCGCGAGTCTAGCCGTACCCCTCCGGTTCCCGCAGGTCAGACGGGCGAACCGTTCCCTATACTGCCCCGGTCCCGGCCCCGGCCGGACGATCACCGGCGCACGTCCGCACTCGGGGCTGCATCCGGTGCCTTCATCCGTAGAACGACCGAGGAGGAGTTCATGCACCTGCTTGCCGTCGAAGGGCCGATCAAGGCGGTATTCGGCCCGACCGAATCCAGGGACCTTTGGGTCATCCTGGCGATCTCGTTCGTTGCGCTGATCTTCGCGTACTACCTGGCCCGGGAAGTCCTGAGCGCCCCGGAAGGCACGGAGAAGATGAAAGAGATCGCGAAGGCGATCCAAGAAGGCGCCAGCGCCTACCTGTCCCGGCAGTTCCGGACCGTCGGCATCTTCCTCGTGGGCCTGGCGATCGCGCTCTTCTTCGTGCTCCCCGTCCCGAAGGATTCGATCCACTCCGAGTTCGTCATCCGGTTCGGGCGGTCGCTGGCGTTCGTCATGGGCGCCGGGCTGAGCGCCATCACGGGGTACACGGGGATGTGGCTCGCGGTTCGGGCCAACGTCCGAACGGCGAACGCGGCGCGCGAGACCGGCCTGAAGAAGGCGATGCGGATCGCGTTCCGTTCCGGCGGCGTGGCCGGGATGTTCACGGTCGGCCTGGGCCTCATGGGCGCCACGATCATCCTCATCTACTTCAAGGGCGACGCCACCAGCGTGCTGCTGGGCTTCGGATTCGGCGGCGCCCTGCTGGCCATGTTCATGCGGGTCGGCGGCGGGATCTTCACGAAGGCGGCCGATGTGGGCGCGGACCTGGTGGGCAAGGTCGAACAGGGCATCCCCGAGGACGACCCCCGGAACGCCGCGACCATCGCGGACAACGTCGGTGACAACGTCGGGGACTGCGCCGGCATGGCCGCCGACCTCTTCGAGTCCTATGAGGTCACGCTGGTGGCCTCGCTGATCCTGGGCGCTGCGGCGTATGGCGTGAAGGGCAGCGCGGTCGCCGCTATCGCAGGCGTCATGTTTCCCTTGTTCGTGCGGGCGATCGGCGTTCTCACGTCGATCGTCGGGATCCTCTCGGTCGCGGCGCGCTCCGAGGAGGAGCACGGCATGAAGGCGATCAACCGGGGGTTCTTCATGTCCGCGGGCTTGTCGGCGGTGCTTGTCACCATCCTTTCGAAGACGTACATGCACACCTACCGTCCGGCCGTCGCCGTGATCATCGGGCTGGTGCTTGCCTCGGTCATCCAGATCATCACCCAGTACTTCACCGACACGAAGTTCCGTCCTGTGCAGGAGATCGCGGAGGCAACGGTCACGGGTCCGGCCACCACGATCCTCTCCGGGTTCTCGATCGGGCTGGAGTCAACCGTGTGGTCGGCCCTGGTCATCGCCTCCGCGATGATCGGCGCCTTCTACCTGGGCCGAACCACGGCCGAGGCGCTCTACTTCATCGCCCTCATGGGCATGGGCATGCTGACCACGGTTGGCGTCATCGTGTCGATGGATACCTTCGGTCCGATCAGCGACAACGCGCAGGGTATCGCTGAGATGTCCGGCGAGTTCGAGGGCCGTCCGGCCGAGATCCTCACGGGCCTGGACGCCATCGGGAACTCCACCAAGGCCATCACCAAGGGCATGGCGATCGCGACCGCGGTTATCGCGGCAACGTCGCTGTTCGGCTCGTTCGAGGAGGCGCTCCGCGGAGCGGGCTTCAACTTCCAGGGCATCCGAGTGGATCATCCGAACGTGCTGGTCGGGCTCCTGGTCGGCGGCTGTGTCGCGTTCCTGTTCAGCTCGCTGGCGATCCGGGCGGTCGGCCGCGCGGCGTCACAGGTCGTGGTCGAGGTCCGGAACCAGTTCCGCGATCACCCCGGGATCATGGACTACTCCGAGAAGCCCGACTACAGCCGGGTTGTGGACATCTGCACGAAGACATCCCTGCGCGAGCTGATGACCCCGGGACTTCTCGCGGTGCTCGCTCCAGTGATCGCCGGGTTCTTCCTCGGCGCAGAGGCGCTCGGAGCCTTCCTGGCAGGTGCGATCCTCACCGGCCAGCTGCTGGCCGTCATGTTGTCCGTCTCGGGCGGGGCGTGGGACAACGCGAAGAAGTACATCGAGGACGGCAACTTCGGCGGCAAGGGCTCGGAGAGCCACAAGGCCGCTGTCATCGGCGACACGGTCGGCGACCCGTTCAAAGACACCGCCGGTCCGGCGCTCAACCCGCTCATCAAGGTCATGAACCTGGTTGCACTCCTGATCGCGCCGCTTGTGGTCACGCACAGCGGCGACACCGCGCTCCGTCTGGCGATCGGCGGGTTGGGCGTGATCATCCTGGGCGTCGCGATCTACGTCGCGAAGACGCGAAAGTCCGAGTTGGAAGAGGACTTCAAGAAGGCCAGAGCCGGGGCCTCGGCGTAGGCCGAGCGAACGGCACGAGCATGGGCGCGCTTCGTCGTTTCTTGGACAGACTTTCCGAGAGTGATGAAGCGCGCCATGCCACGGAGATCAAAGACTGGGCGGCGACGGTCTCGGACTCCGTTCGCATCGTCGACGCCCCCACGCGTCAGGCCGTGAAGATCGCGGGTGTCATCAAGCGGATGACCGTGTTCCCGATGCAGGGGAAGGAATCGCTCGAAGCCTTGGTCTCCGACGGGACCGGTGAGGTCGTGGTGGTGTTCATGGGGCGACGCGGGATCCACGGTCTCACGCTCGGCACCCGGGTGGTGGTCCAAGGGGTTCTGGCCGAGCAGCGGGGCGAACGCCGGATGATGAATCCGCGCCTGGAGTTCA
>JBBRTK010000159.1:0-5142 GCA_038244455.1 Actinomycetota bacterium
GAAGCGCCGCGGTCCGTTCGCGGATCTGCTGCATCTCCTCGAGCAGGTTGTCGCGCTTCCACTCGAACAATTGCACCGCTCTGGGGTCGCGTCCGGTCTCCGAGGCTCGGCCACGCGAGATCTCTTCCCGGCGATCCTCGAGCTCGGCTTCCATCTGCCGTTCCATCCGGCGGATCCTCACGAGCGCGAGAGCGCCCGCGAGTCCGACCCCCGCGGACGCCGCCAAAGCGGCGAGATACATGACCCCCGTCTGGGGAGTGGCACTCACGATCGCACGCCCGAAGAGGGAGATCTTCGTGCCACCCGAGGATGCGCTTTCCACGACGACATCCACCACCCCGGCACTCCACACGGCGGCGGCGCCCACAGACAGGGCGGCGAACCTCAGCGTCTCCCGTTGGGGAAGTCGAGCGCGGTAGCGGATACGCGAGAGTGAACCCCCAGGCTGCCGGGGGGCAATCCCCCATTTCGGCTGGTTCCTTTGAGCTAGATTCGGAGATCTATCCCGGTGGATCAGCGTACCGATCGAGCAGAGCCTGGAGACTCTTCGACGGGCAGCCCTTCTCGAGATGGAGCTGGATGATGTTCCGCGACCGAAGGTTCTCGGCCCGGGCCAGGGTCAGCTGGATCTGTGCTGCCTCGAGCCTCGCCCGAAGGTCCGTAACAGCGCCGGGCAAGTCATGATCGAGTTCCCTGTGATCCAACACGATGCGCCCGATATCGGCACGCCAGATCCGAACCTTGAACAGCCCGGACTGCGGGTGTGAACAGGAGCACCTCAGAGCTGGCCCCCCGCTAAGGCCCCACATGACCCGGTAGCGTTCGGGCGTGCCCAGACGCCAGTTCGCTCTGCTCGTCCTCGGAGTTACGGCCGTCTCGTTCTCGGCGGTCCTGTTCAGGCTCGGCGACGCACCGCCCTTCGCGGTCGCGTTCTACCGGTGCGTGCTGGCGGGTGCCGTGCTGCTTCCGATCGCGCTGATCCGCGACCGAAGGGCGTTCAGGGCGTTCACCCCTCGCTCGCTCGGGCTGTCGCTGCTCTCGGGTGTGTTCCTGGCGCTGCATTTCGCGACCTGGATCCCGTCGCTGAACCTGACGACGGTCGCCGCCAGCACGGTCCTGGTCACGACGTCACCGCTCTGGGTGGCGCTCCTGGGCCGGGTGATCGGGGAACGGATGTCACGCCGCGCGGTGGCCGGCGTGCTGGTCGCGCTCGCGGGGACCCTGGTCATCACGGGCGGAGGTGCGGGCGTCGGGCTGCGCGCAGCAGGCGGGGACATGCTCGCGCTGAGTGGCGCGCTCTTCGCCGCCGCCTACGTCATGGCCGGACGGACCCTCCGTCGCGACCTGCCCGTGCTGCCCTACGTGATCGTCGTCTACTCCACGTGCGCCGTCTGCATGGCGGGCGCGATGGCGGTCTCCCACGAACCCTTCACGGGCTACTCCCCGCGGACCTGGCTGTTGCTGGCAGCCATGACCGCCGGACCCCAGCTGCTGGGACACACGGTGTTCAATCTGTTGCTCGGTCACCTGCCTGCCTCGGTCGTCACGATCTCGATCATGGCTGAACCCGTCGGGGCCACGGTGCTCGCGCTCGTCCTCCTGGGTGAAGCGCCGGCGCTCGTGACCCTGATCGGCGGCGCGATCGTGCTGGCAGGGGTCTACGTGGGGGTTACGTCGCAGACGCGCGAACGTGTCGCGGAGTCCGTCCCGCTGGAATGAAGCGAAACCATGAACGGCCGGACGCGCTTCGACCAGGCTCCCTTACGGGAACATTTCCTGATAGACGACGATCGTCACCTTGGTCCCCGGAGGGGCCGCGGACCCTGCGGCGGGGGTCTCGGAGATGACGGTGCCGAGGGGAGGGGGGTTGGCCGGCCCCGTGCGCTGAAAGACGACCGTGTAGGCGTAACCCGCATCCTTGAGATCCTTCTCCGCCGCCGCGGCGGTCTTTCCGACGACATCAGGAACGGCGGTGCCCCCGGTGGGGGTGCTTGGAGCAGCCTTCGAGCAGGCAGGGATCGCGCTCGCCAGGAGACAGAGTCCAAGGATCCAGGCGATTCCCGCGAGCCGCGCTGTCCCAAGGGACCTTGGTCGATGGCTTACTGCGCCCAGTCGCATCCGATGAGTCTATGCCACGGGAGCCAGAGACTCCCGGAACGCACCGATGGCCCCCGAAGGGGCCATCGGTGGTGCAGCGTGCAAGCGATATCGACTATGGGGCGATGCCGATGTCGCCGATGTTGCCGGTGTCCGCGTTGGTCCAGGTGTGGTACGTCAGCCCCTGACCGGCGGCGTTGTACGTGAAGTGGAATACCCCGACCTCGTAGGTCGCGGTGTTACCGAAGAACCCGTGCACCCAACCAGCTGTGTCGCACTGGGACCAGCCACCCTCTGTGTAGGCAGTCAGTTCACACGTGCCGTTCGGGTTGAATGTGCCATCCGTGACCGTGATGCCGAACGTGCCGTGGAACGATCCGGTCACGCCTTCGGGCACCGTGTCTCCGAGGCCGGTCTCGCACCCGCCCGGGCTGTTGCCGGCATAGGTGGAGAAACGGCCCTTCGTGAAGCTCTCGGTCACGTTGTACGTGCTGCCGCTTCCGGGCAGCGTTACGACGAACCGCCGCGTGAACAGATCCTGCGCCCAGTTGTTGCCGCAGGTTCCTGAGTCCGTGGTGGTGGCCGTGTACGGGCCATCCTTGAACGTGCCGGTCGCCGCGTTGGCGGGCACGGCGAATACCATCGCCGTTGCCAACGTGATCGCCGCTACGAGGATCTTTTTCATGGAAGACTCCTTGTCTTCTACTGCTTCTTGCCGTTCCCGCTCTTGGAACGAACGGGCTGGCTCTGCTGCCCTGACTCGCCCCCTGGCTGGCTCCCCACAGCGGCCAGGCTCCGGATCCCTCTCGGACGAATCTCAAGGGCGCATCTGAGGATGCTCTAAAGCTATATCACCTCTACGTCGAATTGAGTAGGGCCCTTCGGCCCCCATCCCGGGGGCGGGGGATGCTGACCTGGCCTTTTGGCTTCCGGTGGATACCCGGAGCGCGGCTCGCTCGGGTGCGGTCAGGAGGTGCGGGTGCCGGTGATGGTCGCGGTGAGTTCGGATGCGGGACATCCGTTCTGTGCGGGGAAGGACTCCGAGAAGACCCCCTGGAAGCGGGTCGCCGCCCAGCGCCCGGCCAGCATCGAGGCCTTCATCGGATGGATCACGGTCTCGGCGGACGCAACGATCCCTGCGCCTCCGCAGATACCGAGGGGTTGGTCGCGCATCGAACCCAGGAATCGGCCCGCGTTGACCCGGAGGGTCCCGGTGAGGGTCGCGGCGTTGGACGGGTAGATCGTCCAGGTTCCCCCACACGGACGCTTCCCGTCGCACGCCGAGACGAACGCCCATCTGAAGGTCGCGACTTGGCCGGGCGCCGCGTCGACCAGACTCGAGGACGTCACACGGTAGGTCACCTGCCAGGTGCCAGCCAGCGCGGCCGCGGATAGTGCCGGCACTCCGGTCTTGACGGTGACGGGAGGCGAGGAGATCCCCATCTTCCCGGCGACGGCGCGAACCACGTAGGTGTACGTGGTCCCCGCCGACAGGCCGGAGTCCGACCACGTGGTAGCGCCCTGCCCGATCTTGGCCACCTGGGTGCGGTCACGGATGATCTCGAACGATGTCGGGGTGGGCCCCGTCCCGGGCGCCCACGTCAAGACCACCGTGGTCGAACCGACGACCGAGGCCTTCACCTGCGTCGGCCCGACTAGGGGAGGCACCGGGCCCGCGGACGCGGACGCGCGCGGACTGGGGTTGGCGCCCGGGGAGGTAGCCACCGGCTCCACCTTGCCGGGACGAAGCGACATGAACGCAAGGACGACGACCGAGACCAGGGCAAGCATCGCGAGCCCCAGTGCGAGGTCGGCGCGGCGACGCCCCGGCCCCCCACGCCCCGGGCTGGCGTCGCGCGCAGGCCCCGCTCCGGCTCCCGTCGGTGTGGACCGCTCCGGCCAGGTGAGTTCCGGCAGGACGATCGGCTCCTCTACCGGTTGCTGGATCTTCAGGGCGCGGCGGACGGCGTCGCCGAGGTCCGACGCGGCCTTCGCCGGTTCGACGTGTTGATCGGCGCCGGCCGCCGCCACATCCGGGGGCCACACGACGACGACCCCGGCCTTCGGAGACCGGCTTCGAACGGCAAGGATCGTGGCCGCGGCGGTTCCCGCGTCGAACACGATGACATCGGGATCGGTCGTGGCAAGAACGTATTGGAGCTGCGCCGGATCGGATGCCTCCCCCAGGATCTCGAACCCTTCGGCCTCGAGGATCGCCCGGAGGGAGGGTTCCTCAGCCGCCCGTGGAGCAGACTCGGCCAAAACGACCCGAACGTCGGTCGTCTGGCGAAGTTGTCCTTTCCTCCCCACCGCGTACCTCATCTCCGGGCCGAGCCGGGCACTCGACGGGCCGAGGGTCCCGACAGGTCACGATGCATGCATGGTACGCGCCCCGGCCGGGTGAAGTCCTCTGTGTACCCTGGACGCATGAGCGCGTATGACCTTCACACCCACAGCACGTTCTCCGACGGCACCCAGACCATCACCCAGAACGTGGCCATGGCCGTGGAGCGCGGCCTGACGGGCATCGCCATCACCGACCACGACACCACCGAGGGCTACGCCGAGGCGTACGCGGCCGCCGCGGGTACCAACCTGGAGATCATCCCCGGGATCGAGTTCAGCGCCGAGTACGAGGGCGCCAGCCTCCACGTCCTGGCCTACTTCCTGGACCCCGACAACGCCGACCTGAAGGCGGAGCTGAAGCGCCTCACCGACACCCGGTTCCGCCGCGGCGAACTCATGGTCCAGAAGCTCCAGGAACTGGGCTATGACATTAGCTTCGAGCGCGTGCGCGAGATCGCGGGCGAGGACCTGATCGCCCGCCCGCACATCGCCGACGCCATGGTCGAGGCCGGGATCGTCGCCGAGCCCAAGGAGGCCTTCGACCGGTTCATCTCCGATGGGGGGATCGCCTACGTGCCCAAGCACGCGCTGGACCCGGTGGACTCGCTCGCGCTCATCACGGCCGCGGGCGGCGTCTGCGTCCTGGCGCACCCCGGCATGTGGAAGGGGAACAGTTCGGTCCCCGACAGCTTGATCGAA
>JBBRTK010000160.1:0-5020 GCA_038244455.1 Actinomycetota bacterium
CGATATCTCGATCGCGAAGCCGGTGGGTGAGCCGATCACGCCGGCCGAGGACCACCTGCTCACCGACCTTGCGGCCCAGGCCGGCCTAGCGATGCACAACGTACGCCTGGCGGCATCGCTCGAAGCCCGGCTGGCCGAGCTACATGAGCAGTCCGCGCAGCTGGCGGTGAGCCGACAGCGGTTGGTGACCGCCCGCGACGCGCAGCGTCGCGGGCTCGAGCGCGACATCCGTGAGGGCCCCCAGCGCCAACTCACCGCGATCGGCCAGCGGCTCGAGGAACTCGAGGCGCTCGCGGTCAGTGCGCCGTCCGACGCCGAGGCCCTCCTGGGCCGCCTTGGCGAAGACGCGAACGCGACGCTCGAGGGCTTGCGCGACCTGGCACGCGGGATCTTCCCGCCGCTCCTGGCCGACAAGGGCGTGGTCGCCGCCCTGGAGGCCCATATCCGCAAGATCGGCGCGAACGCTCGCGCGGAAGCATCACCCGCGTTCGCGGAGCAGCGGTTCGACGCAGACGCGGAAGCGTGCGTGTACTTCTGCTGCCTCCAAGCACTCCAGAATGTGATCCGTCATGCGGACAACGCGCGGAGCACCATCACATTGGATGTCGGCGGCGACACGATCGCCTGCTCGGTGCGCGACGAAGGCCCGGGTTTCGACACCTCCTCGAGCGAGCCGGGGATGGGCATGCAGATCATGCGCGATCGCGTCGACGCGCTGGAGGGCACACTCGATGTGCGGAGCGGGAACGCCGGTACGACGATCAACATCAGCATCCCCGTGAGCCCCTCGGCACTAACCCCGAACCTGGTTGGGGGTGCAGCGCCGTGACGGACCGTCGACCGGTGGCGGCGTGGCTCATCGCGGTGACGACCCTGGTCATGGCGGCGGTGACCATCTACTTCACGGTCGTCAATGGGCAATTCGCCACTGACGGACTGTTCCAAACTCTCGCGATCGCGTCCGCACTTTCGTACCTGGTGGTCGGCGCCCTGCTGTCGATCCGGAACCCAGGGAACCGGATCGGGCGCCTCATGCAGGTCTTCGCCTTGATCTGGACGACCGCCGGACTCGCTAACCAATACCTGGTGTACAGCGTGTACACCACCGTGCTACCCCTCACGCACCTCGCCGCGTGGATCGACGTCTGGGGCGGCATCGCCACGCTCCTCTTCGTGCCCTTCATCGTGCTGTTGTTCCCGACCGGGACGCCGCCGTCTCGGAGGTGGCGGCCGGTGGCGTGGGGGCTCGGGGTCTCGGGAGTCATCTCCGTCATCTCGGTCGCCTTCGGACCCAGCACCCAGCAAGTCACCAAGAAACTCGCCTCCGGTCGGGTTGTGACGAAGAACCTCCCGAATCCGTTCGTGCGGTCCTCGCTCGCGCAGATCCTGAACATGGTGGGGGTCATCGCTATCCTCATGTTCCTCGGATGTTCCGTGGCGGCGATCATCGCGCTCATTCTGCGGTACCGAAGATCAACAGGGGACGAACACCAGCAGATGCGCTGGCTCGCCTACGTGATGCTGCTCGCGCTTGTCTGCCTGGCCGTCGGCGTCCCCACGGCATGGTGGCCGTTCATGATCGTCTCTTTCGTCATGATCGGCATCGGTGTACCCGTAGCGTGCGCCATCGCGGTCCTCAGGTACCGGCTCTGGGACCTAGATGTCGTCGTGACGAAGGCGGTTGTCTTCACGCTCGTCGCCCTGTTCGTCACGCTGTTGTACGCGGGGGCGGTGGCGCTCGCTGCGATCAGCAAGCTCGGCGCCATCGCCGGGGCCGTCATCCTGGTCCTCACGTTCAACCCCGTGCGGCGACAAGCTCGGCGCGCGGCCGACCGGCTCGTGTACGGCAAACGCGCAACACCTTTCGAAGTGATGAGTGAGTTCTCCGAGCGCGTCGGCAACACCTACTCGATCGACGACGTTCTTCCACGGATGGCAGAGTTGGTCGCGACAAGCATCGGCGCGGAAGAGGCCCGGGTATGGCTGCGATCGGGCTCCAGCCTCAACCCCGTTGCGGGATTCCCACGCGGTCTGCCCTCAGCGGCTGACCTCACGATGACGGGTGACGAGCTCCCAGCGTTTCCCGGGGGTGAGGACGCGTTCCCGGTCTCACACCAAGGCGAGTCCCTCGGCGCGCTCACCCTCCGCATGTCTGCGAAGGATCCGATGGACCCGGCCAAGCAGCGCCTGGTACAGAGCCTTGCAGCACAGGCGGGCTTGGCCCTCCGCAATGTCCGGCTGGTGGAGGACCTTCGGGCGTCTCGCCGACGTCTGGTGGGTGCCCAAGACCAGGAGCGGCGGCGCCTGGAGCGCAACATCCACGACGGCGCGCAGCAACAATTGGTGGCGCTGGCTGTCAAGATCCGCCTGGCCGACGCCATGGTCGACCGCGACCCGCATAAAGCACGCGAGTTGCTCGCACAACTCCAGAACGAAACCAGCAGCGCTCTCGACGACCTGCGCGACCTCGCCCGCGGTATCTACCCGCCGCTACTCGCGGACAAGGGCCTGACCTCGGCGCTCACCGCCCAAGCAGCAAGGGCCGCGACCCCGACCAAGGTCGAAGCGAATGACCTCGGCCGCTATGCCCAGGACGTCGAATCGGCGGTGTACTTCTGCGTCCTAGAGGCGCTCCAGAACGTGGCGAAGTACGCGAACGCCGCGAATGCAACCGTCCGGCTCGAGGGTCACAACGGACTCCTGACATTCGAGGTCATCGACGACGGTGACGGGTTCGAGACCGGGACGACCGCCTACGGCACCGGTATCCAGGGGATGGCCGACCGCCTCGACGCGATCGGCGGCTCCCTGCATGTTGAGAGTACGCCGGGGAGCGGCACCACCGTTAAGGGACTCCTGCCCGCGAGCGTCAGCGAGATGCCATGAAGGCGCGGAGCGTCGGCGCGGGCACCGGCGCCGGAACCGGACTCCGTCGGTCGGCGGCCGCCGCCATCGTCGCTCTCGTGGTGGTCGGCTCGGCGGTGAACATACTGATGGGAGCGCTCATCGCCGGGAGGACGCCGCCCGGTTTGATCGGGTTCTCGATCGCGGCGGGAACCGTTGCCGTGTTCTTCGCGGTGTTGGGCACGATGGTGTTGCGCCGGGATCGTCACAACACCATCGGCTGGCTGTTCACCGGTGCGGCCGTGATCATCGTGATCTCTGGAGTGTCTAGTGCGATCGCCGTGCCGCTGCTTCGCCACGACCCGCACGGCGTGGCAGGACTGGCATTCGGGTGGATCGCTAACTGGGTCCTATACCCCGCGGCCGCGGTGGTCCCGTTCGTGTTCCTGCTCTTCCCGGACGGTCGGCCGCCGACCCGGCGCGCGCGCATCCTTCTCTGGGTGATGGCGGCCTCAGTCACCGCGGCGATCCTGGGGGCCGCCTTGAACCCGGATCCCTCCATGAACAACTTCGTCGAGTGGGGCATCGTCGTGCCCAACCCGGTGTCTCTGCCGTTCGGTGTCGACTGGCTCATCGGTATCGGCACGCTGCTGACCCTCATGTGCGCATTGCTGTCGGTCGTCGCCTTGCGGGGGCGCTACAAGCGCGGCGAAGGAGAAGAGCGACAGCAGATCCGCTGGCTGGCGGCCGTGGGCACCCTGGCAACCATCGAATTGGTGCTGGGCGTCCTGCTCACCTTCCTGGGAGCCGCCTTTCTCCCGAAGAGCGCGCAGGACGCACCAATCTTCGCAGCGATCGTGATCGCGCTCGCGGTCACGCTGGCGTTCGGGATGCCGCTCGCCTGTACGGTGGCGATCCTGAAGTACCGGCTCTACGACCTGGACATCGTCATCAGGAAGGCGGTCGTCGGCGCGATCGTGGTCGTGACGTTGGTGGCGGCGTTCCTGCTGTTGGCAGTCGGTCTTCCACTCGTCATCGTCGGCTCTGGAGGCAGCTTGCGGACCGGTCCGGTGCTTCTCGGGGTGGTGATCGGCCTCCTGTTCGTGCCGGTGCGGAGCCGCGCCCGAAGGCTCGCCGATCGACTCGTCTACGGGGGGCGAGCGACGCCATACGAGGTACTCACCGACTTCTCCGGCCGGATCGGCGAGACGTACTCGACCGAAGATGTGCTGCCAAGGATGGCGCAGCTCCTAGCCGGCGGCGTCGGCGCTGAGCGCTCGGCTGTCTGGCTGAAGCAGGGCGCCGCACTCCGCGCGGTCGCCGGTTGGCCGGACCCGCCGGCCGGCCTCTCGCTCAAGATGACCGGAGATTCGCTCCCCGACTTCGAACGCGAGACGGCGGTCGAGGTTCGTCACCAAGGAGAGCTCCTGGGCGCGCTCGCCGTCGCGATGCCCGCGAACGATCCGATGGATCCCGCGAAGGAACGCCTGGTGCAGGACCTGGCCGCACAGGCCGGGCTCGTGCTCCGCAACGTCCGCCTGATCGACGACCTCCGCTCGTCGCGCCAGCGACTGGTCGCCGCGCAGGACGAGGAGCGCCGAAGGATCGAACGCAACATCCACGACGGCGCGCAACAGCAACTCGTCGCCCTCACCGTCCAGCTCAAGATCCTGCAAACCATGATCGAACGCGACCCGGCGAAGGCGATCGACCTCGTCGGCTCACTGCAGGCGGCCTCGACGACCGCGCTCGAGGACCTCCGCGACCTTGCCCGCGGGATCTACCCGCCGCTGCTGGCCGACAAAGGTCTCGTCGTCGCACTCGAGGGGCAGGCGCGTAAGGCCGCCTTGCCCGTTTCCGTGAGCGCGCAGGACGTCGACCGCTATTCCCCCGATGTGGAAGCAACCGCCTACTTCTGCGTGTTGGAGGCGCTCAACAACATCGCGAAGTACGCGAACGCCTCGGCGGCCACGGTGTCGCTGGCAAGGACCGACGGGCACCTCGAGTTCGTGGTCACCGACGATGGAGACGGATTCGACGCGAACGACACGGCGTACGGGACCGGACTCCAAGGGATGCGCGACCGGCTCGATGCGATCGGCGGCTCGCTGGGCGTCGAGAGCACGCCGGGCGCGGGCACAACGGTCCGCGGCCGGTTGCCCGTCTGACCTAGGAG
>JBBRTK010000161.1:0-4967 GCA_038244455.1 Actinomycetota bacterium
CGCCCACTCGGCGGTCTTGGCGGTCAGACTCCCTACGAGAGACTGCGGTTGAAGACAGGTAGCCCGGTGTGACCGGCCTTCGTCAGTTGCACACTTCCTTGCTAGTCAATAACCGAACGTCCCGCGGGGCGCCATCCGGGCCGCCCGAGGCCCGTCTAGGCTACTTCGGTGCGTCGGCCAGCCGCCACACCTCGGCGATCCGGAAGCGCTCGAGGGCCGACGCCTCGGCGTATTCCCGTGTGCCGCGCCCCAGCGCGTGGCGAGCCCGCCCCCGCAATGTACCTGGTTCTACGCACGAGATGAATCTCCGTTTCCTGTTCGGCGCGCCATGGTGGCGGATGCTCGACCCTAGTTCGTCGACGGGGGACTGTGTCCAGGGTCCGGCTTCGGGTCGCGGAGTGCCATCGGCATGTCAGTCCCGTCCACAGACTGCCCGGGGCGGGAGCTCACGTTGGTCATCGCCGACGAAGAGGACCCGTCGAATCAGCAGCAAGGCCCCGGCAATGACGCCGATCAGCCCGGGGGCCCAGGTGGAGTACTGGCCGAGGTAGAACGGCACGACCGTTGACTCTGGCGGGCGTTCAGCCGCGTCCTCGCCATCGATGCGGCGAATTCGCCAGAGGCTGCCGGGTACAGCTCCTCCAGCTTGCGCGAGTGCTCGCGCTTCTGCGAGAGAAGCGAGTTCACGTGTCGGCGGCCCACATCGAGCGTACGCGTCGACCCGCGCGTCCCAAACAGCACCAGTTCCTTCAGGTTGCGGAAGGAGAACCCGACCCCTCTACCGTCTGGCCCGCCGTCCTTCCGGACCTTGTACTAGACGAGGTTGAACTTGTAGGTGAAGCCCCACGCCTTCGTGACTTCGATCGAGCCCGTCTGCTACGAGCGCCTTCGGGACCCAGAGGTACAGGTGCAGGGTTCGTCGGCGTATCCCTGTACCGGCAGATCGCATATCTCCTGCACGGTCATGGTGGTGTACCGGTGGAGGCGCTTGTGCTCCGGTGCGACTTTGCCGGTCTTGTTGATGAAGCGCCATGGCGGGTCGGCGAGGTGGTGACGGAGGACCAGGATCTCGAGGTCCTTCAACCCGTCGTCTCGGCCACGTTGGACACCGCTGACGAGGAGACGGACGAGGGCGCGGACGACGAGGTAGAAGAGGGACAGCATCGGCCGATCGTACCGGGCTGTCCGATCGAGAATCGGGGTTTTCGAACCCACGGGCAGCGCCACACAACGAGAGAGGCCTCCGGCGAACCGGAGGCCTCCCTCGGCTACGTGAGATCGATGGCGACCTTATGGTGTCGGATTCGCGTAGCTGCCGCCGTAGATGTCGGAATTCCCGAACGTGGGGGGACAGTCGGTGCCAGGTGCCGGTTTTGCGATCGGAGCACCGTTCGCGATCGACTGCCTATAGGCATCGATTGCTGGGCAATCCGCGGCACCACGGACATCGTTCCAGACGGCGCTTCCGTAGTCGCGCGTCGCGACCGCATAGTTGTAGTCACCGAGGAATTCGGCCGTGAGACCGTTCTGGCTGGAGCCGCGCGCGTCGCCCGTCGGACCGCGATGGAGATCGCCCCAGGCTCCGATCGAGCCGTTGGCGGCAACGTCCGCATGGCGCACGACGCCCTGCATCAACCGCGGATGGGCCGTGGTCGACTGCCAGACCTGAAGGAAGTTGTCGTAGACGAGGTACGCGTCAGTCCCGTTCGGCGAGATCGCGATCGCCGGGAAATCCGGGCGGTCGCTGGCGGGAGACGCACTCCCGGCATCGTGCCAGGTGTTGCCTCCCGTGAGCGAGTAACGAACTGAGACTCGCTCATTCGGGCCTCGGTTCGTGTCGGTCGGGGTCAGGCCATCCGGTCCCGCGAGCACGATCTCATCGGTGGCATCTGCCCCCGTCGGCGCCCCGTTGGCGATGTCGGCTGTCGGAAAGGTGCTCGTCCGAGCCCCGCCAACGCCGTCGAAGCTGAACCGTCCGGTATTCGGATCGGAATGACCAACGTCCGTCACGCGCATGGCGATCCGAGGTCGGTCGAACGTGGCGCCACCGTTGAACGAGCGGCTCATGAAGAAGACCGTGCCGCGGGTCGCGATGTCCGTTCCGACCCAGAACACGTAGACCGTTCCCCCACTGTCGGTTCGGACGGCACAACCCTGGCGACCGCCGGTCTGGTTCGTATTCGTTGCGGCGCTAATTTGCCGCTGCGTCCAGGTATCGCCGGCATCGGTCGATCGAGCGACCATGACGGGTTCCGGCGCTCCACCGAGGCCGTTGCTTCGGAACGCGACGTTGCAGACGTAGACGTTCCCGAAGAACGGGCTGATCGCCGCGTTGTCAGCCCAGATCTGCTCTTTGTCGGAGAACGTGGCCGAACTCTGGCGGGAGACGACGACCGGATCCTTCCATGCGTTCGCATCACCGGCGGCCGCGGCGGCTAGATCGTCGGTCCGGGAGACCATGACGGCCTCGGCCCCCTTGAACGCCGCCGTGCCAGGGAAGTTGGACGCGAGGTTGGCGTAGTAGAGGCGGGAGCCGTTATCCCACGAGAATTTGCCGTTCGTGCCGCGGCGTGGTCCGAATGCCAGCGCCGCGTCCCCGCCCGAGACCAGGCCATTCTCGTAGTACTTCGGCAGGGTGCCGATGCGACCGACACCGGCGGTGCAAGCCGCGGGCCCCAGGCAATCGCGAGCGGTCCAGCCACGGTAGGTCGGCTGGGTCCAGCTCGCGCCGCCGTCGAAGGAGAAGTAGATCCCGGACACGCCGACGCCCGCGGTGAAGGGGCAGGTGGTGGGATTCCCAGCCGCACAGGCCTCCAGGTCAATCTCGTCATTGGATCCGGCTGCAAGGACGAGTGGGTGGTTGGCGTCAACGGCGACTGCGGGCTCATTCTGCTTGTTCTGGGCGAACGGAGTATCCGGGCTGCCGACGGTGACAAGGGTGTCGCCACCAGCTGCCGACGCGGGCAGCGTAATGGCAATCAACAGGAGGGCGGCGAGTACGGTGGATTGATGGACGACGGTTCGACGTAACATGGGGCTCCTCCTGCACGTGTGAGGCAAGTGCGCCGGGCACCGGTCCCCCCTCGGTGCTCCGCGGGGCGCATCCTGTCGCTGGACCACCGACGCTATTTCCGGCGGGCTGCGGCGTCAACCGAGTTCATGTTACAAGCGCATTTCGCATTGAACCGTGCGCATGGGCTACTTGACCGGCACGCTCGTCGACAAGCGCGGCGAGCTTGTCGACGAGCTCCCTTGCGGCGGCCGCCGACCGTTCGAACTCGGCCTGCTCCTCGCTCGTCAGCTTGATCTCGATGACCCGCTCCATCCCCGCAGCGGCAAGCACGAGCGTGTGAAGCCCCGAGCGGTCACGGTAGTCAGGAGGGGCCAGCAGAAGCCGGGAACGTCAGGTCTCGGGAAGCCACGGCATCCCAATAGTCAGGCGCGAGTCGCGATCGACGGTGGAGGAGGGGTTCGATCAGGGCGTCCCCGGTCAGTCGATGGAGGGCGCCCGCTCCGGAGCGAGTCCTCCACCCCGGACCGTGGCGCCGACGACCATCGCCGCACCGATCAGTACGACGTTCTTGATGATGTATTGACCTTCGAGCGTGGGCACGATCGGAAACCGCGTGAACGTCTCGGCCGGGAAGAGGATGAGCGGTGTGAGCGTGCCAATCATCTGGAGCGCAAGCAGGAACAGCGTCGCCCGGAGGAACCGGCCGGTCAGGAGTCCGAGCCCGATGAGGCTCTCCCAGGCAGCCAGGACCGGCAGCGACACGGCAGGCGCGATGAGCCCGCCGCTGAGCTCCTCGATCGTCCGGGCGGCGAGGTCCTGGGCGGGGCTGAGCCCCGGGAAGAACTTCAGCGCCCCGAACCACAGGAACACCACGCCCAGGCCGATCCGGAGGACCGGGACGCTCGCTCGTGCCAGCGCCGCCGTGATGGTCCGGTCGATCCGGTCGAAGCGATGGCGGACGGGCGGAGTGGGGAGCTCACGGGTCGATGGCTCGGACATGGCGTGCCTCCGCGGCGCGGCCGGCTGAGGACCTGCCCCGAGAACCGGACGTCGCCGATTTGAGCCTACCGCGAATCACCGAGTGGGCTTCTCAGCGGGTCGCCGGCGCCGTTCGAGCGCTCCTAGCCGGTACGACCGATCTTCCGGTCGACGCGGGTCACTGCCCTCGTCAAGGAGCACGTCGAGCCGGGTCAGCAGAACTCGCGCATCTGCGCGGCCCGGGTCCGACAGGTCCCGGGGATGCTGGGGTGGATGTGGAAGATCTACCCCGATCACCGACGCAACATCGCGATCATCGCCGGAGCCGTCGTGGTCGGACTGGCTGCATTTCTGTACCCGACGGAGAAGACCTAGTGCTCCGTCGTCTAGGCATCGCGATCTGTGGTCCGAGTTCTATCTCGCGACGCAGAGTAGACCACTCGGCAATCGCGAATCCGGGTTTCCGACCCCACGGGCCTGAGCCGACGAAGAGAATCGGCGCCGTTGACTCACAAGCAGGTCTTGGCGCGGACGCGACCGGCGCACCGCCGCTCGGCAGCGCAGGGCTCACGTCGTGGATCCGCGTGAACGGTCCAGGGCTCAACCTAGATCCCGACCGACTGCTCGTAGTACATGTTGTCTTCACGTGAGCCGCCCTGGCCTTCGCCCATCCCCCGGTAGTCTTCGACGAGCTCGATCCGGCGCAGCCACTTGACCATCTTGAAACCGAGCTCCGTTTCCACGCGTAAACGGAGCGGAGCGCCGTACGCGACCGGAAGGGCCTCGAAGTTCATCTCATACGCGAGGATCGTCTGCGGGTGTCGCGCCTGGTCGAGATCCATGGACTCGTAGAACGGGTGCCGGCCTGTGCTGTCCAGGCCATAGGAATGGAAGATGAGGTAGCGCGCCGTGGGCAACGGGTGGCACGCATCCACGATCGCACCTAACGGGGATCCTCTCCATGCGGCGACGGCCG
>JBBRTK010000162.1:0-4959 GCA_038244455.1 Actinomycetota bacterium
CGCCTCGGTCCTGCGGAACTCGACCAAGAAGGTCTGGATGTCCTCGGGCGCTCCGCCGTGAACCCACAGCATGAGGTCGGCGTCGGCGCGGAAGGCGACGGTTGAGTAGGTGCCACGGCACTCGACTCGGCCTTCCCAACGCTTGAGCAGATCCTCCACCTCGCGGGCGGCGCGCGCCAGGTCGTCCGCGTCGGCGAACGCCTCCCGGTAGTCGGGCGTGGACATGAACACGGGGTAGAGGGCGTAGACGGACTCGCTGGTGGGCTCGCTCATGCCTGCTCCTTCGGGCCGTCCTCGGGCGCTCCCGTGCGTGCGAGCAGCCGGCCGGCGATGTCGGTGGCAGCGCGCACGCAGTCGGGGATCCCGACGCCGTCGTACGCGTTGCCGATCACGAAGATACCTTCGGGAAGGTGCTGACGGATGCGTTCGACCCGCGCCGCATGGCCAACTTCGTATTGGGGCATCGAGGCCGGCCACCGAACCACCACGGCCGCTTCCGGGTTCTCCGGCAGGGGAACGACCGCCGCCAGGTGGCGGGCACACGCGTCGATGATGTCCTGGTCGGGTGCGTCCAGGATGTCCTCCTCGCCCGCGGCACCGACGAAGCAGCGCACCAGCGCCCTGGTGCCGAACGCCGGGTCGGGCCACTTGTTGCTGACCCAGGTGGCCGCGGTCATCGGAGCCATCCCGCGCGGCACCACGAACCCCGTCCCCTCCGCCAGCGCGCTCTGCGTTCCTTCGCCGTAGACGAACGACACCACGCTGGTGGAGACCAGTCGGATCGCCTCCAGTTCCTCTGCGGCGGCCGGGGCCAGGTCGCGGAGTTGCGCGGCAGCGGCCGCGGCGGGCGTTGCGACGATCACGGTGTCCGCTTGCAACACCTCACCATCGGCGGTGCGCACCGAGTATCCCGGGCCCATGGCGGCGATCGACTCGGCGAGGACTCCGGTGTGAACACGATCACCCAGCGCGCGCGCGAGCGCATCCGTCAACGACGCCATCCCGTCGCGAGGCTTGACGAACATCGGCGGCGGCTTCCCGTTCCCGGCGTCCCGGGCGTTCCGCTTGGCCGCCTGCGAACCACGGAGGAGGCTCCCCTGCGAGCGTTCCCACGCGCTCAGCTCGGGGAAGGTGGCCGACGCGGAAAGCCGGTCGATGTCACCCGCGTACAGCCCCGCGAGCAAGGGGGCCACCGCGCGGTCGGTCGCTTCGTCGCCCAGGCGCCGGCGGAGCAGCGAACCGAGCGATTCCTCGGCGCCGTCCTTCCTCTTGCCTATCAGGAGATCGCGCAGCGCGCGGCGCCGCCCGGCCCTGGAGAGCCCCGGCCACCGCAGCACATCACCCACATCTCCCGGGATACCGAACGGCGCGTCCTTGAGGAACGGCGTGAGGCCGCGCTTGGTCCACAGCATCGCCCCACTGGCGCCCGGGGAAACCAGCGGCAAGCCCAGCTCCCGGCACAGGTCGACCGCCGCGGGCTTGCGCGCCAGGATCGAGTCGGGCCCGGTCTCCATCTCGATCCCGCCGACATCGACGGACCCGATCCGTCCGCCAGGGCGCTGGCTCGCTTCCAAAAGAGTGACGTCGGCGCCATCTCGGTGCAGGCGGTACGCGGCGGTCAGTCCACTCACGCCCCCACCCACCACCAGCACCCTCACGCGCGCGCTCCCGCCAGCTGCTCTCGGACCACGGCCGCCAGCACGTTCAGGTACTCCGGGTCGGCGTTCGGCATCCGGGTCCGGCTGAACGCGATGCCGGCCTCTTCGGCAAGCGCCTTCGCTTCGATATCCAGGTCGTAGAGCACCTCCAGGTGATCGGCCACGAAGCCTGCGCTGCAGACCACCACCGCGCTGCGGCCTTGGCGCGCCTGTTGCACGATCACGTCCTCAACGGGCGGGCCCCACCAGGGGTCGGCGGTCCGGCCAGCGCTCTGCCAGGCGGTGGTGTAGCTGGCCAGGCCCCCCAGTTCGGCGGAGACCAGATCGGCGGTGGCGCGCAGGCCCGCGTCGTAGCGGCACACCGCCTCGCAATCGCATCGCAGGCAGCGCTGGGTCCCGTCCTCGAGCGTTCGCACGGGCAAGGAGTGCGCGGAGAAGATCACGGCGGTGTTCACCCGGACGGCGACGTCCAGCATGTTGAGCGCCTCGCGAACCCGGCCCGCAAGGAACCGGACGAAGGCCGGGTGCGATCCGTACTCGCGCACGAAGGTGAACCGCGGGCTGCCGCCGGCCTCCACGTCCTGCTCGACGCGTTCGATGTAGGTCTCGACGGACATGCCCGACCAGTGGGGCGCCATGACGATGCCGATCGCGTCCCGGATGCCGTCTGCACGCATCCGTTCGAGCCCTTCGGCGATGAACGGCTCCGAGTGCTTCATTCCCAGGTACGCGCGATAGGTGCGTCCGTCAGCGCCGGCGTTTAGAAGTTCGACCAGGCCTTCGGCTTGGGCGCGGGTGGTGTCGATCAGCGGGAACGCGTTGTCGATCGCCGCGTAGCGATCCTTGAGCTGTGCCAGGTGTTCGGAGGTAGGGGTTCGGCCACCTCGGATGTCGGTGTAGTAACGCTCGATGTCGCCCGGGCCGCTCGCGGTGCCGTAGGCCATGACGAGCACGCCGATGGGCGTGGGGTCGGTCACGCTGGGGTCCTTTCGGTGTGGGAGTGGACCAGGTCGACCACCCGCTGGAGTTGTGCCACATCGGTGGGCGGCAGGACGCCATGTCCGAGGTTGAAGACGTGTCCATCACGTCCCCCTGCAGCCGCGAGCACCGCGCGAACTTCGCGTTCGGTGGCCTCCCAGGGCGCGAGCAGCGCGGCCGGATCCAGGTTGCCCTGCACCGCGCGAACGCCCGGCCCGCCCACGCGCTCCCACCCGTCGTCCAGCGGGGTCTTGAAGTCGATGCCGATGCAGTCGCCCCCGGCCTCGGCCATCGCGTCCAGCAACTCCCCCGTGCCGACCCCGAAGTGGATCAGTGGCACACCGAGCCCCTTCAACCGTTCGAACAGCTCGCGCACGTGCGGCTGCACCGCGCGTCGGTAGATGTCCGGGTGCAGTGCGCCAACCCACGAGTCGAAGACTTGAAGAACCTGCGCGCCGGCACCCGCTTGCGCCACAAGGTGGGCCGCGACGATGTCGGTGAGCCGGCGCATCAGTTCGCCCCACACCGCGGGCTCGCCCAGGAGAAGGGCCTTCGTTCGTTCGTGGTTCTTGGAGGGACCGCCCTCGATGAGGTAGCTGGCCAGGGTGAACGGCGCCCCGGCGAACCCGATCAAGGGAACGGTCAGCTCGGCTCGGAGCAGCCGGATGGCTTCCAGGACCTCGGGAACATCGGTTTCGGGTTCCAGCGGACGCAGCCGCTCGAGGTCCCGCGCGGTCCGCAGCGGCGCGTCGACAACCGGTCCGCGGCCGGGTTCGATGCGGATCGGCAGACCCACCGCCGCAAGCGGGACCATGATGTCGCTGAAGAGGATCGCCGCGTCCAAGGGCATCCGCTTCAGCGGCTGGAGGGTCACCTCGACCACGGCCGCCGGGTCCTTGCAGGTCTCCAGGATGTCCCGGTCGCCTCGCAATTCGCGGTACTCGGGCAGGTAGCGGCCGGCCTGCCGCATGAACCACACGGGAGTGCGATCCACGGGCTCACGCCTGAGCGCGCGCAGGAGCCGGTCGGATATCGGGAGGTCGCTCACCCCATCAGCATACGGAGGGCGGCCGCTCCGACCCCATGCACTTGGGAGCGGCTAGGGTCGGGGGCATGGCAGACGGGTTGCGGGTGGCGATGCTTGCGCCGATCTCCTGGCGCGTGCCGCCTCGCCATTACGGCCCGTGGGAACAGTTCGTCTCGCTGCTGACCGAGGGGTTGGTCAGGCGTGGCGTTGATGTCACGCTGTTCGCCACCGCCGACTCGGTGACCTCCGCGCACCTGGTGGGCACCCTTGCGCGCGGCTACTCCGAAGATCCCAGCCTGGACGCGAAGGTATGGGAGGCGCTCCACATCGCCTCGGTATTCGAACGCGCCGATGAGTTCGACATCATCCACAACAGCTTCGATTTCCTGCCGCTCACCTACAGCCGGCTGGTGGACACGCCGCTGGTCACAACGATCCACGGGTTCTCCTCGGAGCGGATCGTTCCGGTGTTCGAACGCTACAACGACCGGTGCGCCTACGTCGCGATCAGCGACGCCGACCGGCACCCCGCGCTCACGTACGCCGCGACCATCCACCACGGCATCGAGATGGCGCGGTTCCCGCTGAGCACACAGCCCGGTGACTCGCTCCTGTTCTTCGGCCGCATCCATCCTGACAAAGGTGTTGCGGAGGCCATCGACGTGGCGGCCCGCGTCGGACTGCCACTGACCATCGCGGGCATCGTCCACGATCAGCCCTACTTCGACGAACACATCGCGCCCCGCGTGGACGGGAAACATGTTCACTACGTCGGGTCGGTAGGACCGGAGGAACGCCGCGAGCTGCTCGGCAGTGCCATCGCCCTGCTGCACCTGATCAACTTCAACGAACCCTTCGGCTTCAGCGTGATCGAGGCCATGGCGTGCGGGACACCGGTTATCGCGATGCGGCGGGGCTCGATGCCGGAGCTGGTCTCTCCTGGCGTGAACGGATTCCTGGTGGACTCGCCCGAGGGGGCCGCGGCGTCGATCGAGGCCGCGCGTGGCCTGGACCGCGCGAACGTCCGCGCCTCGGTCGAAGAACACTTCGACGTCTCGCGGATGGTAGACGAGTACCTCGCCCTCTACCTTCGGCTCACCGATGCCGGCTGAAGCGGCGCCGTTCCGGCTCGGGGTCAACTACTGGCCCGCCCGCACGGCGATGGATTGGTGGCCTCGGTTCGACGCCGGTGAAGTTGCGCGCGACTTCCAGCTGATCGGCGCGGCCGGCATGGACTCCGTCCGGCTGTTCCTGCGGTGGGAGGACTTCCAGCCGTCGCCGAGCCACGTCGATCAC
>JBBRTK010000163.1:0-4859 GCA_038244455.1 Actinomycetota bacterium
GAACTCGGTGTCGCGGGGATTCGCGCCGGGCCAGCCGCCTTCGATGAAGGGGACGCCCAGCTGGTCGATCTTGTGCAGGATGCGGAGCCGGTCGTCGATGGAGTAGCTGAAGCCTGTTCCCTGGGCGCCGTCGCGGAGCGTCGTGTCGTACAGCTCGACGGACGGCGCGACGGTCGAGGGGATCGGCGTCATCGGGCCGCCCCTTCCACCACGAGGTCGCCGACCTCGCCCGTGGACATGCCCATCTCGCCCGCGCGCATGGACGCCATCTTCTGGGTCGCCGTGCGGATGCCCTGGTCGATACGCGCGGCCGCGTCGGCCTCCCCCACTTGCCGGAGCAGCATCTCCGCCGCGCCGATCGCGGCGAGCGGGTTGATGGTCCCCTTGCCCGTGTGGTCCGGCGCGGTCCCTCCGATGGGTTCGAACATGCTGACGCCGATCGGGTTGATGTTGCCGCCCGCGGCGATCCCCATCCCGCCCTGGATCATCGCCCCCAGGTCCGTGATGATGTCGCCGAACATGTTGTCGGTGACGATGACGTCGAAGCGCGCGGGCCAGTCCAGGAAGTAGATACACGCCGCGTCCACGTGCACGTAGTCGGTCTCGACGTCCGCGTAGTCGGCCGCGCCGACCTCGTCCACCACTCGCTGATATAGATCCCCCGCGAACGTGAGCACGTTCGTCTTGTGGACCAGGGTGAGCTTCTTCCGACGAGTGCGTGCCAACTCGAACGCGTACCGAACGATCCGCTCCACGCCGTGGCGGGTGTTGATCGATTCCTGCACTGCCACTTCGTGCTCGGTCCCTTTGCGATGGAACCCGCCCGCGCCGCTGTAGAGCCCCTCGCTGTTCTCGCGAACCACAACGAAGTTCACGTCGTCCTCGGAGTGCGACGGCACCAGTGTCTTCACCCCCGGATACCGCACCACCGGCCGCAGGTTCACGTACTGGTCCAGCTGGAACCGGGCTCGGAGCAGCAGATCGCGCTCCAGGATGCCGGGCTTGACCCGCGGATCGCCCACCGCGCCCAGCAGGATCGCGTCGCACGTCCGCATCCGCGCAAGCTCGTCGTCCGGAAGCGTCTCCCCCGTCCGCAGGTACCGGTCTGCCCCCAGGTCGAACTCCACCAGCGAGGTCTCGAACCCGTCGCGAACGGACTCCATGACCTTCAGGGCCTCGGTCACGACCTCGGGTCCCGTGCCGTCGCCCCGGATCACGCCGATGGTGTGGCTGCGGCTCACGGGGTCTCCTGATTGCTCGCGGGCGCGGGGGCGCTGGTGACCGCGAGCGCCCGGTTGATCGCGGCCAGGTAGGCGCGCGCGCTGGCCTCCACCACATCGGTGGCCACACCGCGGCCGGTCACGCGCCGACCGTCCACCTCGAGCTGCACCACCACGTCACCCAGGGCGTCGGTTCCGCCGGTGACCGAAGACACGTGGAAGTTCACGAGTCGTCCCTCCACACCTGAGGCCCGCTGGATGGCGCCCATGACGGCGTCGATGAGCCCGTCGCCCATCGCGGACTCCTCGGTGACCTCCTCACCCTTTCGCAGTCTCACGGTGGCGCGCGGCTGCAGGTGCGTGCCGCCGCCCATCTGCAACGACTCCATCACCAGAAGATCCTCGCCCGCGGTGCCGATCTCCTCGGCCACGATCGCGGTCAGATCCTGGTCGGTGAGCTGCACCTTCCGGTCCGCCAGATCCTTGAACCGCGCGAACGAACGGTTCAACGCCGCCTCTTCCAGCGTGATCCCCAGCTTGCCCAATGCATCGATGAACGCGTGGCGCCCGCTGTGCTTACCCAGCACCAGCGAGTTGCCCTCCAACCCGATCTCGACGGGATCCATGATCTCGTAGGTCGCGCGGTTGGAGAGCACCCCGTGCTGGTGGATGCCGCTCTCGTGCGCGAACGCGCTGGAGCCCACGACGGCCTTGTTCGGCTGCACGGTGTAGCCGGTGGTCATGGCGACCAGGCGGCTGGTGCGGACGATCTCCTTGACGTTGAGCGCGTGCTGCTTGTTCAGCGCCTGGCCGCGCGTGCGGATGATCATCGCGATCTCTTCCAGGCTGCAGTTCCCGGCCCGTTCGCCGATGCCGTTGACCGCGACCTCCACCTGTCCGGCGCCGTTCTCGATCCCTGCCAGCGAGTTCGCGACGGCCAGACCCAGGTCGTTGTGGCAGTGCGTGGAGATGACCACGTCATCGGGCGTGGCCTCGCGCACGATCCGGATCAGCTCACCGAACTCCGTCGGCGTGGCGTAGCCCACCGTGTCGGGCACGTTGATCGTGGTCGCCCCGCACTCCACGGCCAGCTTGTAGCACTCCAGCAGGAAGTCGAGCGGCGTGCGCGTGGCGTCCTGTGCGCTGAACTCCACGTCCTCCGTGTAGGACTTCGCGAGCGTCACGTTCTCGCGGATGGCGTCTAGCACCTGGGTCGGGCTCATCTTCAGCATCGACTCACGCTGCACGTCGCTAGTGGAGATGAACGTGTGGATGCGCCAGCGGTCCGCGCCCTTCAGCGCCTCGGCCGCGCGTTCGATGTCGCCGGTGGCAGTGCGCGCGAGCGCCGCGATCACCGGACCCTTCACGCTGGAGGCGATCTCCGCCACGGCGTCGAACTCCCCCGGCGAGGAGACCGGGAACCCCGCCTCCAGGATATCGACGTTCAGGCGGGCGAGCTGTTCGGCGATCTCGACCTTCTCGGACTTGGTGAGCGCGATGCCGGGAGCCTGCTCGCCGTCGCGCAGCGTGGTGTCGAAGATCCGCACTACGTCTCCTACGTTGCCATCACTCATTCCGGGGCCACCTTCTTGTCCGATTCCAACCAGGGCATCATCTGGCGCAGATCGCGTCCCACGCTCTCCAGCTGGGACGTGCGCGCCTCGCCCTTAAGTCGCTCGTACTCGGGGAACCCTGCATCTGCTTCGGCGATCCACTTCTTCGCGAACGTACCGTCCTGGATGTCGGAGAGCACGCCCTCCATCTCGGCGCGCACGTGCGCGTCCACCACGCGGGGACCGCTGATGTAGTCGCCCCATTCCGCGGTGGTCGACACGGAGTGCCGCATCCAGCTGAGCCCGCCCTCGTAGATCAGGTCCACGATGAGCTTCACCTCGTGCAGGCACTCGAAGTAGGCGATCTCCGGCTGGTACCCCGCGGCCACCAGCGTGTCGAACCCGTTCTTGATCAGGCTGGAGAGCCCGCCGCACAGCACCGCCTGTTCGCCGAACAGGTCGGTCTCGGTCTCTTCCTTATAGGTGGTCTGGATGATCCCGGCACGCGCGCAGCCGATGCCGGCGCCGTAGGCCAGCGCACGCTGCAGCGCCTTTCCGGTCGCATCCTGGTGCACCGCAACCAATCCCGGCGTGCCCACGCCTTGCTCGTAGGTCCGGCGAACCAGATGTCCCGGCCCCTTCGGCGCGATCATCGTCACGTCCACGCCCTCGGGCGGCATCACGGTCCCGAAGTGGATCGAGAACCCGTGCGCGAACATCAGCATGTCGCCGTCCTTCAGGTTCGGCGCGATGTCCTCGTCGTAGACCTTGCCGTGGCTGGTGTCGGGAAGCAGACACATGATGACGTCGGCCTCGGCCACCGCATCCGCGGTGTCCAGGACCCGAAGGCCCGCCTCCTCGGCGGTCGCCCGGCTGGACGAGCCCGGCCGCAGCCCCACCCGGACATCGAACCCCGAATCCTGGAGGTTCTGCGCGTGCGCGTGGCCCTGGCTGCCGAAGCCCAGCACGGCGATCTTGTCGCCCGTAAGCGCGGAGGCATCGGTGTCCTTCTCGTAGTAGATCGTCGCCATCGGTGGATCCTTCCTGGTCGGGGTGTCGATCGATGCCGCGGGCTAGACGCCGCCGCCGTCCCACGCCTTGCCGTCGGTGCCGGTCGCCGCTCGCGCGGCCTTGAGCGCTCGCGCGCCGCGCGTCCCGCGCGTGAGCGCGATCCGTCCCGTGCGCGCCAGTTCCATGATGCCGAAGTCGGTCAGCAGCTCCAGCAGCGCGTTCAACTTGTCCGGCGAACCCGTGGCCTCCACCGTCAGCGAGTCGTGCGTCACGTCCGCCACGCGGACCCGGAACACATCGCAGAACTCCAGCACGCGCGCCCGCGACTCGCCCGCCGCGCGGACCTTGACCAGCATCAGCTCGCGCTCGACGGTCTCGGAGGGGTCGTGCTCCAGGATCTTGATGACGTTGATCAGCTTGTTCAGCTGCTTCGTGATCTGTTCCAGGGGCTTGCGGTCCACCTGCACGACGATCGTCATGCGGCTGATCCCCGGCTGCTCGGTCGCGCCCACGGCCAGTGAGTCGATGTTGAACCCCCGCGCGGCGAACAGACCGGCGACGCGCGTGAGCACGCCGGGGCGGTCTTCGACCATCACCGAGATGGTGTGCAGCGTCATGTCGCTCATGCGATCGGTGCCTCCGCGGGATCGTTGGCGGGCTTCAAACCCTCAGGCCCCAGGATGATGTCGTCGTTGGATTGTCCGGCGGGAACCATCGGGAAGACCATCTCGCGCTGGTCCACGCGGAAGTCGATGACCACGCTCCGGTCGGTGACCGACAGCGCCTTCTCGATCACGTTGTACACCTCTTCCGGCCGCTCGGCACGCAGGCCGACCTCGCCGTAGGCCTCGGCCAGCTTCACGTATTCGGTCGATTCGAACCCCAGGTTCACGCCGCTGTAGCGCTCGCCGTAGAACAGCTCCTGCCACTGACGGACCATGCCGAGCGAACCGTTGTTGATGATCGCTGTGACGAACGGGATGTTCTCCGTGATGCTCGTCGCCAGCTCCTGGTTGGTCATCTGGAAGCAGCCGTCGCCGTCGATCGCGATGACGCGCTTGTCCGGCATCCCGGC
>JBBRTK010000164.1:0-4833 GCA_038244455.1 Actinomycetota bacterium
GCCGATCACGCCGGGCAGTCCGCGCGAGACATCCGCGCCAAGGAGGTGCACCTTCCCCGCACTTGGATGCACCAGACCGAGCAGGCATCGGATGGTGGTCGTCTTGCCCGCGCCGTTGGGCCCGAGGAACCCGAACACACCGCCCTCGGGAACCTCCAGGTTCAGTCCGTCGACAGCCACCGTGGTTGGCCGGCGAAGACGCCGGTACTCCTTGCGAAGACCCTCGATGGTGATGACCGCCACATCCGCCCCCTCGCCGCGATGCCGCAGCCTACCCCGATGGCGTGAGGTCAGACGCGCTTCACCAAGGAGAGCACCGTCAGGCCGGCGCGGCGTTCCGTGAGCGCAGCATCAAGCCGGAATCCGGACGGGTGCTTCCACGCGCGAAGCTCGGCCGGACCCGCGGCGGGGTTCGCCAGCAGATACCGGACCAGGGCGCCCTTCAGGTACTTGTTCCAGTGTGAGACCGCGGTGAGGGACCCGTCCGAGCGTGGTTCCAGGAATCGAACGGTGATCTGGGCGAGCCCGGCTGGCGCGTCCCATGCGGCCGCATGCTCGTTCGGTAGGAGGTTCCAGACGGTGCGGCCGGCCGCGCGAGCGGCGATCGCCGCAGACAGATCGCCCCGCCACCATGTGGAGAGCTTGCCCTGGCGCGGCAACGCCGCACCCATCTTCAGCTTGTAGTCCGGGATGGGATCGGCGGGCGCGACCGCGCCCCACAGGCCGGAGAAGATGAGGACGCTCGAGTTCAACCGTTTCCGCTGCGCGGCGGACAGCGATCCGTGATCCAGCGCCTCGTAGAGGACGCCCGTGTATCGCTCGATCGCAGGCAGGGTCGGAGCGGTTCGGGCCCCGCGGTTCGCTGCGGTGGCCGCGGCGAGCGCCTTCCCTTTCACGCCCAGGAGCGTGGACCGCGCGGCCTCCGGCGCTCGCATCACGGCAGCAAGGGCGGACAGGGTCTCCTCGCGCTGCGGATCCAGCGCCAGCCACATCGAACCCGGCGACCATGGCGGACCGCTCCCGCTCGCGGCCTTGCCTTCGGAGGGAGGCAGCAGGATGAGCGGAAGCGCAGTGGCCATGGCGGGATGATGCCACGCGCGGCGGCCCCTAGACTTCCGGCCATGACGACCTTCTCCGCTGCAGCCGGTGTGGACATCCTCCAACTTCGTGCCGAACGTCTCGCGCGCTTGCAGGCGGCCATGCGCGCGCATCACGTGGACGTCGCCCTCCTCACCAACGAGCCGAACATCCGCTACGCCACGGGTGCCTCGGCCATGCCGGTGTGGAGCATGAGCACGTTCGCCCGCTGCGCGGTGGTACCCGCGGACGGCATCCCGATCCTGTTCGAACATGCGAACTCGGTGCATCGCTCGCGCGCGCTGGCGCAGGACGTTCGCCCCATGCACGCGACGGAGTTCTTCGACGATGCGGCGGGCGAGGCGCGCTCGTGGGCGCAGGAGATCGTCGCGGCGATGCGTGAACTCGGCGCGCCGGGCGATCGCGCGGCCGTCGACCGTCTGACCGCGCCCACGCTGCTGTCGTTGCAGGAGGCGGGCGTCACCATAACGGACGCTTCGCCGTTCACGCAAGAGGCGCGCGAGGTGAAGACCCCGCAGGAAGTTGCCCTTTTCCGGCTGAATGGACCTCTGGTGGTCCAGATGCTGGGCGCGCTCGAGGCGGCCCTGGTTCCCGGCATCAGCGAACGCGAGCTCCTGGCGGTCCTGTCCAGCGCGATGCTGCGCGGCGGCGGCGAATATCTCGCTACGAACACCGTCTGCTCCGGCCCGAACACGAACCCGTGGCGCGCCGAAGCCACCGACCGCGTGATCCAACCGGGAGACCTGGTGTACGTCGACACCGACACCGTGGGGATCGGCGGCTACTTCTTCTGCGTCTCGCGCACGTTTCCGGCCGGCGACGCGGCGCCCACCCGCGAGCAACGCGACCTGTACCGCGCCGCATACGAGTGGCTGACCGGGATGCGGGAGCTGCTCCGGCCCGGCCTGACGTGCGCGGAGCTGGGCGCGATGGCGCCGAAGATCCCGGAGCGCTACCTACCGCAGCGGTACGAATGCATGATCCACAGCGTGGGGCTGGAGGAGGAGAGCCCGAGTGTGTGTCACCCGCAGGACCCTCAGTCCAACGGTGACCGGGTGATCAAGGAGAACATGGCGTTGGTGGTCGAGTGCTACTTCGGCGAGGTGGGCGGGCACGAGGGCGTGAAACTCGGCGACGAGATCCTGGTCACCGCCGAGGGTTCGAGTGTCCTTGCGCCGTATCCTTTCTCGGAGGCGCTGCTAGCGTGAATCACGGCCGCGTGAACCGCACAGGAACCCGCAGCGAACAGCAATCATGAATGAGACTCCCGATAGCGTTCGTGACCCCAGTCCTCAACCCGTGACGTGGCTCGGCTCCGACGCCGGCATGCCCCCGCCGCCCGGGCACGTCCCTGCAACTCCCGGCAGCGAGCCGCCGAGCGCTCGCCCGCGCAGGTCGAAGCCTCGTATCTCCCTGATCCTCGCTGCCTTCCTCGTCTTGAACTCCTTCCTGGGCGCCTGGCTCCTTACGAAGGTCGGTTCGCATCACACCGCGCAGCCCTCGACCACCGCCTCCGGACAGGTCGAAGGAGACACGACCCCGTCAGCGATCGCCCGGACCGTCGATCCCGCCATCGTGGACATCAACACGTACGCGCATGTGCTCGGAGCGCCGGCAGGCAGCATGCAGCCCCTGGGGGCGGGGACCGGGATGATCCTCACGTCCGCCGGCCAGATCCTGACGAACAACCACGTCGTGGAAGGGGCCGTCAAGATCGAGGTGACGATCGCGGGACGCTCGGGCACCTCCACGGCCACCGTCGTCGGCGTCGACCCCACGCAGGATGTCGCCCTGATACAGGTCCAGGGTGTGACTGGCCTGCCGACCATCACGCCGGCGGACGCAGCCGGTGTGTCGGTCGGCGACCATGTGCTCGGGATCGGGAACGCGCTGGGACGCGGCGGGGCCCCCAGCGTCGTCGCCGGCTCTATCTCGGGCCTCGACCAAACCATCACCGCCGGGAATCCGGGAGGGAGCTCGGAGCAACTAACCGGGATGCTCCAGACCGACGCCCAGATCCAACCCGGCGATTCCGGGGGGGCGCTGGTGGATACGAACGCCCACGTGGTCGGGATGATCACGGCCGGTGGCACGCACGACCGCAATAACCCGGGCACCATCACCGGCTACGCCATCCCGCTGGACACGGCCCTGGGCATCGTGAACCAGATCCGGGCCGGTCAGTCCAGTTCAACCATCCTGCTGGGCGATCGCGGTCACATGGGTGTCGCGGTTCGACCGCTCGATCCCCAGGTCGCACGACAGTTGCATGCCACGTCGGGAGCGCTGGTGGTCGGCGTGGAACCCGGGGGCCCGGCGGACGCGGCAGGGATGACAGCGCCTTCGGTGATCGAATCCATCGGCGGGCAGACCGTGATCTCCGAGGTCGCGCTAGGCCCGATCCTGCATGCATACGTTCCCGGCGATCGCGTGGCGGTCACGTGGGTCGACGCGCACGGAACGCACACGAAGACCGTAACCCTCAACGTTGGCCCGGCCGTCTAGCCCAGGACGCTACGATCCAGCCACCGCGGTGCGTCACGGTGCCGGTACCATGCCCGCGGTGAGACGAACCCGCATCCCTTCCGGCACGGCTGCGTTGCTCGTGGTGATCCTGGTTGCCGCGCAGCCTGCGTGGGCCGATCCTGGCCGCGATCACAGTGCCACGATCGCAACGGGCGTCACGCTTTCGGCCGATCCTTCAGCGGTGAGCGCCGGTGACACCGTGACCCTCTCGGGTGCGACCACTCCGGCCACCAGCGGCGAGTCCGTCGAGATCCGTGACGCGGTCGGTGCGGTCGTCACAACCGCGACGACCGCAGGCGATGGATCGTTCCAGACCACGTTCGTCCCAGCCGGGGGCGTCTCGCTCCATGCCGTGTGGCAAGGGGTCCAGAGCCCGCCGGTCGACATCGACGTGCAAGCCGTGGTCACCGTGCATGTCGCGAACGTCCGGCTCTTCGACACGGCGCTCGTCTCGGGGACAGCCCTGCCGGTTCGACCCGGCGCGACCGTGACGGTCCAGTTGCTGCGCGCCGGCAAGGTGGTTGCGACGCGTTCGCCGGCGCAGAACTCGACCGGCGCCTTCCGCGCGACCTTCACGATCAACGACCCCGGTGGTTTCCGCGCACGGGCAGCCTTCGGCGCCGATGACCTCCTGGAGGGAACGCGAACCACCGACCAACGAACGACACCGTTGCCGAAGATGCACACAGGTACCGAGAACGACTTCGCGTTGCTGCTGGAACAACGGCTGGTCGCCCTCGACTACCACCTGGTCGGCGTGAACCGGTCGTTCGACTACCGCACCGGCGATGCGGTGCTCGCCTTCCGCAAGGTGCAAGGGATGGCCAGGACGAACTCGGTAACGCCGTCCGTGTGGCGCGCGTTGGCCAGTCCGCGGTCGCTGCCGCTGGTTTCGACCGGCAGCGGGTTCCACATCGAGATCGACCAGAAGCGGCAGGTCCTCGCCACCGTTCAGAGCGGCGTGGTGCAGGCGATCATCCACGTCTCGACCGGCAAGCCCTCGACGCCGACCTCCGACGGCACCTTCCACGTCTATCGGAAGATCGCCGGCTACAGTCCGCACAGTCTGTACTACCCCAGCTACTTCGACGGGCTCCGCGCGATCCACGGCTGGCCGGACGTCCCGACCTACGCCGCGAGCCACGGGTGCACCCGCGTCCCCTACTGGACGGCGAAGTGGATCTTCAGCCTCGCGAAGATCGGCACGAA
>JBBRTK010000165.1:0-4817 GCA_038244455.1 Actinomycetota bacterium
CCGGGACTCCGCCGAACCCTATCCATCGCGGGACTCACGCCCCTGACCGCCATCAGCAACGTCCTGCAGATCACGCGCGCCACCGACGCGGTGCGCGGCGCCCTGGGCAAGGATGCGGGCACGGCGCCCGGGGGAACCCTAACCATCCCCACGGTCCCCAGCGGCGTCGCGAACAGTCCGACCCCGGCGGCCACCGGCCCCATCCGCACGCCCACGCCCAGCAACCGGCTTCGCGTCGTCGTCGTCGGTGATTCGCTCGCGAGCGGTCTGGGAACGTACGCGGAGCGGGTGTTCGACCCGACGCTCGTCCGCGTTGCCGATCAGGGCCGGATCTCCACCGGCCTGGCCCGGCCCGACTACTTCGATTGGCCCGCGGCGATGCAGCAGCTCGTCGACGACTACCGCCCCGATCTGGTGATCGTGATGCTGGGCGAGAACGACGCGCAGGCCCTGGTGGACGGGCAGGGTCACGTGCAGGTCGCCGTTGGCACGCACGCCTGGCCGGCCGGCTACGCCGCGCGCGTACAGGAGTTCGCGCGCATCGCCACCTCGGGCGGGGCCAGGTTGGTCTGGGTCGGTCTGCCGATCGTTCGCGACACGGGCCGCCGCGCCCTGCTGCAGCGCCAGAACGGCATCTTCGAGGAGATGACCAGCGTGGTTCCGAATACGGCCTACCTGGACACGTGGAACCTGTTCGCCACGCGGAGCGGCGGCTACACCACCTACCACCGCGAACCCAACGGGCATGTCGACGTCATCCGGGAACCCGACGGCGTCCACTTCAACAGCCTGGGCTACCAGTTGGCGGCGCAAGCGACCGCAGCCCTGGCCATCGCCCACCTGGGCCTGTCCCCCAAGACGCTCGCGAATCCCTGACCCGCTAGACCTGGATCGAGACCTCGGGCAGATCCTTCAACGCGGTTGCCTCTTCCGCCGGGTCGAACTCCACCTCGGGCAGACGGCCGTTCAGATAGTCGTCATACGCAGACATGTCGAAGTCGCCGTGACCGGAGAGGTTGAACAGGATCACGCGCGCCTCGCCCGCCTCGCGCGCCTCGATGGCCTCGTCGATGGCGCCGCGGATGGCGTGGCTGGACTCCGGCGCCGGGATGATCCCCTGCGTCTTGGCAAACTGGATCGCGGCCTCGAACACGCTGTTCTGCGTGTACGCCTTCGCCTCGATATGTCCTTCCTTGACCAGCAGCGAGAGCGACGGCGCGTCACCGTGATAGCGGAGCCCGCCCGCGTGGACGGGCGCCGGCACGAACCCATGGCCGAGCGTGTACATCGGCACGATGGGCGCGATCATCGCGGTGTCGCCGTAGTCGTAGGCGAACACCCCCTTGGTCAGGGTCGGGCACGCCGCAGGCTCGGTGGCAAGGAATCGTGTCTGCTTGTTCCCACGCAAGCGCTCGGCCATGAACGGGTAGGCGATACCGGCGAAGTTCGACCCGCCGCCGACACAGCCGATGATCACGTCCGGCTCCTCACCCGCCATCTCCATCTGCTTCTGCGACTCCAGCCCGATGATGCTCTGATGCAGGAGCACGTGCCCCAGCACGCTGCCCAGGGCGTAGTTCGTGTCCTCGTGGGTCGCCGCGTCTTCGACCGCCTCGCTGATGGCGATCCCGAGCGAACCGGTGGAGTCGGGGTGCTCGGCCAAGATCCCCCGTCCGGAGTTCGTCTTCTGGCTGGGCGAGGCCACGACAGTCCCCCCGAACGTCTCGATGAAGAACCGGCGGTAGGGCTTCTGGTCGTAGGAGGCCTTCACCATGTAGACGTCGCATTCCAGGCCGAACATGCTGCACGCCATGGCCATCGACGAACCCCACTGACCGGCTCCCGTCTCGGTGGCGATGCGCCGGATCCCGGCTTCCTTGTTGTAGTAGGCCTGCGGCACGGCGGTGTTCGGCTTGTGCGAACCGGCCGGACTCACGCCCTCGTACTTGAAGTAGATGTGCGCGGGGGTCTGCAACGCTTGTTCCAGGCGGATCGCGCGGAAGAGTGGCGCAGGCCTCCAAAGCCGATAGATGTCGATGACCGCGCCGGGGATGTCGATCCACTGGTCGGTCGAGACCTCCTGCATGATCAGGCTCTCCGGGAAGAGCGGGAGGAGGTCAGCCGGGCCGATCGGTTCCTTCGTCTGAGGGTTCAATGGGGGAAGTGGCTGCATCCCCGCGCCCACGATGTCCGGCATCAGGTTGAACCAGGCCGACGGGATCTGGTCGGGCTTCAGATCGAATCGGGTGGGCTGATCGGTCATGGCTAAGCCTCCTTCGACGCGAGCGGTGGGGTGCGAGCCTACCCGTTGCAGGGGAAGCCTGCCGAGGATCCGGCAGCTCTGGACCTACGCTCGCACCGCGCGGGGGAACCATCTCGCGCGTCGAGGCGTCTGACCCGCCGCTTCGCTCCGGCCTCGCCGGTTCCCACTCTCCTAGGAGGACCGAATGCCTCACCGTTCCCGGACCGCCGCTATCGCAGCGGTCATCGCGCTCGGCGTCGCCGTGCTGCCCGCGTTTCCCGCCGGCGCCGGCGCCACTGCTTCGCAGATCCGTCTCTTCGCGGCCGCAAAGCGTGTGAGCATCACCCGCTATCCGGGCGAACGCATCTACGTGGACCCGGGTATCTACGTCGAAGCGTTGGGCTCAGCGTTCGAGATCAAGGGCCAACGGTCCGCCTACCAGCAGCCGATCCAGGGCACGCAAACCCTTGACGCGAACGGTTCGACCGTCGAGCGCCCGCTCCCTGCGGGGACCTTGTCCCCCACGTGGCAGGGCCTCGCGCACTTCGTCCACGTCACCGTCACCGATACGCAGGGCGCCGTGGTGTTGAACACCTTCCGCCCCTTCTGCCCGAACGGGTGGGACGTCCAACGCGTCGACCCCAACAGCGTCCCCACGTCCCGCTATCCCCAGTTCTGCGGCTCGAACCCGTTCACCAAAGGGATGGTCTGGGGCATCGAGAAGGGGTGGGCCGTCAACGTCTTCAACTACGGGCCGTCGTTCAAGGGGCCAGACGGCACCTACCGGGTGACGGTGCAGATCGCGCCGAAAGCCCGGAACCTGTTCCAGGTGACCCCGGCCGACGCGACCGCCACCGTCGACATGACCGTCGTCACAGACTCGAGCAACGGTTGCCCACCGTTCTGCCCGCAGGGCTCGCCGAAGGCGCCCGCAGGCACCTCCACCACCGTCCCGATCATCCACAACCCAGCCCCCGGCATCCAGCCCGATCTTGTCGCGCTCCCCTCGTGGGGGATCAGCGTGGACTCAAGCTCGGTGCCCGGTTCCGACTACCTGGACTTCGGTGCCACCGTGTGGAACGCCGGACCCTCGCCGATGGTGGTCGAGGGGTTCCGCCGTCAGGGCCTGCCCACCATGGATGCATGGCAATACTTCTATCGGGGCGGGAAGGCCGTCGGGCGCGTGCGTGCCGGCAGTCTCGGATACGATCCCCGGCCGGGACACCAGCACTGGCACTTCAAGCAGTTCGCTGCGTACCGGCTGTTGGACTCGTCGAAGCACCGCGTGGTGCTGAGCCAGAAAGAGGCGTTCTGCCTTGCCCCCACCGACGCCATCAACCTGGCGGTCCCCGCCGCGAACTGGAACCCGGGCGTGATCGGCCTCAGCACCGCCTGCGGGTCGGCAACCTCGATCTGGACCCGCGAAACGCTGCCGACGGGCTGGGGCGACACCTACTTCCAGGGCCTGCCCGGCCAGTCCTTCGACATCACGAACCTGCCGAACGGGACCTACTACATCCAGGTCCAGGCCAACCCCGGCGGGATCATCCGCGAAGGCACCCGATCCAACGACTCCCAGCTGCGGCGCATCATCCTTGGCGGTGACCCCGGCGCGCGGACCGTCACGGTGCCGCCGTGGCGAGGGATCGATACTGAAGGCGGGGGCGGGGGCGGACCCATCCCATTCGGGGACGGGCTACCGGCGGGATAGCGCGAAGAGGCTCAGGGGTGGTCTTCGGTTGAGATGTGCCACTTCCGGGACCCCAGGAGCGCATCTGCCTCCGGGGGTCCCCAGCTGCCGCGCGCGTACGTGTGCACGGCAGGCTGCGCCTTCATCACCGGCTCCAGCAGTTCCCACGCGCGCTCGACCCCGTCCTGACGGATGAACAGCGTGTGATCGCCCTCCATCGCGCCGAGCAGGAGCAGTTCGTAGGCATCGACGATCTGACTCGTGAATTCCTTCTCGTAGTCGAAGTCCATGGTCACGCGGCCAAGCTTCAACCCGGGGCCCGGCTGCTTCGCGTTGACGGCCAGGGTGATCCCCTCGTTGGGTTGAACGCGGATCGTCAGGTGGTCCCGCGGGATCGAGGCCACGTCCGTCTCACGGAAGATGTTGAACGGCACCCGCCGGAACTTCAGCGTGATCTCGGTCACCTTCTGCGCAAGTCCTTTGCCGGTACGCAAGTAGAACGGCACGTCGGCCCAGCGCCAGTTATCCAGCTCCAACTTGAGCGCCACGAAGGTCTCGGTGTTCGAGCCTTCCGCCACGCCCTGCTCCGCGCGATAGTCGTCGTACTGCCCGAGTACCACGTCGGCCGGGTCGATCGGCTGCGCAGCCCGCAGCACCTTCACGGTCTCATCGCGCAAGCGGTCCGGTTCGAACGAAACGGGCGGCTCCATGGCCAGGAACGTCATCATCTGGAACAGGTGCGTGCTCACCATGTCGCGGATCGCGCCGGTCTGCTCGTAGAAGGCGCCCCGGCCTTCGATGCCGATCTCCTCGGCCACGGTGACCTGCACGTGCTCGATGTACCGACGGTTCCAGATGGGTTCGAACATCCCGTTGGCGAACCGG
>JBBRTK010000166.1:0-4805 GCA_038244455.1 Actinomycetota bacterium
AAGGCCACGACGAAGAAGGCCACGACGAAGAAGGCCACGGCGAAGAAGGCCACGGCGAAGAAGGCGACGGCCGGGAAGACTGTGGCCAGGAAGACCGTGGCCAGGAAGACCGTGGCCAAGAAGACTGTGGCCAAGAAGACCGTCGCGAAGAAGGCCACGGCGAAGAAGGCGACGGCCGGGAAGACTGTGGCCAGGAAGACCGTGGCCAGGAAGACCGTGGCCAAGAAGACTGCTAAAGAGTCCCGCGCCGCAAAGCTTCGGGGGGCGAGGTCACCCGGGCGCGCTTCGACGCCAGTAGAGCGCACGACGGGGGCAGTCCGAGCTCGGCAGGGCGACCTCATCATCCTCGACTCTTCTCAAGTCGGATCACCGGCGCGAGAAGGGACGGTGGTGAAGGTCACCCGCAGTGCCGCCGGCGTGAGTTACCGCGTCAAGTGGGTTGATGGGCATGAGACCTACATCACACCCTCAGGGGGCAGTGTCACCATCGTCCGGACCTAGCGAACCGCGCCACCGGCGCAGTGCTCCTCCCGACTGAACGGGACTCCTGAAGTCGTGTCATACCTGCCGACTATGGTTCCGACATGGTTACCAAGGGTATCCGGTCGCTCGAACCACTCCTCGCGCAGATCGACAAGGAACGCTTCGCACAACTCCAACACTTCGATTCGCTCGACGCCAAAGCGGGCATCGTGCTGGGGCTCGCCGGCGCGCTGATCGCACTGTCCGGCGGCGGAGATCCAGCGTTCGTCATCAGTGGCCGGGTGGCTGCTGTCGTCAGCGCCGGTTCCGCCCTGTGGGCGTTCTGGCCAAGAACCGTGGGTGTCGTGAACATGGCGGAACTCCGGGAGCACTACCTAAGCGCAGAAGAAGCATTCACGAAGCTATCTCTGCTCGACACACAGATCGAGATGCTCGGGCGCACCAAGCCACAGTTGCAACACAAGGCGCGCAGGCTGAAACTCGCGATGTCGTCGCTGGCGGGAGCGGCCCTTCTCCTGTCCATCGGCACGGGCTTACACTGATGCCAGGAGGTTCAGACATGGAGCGTGACCCGGAGCCACCGCAGCAAGGCACCGACGACCACGGTGAGGAACCGCCCCCGTATGCGCCCGACCCCCGTCTTATGGACGTGATGGAGCGCGGCGCGGACGTGGATCCCGCGGACGTCTGGGCCCGACTGGAGAAGACGGAACGCACGTAGCGGACCCCCGCACCATCGCAGCCGTCAGGCGGTGGGCGGTGTCTCCATCACGCGGTCGTCACCTACTGCGCTCCCCCGGTCCCGGCGCAGCCACATCCACGCGGCGCTGCCGACCGCGATCAGGGTCAGCGCGAGGAAGGCGACCCGGTCGCCGTAGGCCTGCGAGACGGCGCCGCCGGCCGCCGGACCGATGAGTCCCGAGCCCGCCCAGACCATGTTCAGGACCGCACCGACCACCGCCACCGAGAACCCGCTTCGTCGCGCGCCGATCACGCCGAGCGGATACGTGAGTGCGATGAGGACACCCGAGGACGCACCTGCGATCGCCAGGAAGATGAGCGTTCCGGCGATCGACGTACTGACGGCGGCTACCGCGAGGCCGGCGGCCATGACGAACGTCCACGCGGCGGCGTGGCGGACCGTCGCGTACCGATCGGCATGCCGCGCGGTCAGTGCGCTCATCCCGATGAACGCGACGGATGCGAGCGAGAGCGCGAGCCCGATGCCCTCGGCCGAGAACCCGTGTTCGTCCAGGCGGAGCGGGACCAGCAGGTCCGCGGTCATCCAGAGCATCGAGACGGCGAGGGTGACCACCACGCTCGCGAGCATCGTGTGGTCCCCGCCGGCCGCCTTGAGCATCTCGGCGAGCGGCGGGCCGGGCTCCGGTTCCCTCCCCACATCCGAGGGCATCACCAGCAGCGCCACCGTGGCGCCGAGGGCCCCGGCGCCCAGGACCCAGAACGGCGCGCCCAAGGAGAAGTGTTCGGCGACGAAGCCCGTGAACGCCGGGCCGAGCAAGGTCCCCACTCCCACGACCGTCGTGGTCATCGCGAGCGCCCGGGAGGCATGCTCGCCTGCCGCATCGTGGATCCACGCGGTGCCCGCAACCCACATCCCGCCCAGCCCGACCCCGAACAGCACGCGCCCAGCGAGCACCAACGGGAAGTTCCCCGCGAGCGCCAGGGTCAGGTTCGCCGCGGTGATCGAGGCCATCGCCCACAGGGTCAGCGTCCGCACGGCGAACCGCCGGGTCAGCGCGCCGGCCGGCAACGAGGCCAGAAGGATCCCGGCACTGGCGATGGTGAAGACCAGGCCCGCTTGGGCATCGGTGAGGCCGTAGAGGTCTCGGTAGCCGGGGATCAGCGGCGCGACGCCGGAGAATCCGAGTTCGGCCGCGAAGAGAGCGGCGAAGAGCATCAGGACCAACGGACGGCGCATGGGGAACAGCGTCCCAAATCGCGGGAACCGCGGGCGTCGTCGCAGGGTCTCCGGGTCACGTTCGCATGTCAGAGCCAGAAGGTACCGTTCGCGGCATGAGGGGAGTGAAGTCCATCGACATCGTGCTCGACGAGGTGCGGCGAGAACGTGGCGCCCAGGGGCGACACTTCGACGCTATCGACACGAAGGCTGGGATCGTGCTGGCATTCGCCGGGCGCTTGTGGCTCTAACGCCGCCGCACACGAACCTGGTAGTTGTCCTGGGCCGGATTACTGCCGTGTTGAGCGGCGCGGTTCCATGTGGACGTTCTGGCCCCGGCGATACTGGTCCACCAACCTGCGTTCCTTCCGCGACGGGTACCTCGCCGCCGAAGTGGAGTTCGCGAAGTCGGGGTGCTGTTCACGGCTCTCGGGCTCGGCCTACAATGAACGGGTCCAAGGAGGCCCCGATGGAGAAGGATCCTCACGCCCCGAGCGAAGACCACGTCCATCCCGGACCAGAGGTTCCACCGCCGTTCCAGCCCGATCCCGAGCTCGTGTCATACCGCGAGCGTGGCAAACGCGACGACCCGAAGGCGGACTGGCTCGCGTCGGAACCTCGGCTCGAACCTCGCTGATCTCGCGGCTCTTAGGTGGAGGGCTCAGTATCCGTCACGCGGCCGTCCTGCAGGCCGAAGTCCCAGACGTCGATCTCCGGGGGTTCCACACCTAGGGATGTAAGCGCGGTGCAGATCTGGCTCCGATGGTCGGTCCCGTGATGCAGCACCTGCGCCAGGCGGATCCCGACGGGCGCGTTGGTGGACGATCCGTCGTCGCGCACGCGCACCAGCATGGTGTCGGGGTCCGGGCCTTCGTCCACGACTCGCGCCCACTCCGCGGCGTGGCCCGCCATGACGGCGCGCAGCTGGGCCAGATCCATCGCGTCCTCATCGATCACGGGCGTTCGCTCTCCGCTGGTGACGAACAGGTACGAGGCGTCCGCCCCGACGGTGTGCCGGAGCGTGTCGATGATCGAGCCGTAGGTTCCTGGGACCGAGGTGTCCAGCTGCTCGGGCGGAAGTGCGAGGCAGGCATCGATCACGCGCAGCGTCGCCCACACGTGGTGGCCGAAGGCGTCGGACAGTGGCGAGCGCGTCATCGGCCTACCGTAGCAGGGAGCGTCGAGGGTCCCACGTGCCGGTCCAGCCACGCGCGGATCGGCTCGGACGCGGTGAAGAATCCGCTGACCCGGTCCTTCGCGCGAGCCGTTCCGAGCCACGCGGCAGCCGGCCATTCGCGCCAGGTCACCAGGCCCTTGTATCGGAGGAGTTCGATGCGGGGGTGGTCCTTCGGGTAGCCGCGAGGGGCCGTCTTCAACTCCCCGTGGGACATGAAGTCCAGGCCCGCGCGTCGCCTGCGCCACCAGAGCGGCGAGCTGTGCGCCCGAGGGGTCCTCGCTCACCGCCTCCCGGTATCGCTCCAGCTGGTCGCTGGCCATCTCCCACATGCCGCAACCGGCGGCCAGCCCGTCGGCGCTCAGTTGCACGTACCCCTCGCCGATCATCGCGGCGATGGTGGTCTTATACGGCGACTTGTCCTTGCTGAAGCGCACGTCCCGGTAGGGGCGGAAGATTTGGGCTTCGCCCCACTCCGGCGCCAACTCCTCGAGCAGGGCCTCCATCGGGGCCCGGACGAGCGTTTCGTAGTCCTGCTTGTGCGCCTGCCAGTACGTCTTCGAGTTGTCGGCAGCCAGTCCGTCGAAGAACTCGAGCGCCTCGGCCGGCCATCCACGGAATGCCATCGCGTTCCCCTCCGGTTCGACTCCCGCGAAGCCTAGTGGATGGAGCGGGCGCCGCCGTTCGTGCCGGTCCGTGCCCGATACGCTGCGGCGATGATCACGATCCTTGGGGGACTCGGCGCAGCATGCTGCTGGGCGGCTGCGACCCTGTCGGCGTCGCGGGCCAGCCGGATGATCGGGGCGGCGCCCGTGTTGGCGTGGGTCATGATCCTGGGGTTCGTCGGGCTAGCGCCGGTGGTGGCGTTCAGCGGCGTGCCGTCGGCAAGTGGCGCAACCTGGGCATGGCTGTGGGCGGCGGGCACCGCGAACGTGGTCGGTCTGCTGTTGGTGTACGCCGGGCTTCGGGTGGGAAAGGTCGGCATCGTCGCGGCCATCGCCTCCACCGAGGGCGCCATCACGGCCGTCATCGCAGCCATCGCCGGTGAACCGCTCACCGCGGCCACCATGGCGGTCCTGGCGTTCATCGCAGGCGGCGTCTTCCTGGCGGCAATGGCCCCCGATCACGGACCGGTGAACGAGCACGCCGGCCGTGCGGCGTTGTTCGCGGCCTGCGCGGCGATGCTCTTCGGATTCGGCCTCTACGCGTCCGGCCATGTGAGCGCCGCGG
>JBBRTK010000167.1:0-4751 GCA_038244455.1 Actinomycetota bacterium
ACCGCGCAGAGTTCGCGAAAGCGCCGCCGGAACCCGTCCGCTGGCCACTGGTGAAGATGACCACGGCGGCGATGGAGGCGGGCGATGCCCGCGAGGACGCGGGCCAAGCCCGCGGAGGTCTGCTGAACCTGATCGGGTCGGTGCCGATCCGCTTCCGGGGCCGCTTGGGAGGGTGAGGATCCGGGTCAGTAGCGGTCGTCGACGCTGGGCGGCTGAAGGCGCTTCTCCAGCGAACGGGAGATCTTGTTCATCTGCCACTTGAAGACCAGATACCCGGTCGACCCCAAGAGCGTCACCACCAAGATCAGCGTGAGCACCACGACGGTTGCGAGCTTGATCACCGCGCCCAGGACCCCGAGCGCGAGAGCGATGATCAGCAGGATCAGGAAGAACACGAACATGCTTCCATGGTACGGCGGGATCGGCGAAACGGTAGATCTCGGCGCATACTGCCGCGCATGACGGACGGATTCCGCTCACCCCTCACTCCTGAAGCGAACGCCGGGGCCGTGGCCATCGTCACGGGGGGCGGCACGGGCATCGGCGCGGCAACCGCCCGTGAGCTGGCGCGGACGGGCGCGCGCGTGGCCATCTGCGGCCGCCGCCCGGAGCCGCTGGAGGCCGTCCGCGCCGAGCTTTGGGCCGCAGGCCGCGACGTGCTGGCCTATGCGTGCGACATCCGTGAACCCGACCAGGTGGCCGGCTTCCTGGACGCTGTTGCGGCGTGGGACGGCACGGGCGGCACGGGTGGTTCAGTGGACATCCTGGTGAACAACGCGGGAGGTCAGTTCGCGGCGGCGGCGGAAGATATCTCCCTCAAGGGGTTCAGGGCGGTCCACCGTCTCAACGTCGACGCGACCTGGGATGTGACCCGGTCGGTTGCCGAGCGCTGGATGATCCCGAACCGGCGTGGGGTCGTGTTCTTCATGGGGTTCAGCCCGCGCCGTGGGATCCCGATGATGGTGCACTCGAGCGCTGCCCGGGCCGCATTGGAGAACCTCGCCTCCGGTCTGTCCAACGAATGGTCCAAGTTCGGCATCCGCACGATCTGTGTGGCGTGCGGCCTTATCCAGACAGACGGCCTCCTGCAGTACGGCGGGCAGGCGGCCGTGGACGCCTTCACAGCGGCGGTCCCGGCGAAGCGCCCCGGGCTCCCCGAAGAAGTGGCCACGACCATCGCGTTCCTGTCCTCTGCCGGAGGCGGCTACATCAGCGGCACGACCGTGGTTGTGGACGGCGGCTCGGACGCCTGGGGCATGGGGGAGGCTCCCCCGGAAGCGGCACCGCGACCCCAGGAGTAAGCTCCGACGCATCCCGAGGGAAGGGGAACCAATATGTACGGAACCGTAGCTCGCACACGGGTGAAGCCCGAGAACCGCGAGAAGCTGCGCGAGGTCTTGGGGAACCAGCCGGATGGGCCGGCGACCGGGTTCATCACGGCGTACACGCTCTTCGAGAACGATGGCGACACCGCCTGGTTGTTCGCGATCTTCGAGGACCGGGCGTCCTACGACAAGAACGCCGATGACCCGCGCCAGAACGAGCAGTACGTGGCGTATCGGGCACTCATGGAGCAGGACCCGGAGTGGCACGACGGGGAGATCGAGGGGATGTAGCCGAACGGCCGGGCCTTCGGTGGCCCGGCCCTATCGGTCCGATCCTCCGCCGTATTACCCTCAGCGGACCAGACCCGATCCCTGGAGGGATACCCATGGCAGACGCATTGCAGAACTACATCGACGGCAAGTGGCTTGACGCGGCCGACGGCGGCCGGTTCGATGTCTTCGATCCGTCCACCGGCGCGGTCATCGCTACGGCTCCCGATTCTCAGCCTGCCGACGTCGAGCGCGCCATCGATGCCGCCCGCCGGACCTTCGACGACGGAACGTGGTGGCCGGGGACCTCGGAACGTGAGCGCGGCCGGATCCTGCTGCGCGCGGCGGAGATCGTTCGTCGCGAGCACGAACGGCTGAGCCAGATGGAGTCCCTGGACTCCGGCAAGCCTATCGGAGAGGCCCGAGAGGACATCAACGAGGTCGCCTTCATGTTCGAGTACTACGGCGGCTGGGCGACGAAGATCCACGGGGACATCCCGCCGGTCGGACCGGGCGCGATGAGTCTCGTCGTGAAGGAGCCGATGGGCGTGGCGGCGGCGATCACCCCATGGAACTACCCGATGATGATGGCCGTGCAGAAGGTGGCCCCGGCCATCGCGGCCGGCTGCACGCTGATCCTCAAGCCCGCGGAGCAGACGCCGCTGACCGCGCTGGAGATCCCCAAGATCTTGGAGGAGGCGGGACTGCCGGCGGGCGTGCTCAACGTGATCACCGGGTTCGGAGAGACCGCCGGAGCGCCGCTGGTCGCCAGCCCCAAGGTGGACAAGGTGGGCTTCACCGGTTCGAAGGAGATCGGGAAGCTCATCATGCGGAACGGTGCCGACACGCTGAAGCGCGTCACGCTGGAACTAGGGGGCAAGTCGCCGAACATCGTGTTCGCAGACGCGGACTTCGACGCCGCCATCGAGGGGAGCTGTAACGGCATCTTCTGGAATCAGGGTGAGATCTGTTCGGCAGGTTCACGGGTGCTGGTGCAACGCGAGATCTACGACGATGCGCTGAACGCCATGGTCGAACACGCCAAGGGCGTGAAGCTCGGTGCACCCGGCGCCGAGGGCACGACGATGGGACCCCTGGTCAGCAAGGAGCAGGCCGAACGCGTCGAGCGCTACATCGAGATCGGCTCGTCGGAGGCCTCGATGGCGGTCCAAGGCGAACGCCCCACCGACCCGGCGCTGGCCGGCGGGTACTACGTGCCGCCGACGATCTTCGCGGACGTCGACAACAAGGCTCGGATCGCCCAGGAGGAGATCTTCGGGCCAGTCATGAGCGTGATCCCGTTCTCGACGCCGGAGGAAGCCCTGGCGATGTCCAACGACAACGAGTACGGGTTGGCCGCCGCGGTCTGGACTAGGGACATCAAGAAGGCGATGAACACCGCGCGGGCCCTGCGAGCCGGGATCGTGTGGATCAACGACACGCAGACGGCGCCGTCGGAGACCCCGTGGGGTGGCTACAAGCAGTCCGGGATCGGCCGCGAGCTCGGCGCCAGCGGCGTCGAGGATTACCTGGAGGCCAAGCACATCTACGTGAACCTCGCGGAGTAGCGGGCGCCTCGCGGGCCGGGGCGAAGCCCCGGCCCGTGCGCGTCAACGGCTGGAGTCGTGGCGAGGGGCCAGGAGCCCGGCGCCGATCAACCCGAGCGTCGCGATGACGATCACCACCATGGTCGCGCGGAGGCTGAACGTTTGCGCCACCCATCCCAGCAGCGGCGGACTCCAGATGAATCCCGTATAGCCCACCGTGGTCACGGCCGCGATCGCGCTCGAGGCGTCCTCCTCCGAGGCCTCCACCAGGCCGTAGCCCGCCGGCGCGGCGGCGGACAGCGTGAAGCCTAGGAGCAGGAAGGCGAAGCCGACGATCACGAGGTTGGATGTGAGGGTCGCGATGATGCCGCCGGCCGCGCTGCCGATCCCCGCCACCAGGATCGTTCGTCTGGCACCCAGCCCGAACAGCACCTTGCCAGCGAACAGCCTGCCGAAGAAGACGGCACTGCTGAACGCGATGAACGCCAGCGCCGCGGTTCCCGCGCCCGCGTGCAGTTCGTGGCGCAGGTAGAGGCCGGACCATGTGTCCATCGATCCCTCGATCAGGAACGCGAACAACACCACGATCGCGGGGATCCAGAGCATCGGCGAGCGGAAGAGCGCCGAGATGGAGAAGGTGGTTGCTGCGGCCGGCGGGCTGGGTTCCCGATCCATGGTCCGCTGGGTCCACCATGCGGTCGCGAAGAGCGTTACGCCGGCGTAGGCGAGCCCCAGCCGGTAGTCCACTCCCGCGACCCGAAGGAGCCCTGCCACTCCCGCGCCCGTGACTCCGCCCAGCGCGTAGCTGGCGTGGAGCCACTGCAGAACAGGCTTGTGGGTTCGGACTTCTGCCCGTTGCGCAGCCACGTTGCCGTAGATGTCGATCAATCCGTTTCCCACGCCGACGGCAGCGAACCCCAGGAACGTGAAGGTGTCCGGCAGGTAGGTGATGGCGAGCGTGCCCAGGCCCAAGGCGGTCAGGGATAGCGGGATGTTCGTCGACAGGGAGAACGGCTGCATCCGCGGGGCGATCAGCAGCATGACGACTACGGCCGTGCCGGATAGCAGGGTGTACAGGAAGCCGAGTTGCGGGTTGGAGACGTGGTGGGCCTTTTGGAACTCGAAGACAAGGATGACCCACACACCCCAGTACTGGCCGAAACTCCAGTAGCCGGCCAGGAGCGGGAGGGCGGGCGTTCGGCGGGCCTCCTCCGGAGCCCCCTCGGGCCGGCGATCGAACTCCGGTCTGAACGGCAGATCCATAAGGCCGCATCATTCCACGGAAACTTGACCGTCACCCCCAGCGACGGCTATCGTCCGCCCCACATGGCTGGGGGAGAGGTACTTCTTGTTGACCTCGTGAAGCGCTTCGGCGACTTCACAGCGGTGGACGGCGTCAATCTGGACATGCCCTCCGGGGAGTTCTTCTCCATGCTTGGCCCATCTGGGTGCGGGAAGACGACCACCCTGCGGATGATCGCCGGGTTCGAGCGTCCCAGCGAGGGGCAGATCCTCCTGGACGGCGTGGACATGGCGCAGACGCCGCCCCACAAGCGCAACGTCAACACGGTATTCCAGAGCTACGCCCTGTTCCCGCACATGACCGTGG
>JBBRTK010000168.1:0-4728 GCA_038244455.1 Actinomycetota bacterium
ATGGAGGCTGAAGGTCGCAAGCTCGCCGAGAAAGCCGAGAACGTCGTGGTGAAGCTGCCGATGACCCCCGATGGACTTTCGGCGGGCAAGCGACTCACCAAAGACGGGATCCGGATCAACGTGACCCTGGTGTTCTCTCCAGCGCAAGCTATCCTGGCGGCCGAGATCGGGGCCTACATCGTGTCGCCATTCTTGGGTAGGCTTGACGACGCTGGCTCGGACGGGATGGCCGTGCTTCGCCAGATCACCGAGATCTTCGCGGTGCAGGCCTATGAGACCCAGGTCCTTGCCGCCTCGCTCCGTCACCCGATGCACATCATCGAATGCGCGGAGGCTGGCGCCGACATCGCCACCATGCCGTACGACGTCTTCTTGAAGCTCGTGAGACATCCGCTTACCGACCTCGGATTGCAGAAGTTCGCGGCCGACTGGAACACGCTCCAGACCGAACTGAAGGGAAGGGCTTAGCCACATGGACACCGCCACGGACCGCAGCACCCTCGAGGGGAAGCTGCTCCCAGAGTTACAGCAGATCGCACAGACCTTAGGCATCGAAGGTGTCGCCAGGCTGCGCAAGGCCGGGCTCATCGACGCCATCGTCGACCGCTCGGACCCGACGTACGGCAAGGCGAACGGCGGGTCGGACGCACCAGCCCAGCCCGTCCGTGCCTCCCGTCCCACCGCCCCGGATGCCGACGATCCGTCCGGCACAGAGGCGGTCGATGAAGGCAGTCCTCAGGCGAGTGAGGACGATGACAGCGACGATGATGGCGACTCCGACTCCGACAGCGAACGCGAGAGCGCGCCCGGGCCGGGTCCGCGGATCGCGGCCGAGCCCGGCAATGGACGCGACACCGGCGAAGGCAGAGATCGGAACCAACGCGACGAGCGGCCCGACCGCGACAGGGGCGGCCGCGACCGGAACGACCGAGGGCGCACCGACCGCAATCGAGGGGGTGGCGACGGCGGACGCCGCGAGGTCGGAGCACGCGACCCGGCGCCGTCTTCCCAGTCCGGTCAAGGAGACCAGGGTCCCGGAGCGCAATCGCGTGATCGAGGAGGGGACGCCGACAGGAACCGCCGGCAACGACCGTCTCGTGAAGACCGGCGCCGTGCGCGCGAGGAGAAGCAGGTCAGGGAGGAACAGGAGCGGGCGGAGGAGATGCTCAACGCTCCCACCGCAACCGGGCTCCTGGATATCCTCCCCGAGGGATACGGGTTCCTGCGGACGTCCGGCTACCTTCCGGGCCCCGAAGACATCTATGTGTCCCTCAGCCAGGTCCGCCGCTACGCGCTCCGCAAGGGCGATGTGGTGGTCGGCAAGGTCCGCCGTCCCCGCGACACCGAGAAGTACTGGGCCCTTCTGGAGGTGGATACGGTCAGCGACCTCGACCCCGAGGCCGCCAAGGACCGCCCCCACTTCGACAAGCTGACCCCGCTCTTCCCGGACGAACGGTTCCGCCTGGAGCACGAGGGTTCGGCCATCACCGAACGGATCGTGGACATGGTCGCGCCGATCGGCAAGGGCCAGCGGGGCATGGTGGTCTCGCCGCCGAAGGCTGGGAAGACCACGGTCCTCAAGCAGATCGCCAACGGCATCCTGAATTCCAGCCCCGACACCCACGTCATGGTGCTCCTCGTGGACGAACGTCCCGAGGAAGTGACGGACTGGCAGCGCACCGTGGGAGCGGCCGAGGTCGTGTACTCGACCTTCGACAAGCCGGCCGACCAGCACATCCAGGTCACCGAATTGGTGCTTGAGCGTGCCCGCCGACTGGCCGAGACTGGCCGCGACGTTGTCATCCTGCTGGACTCGGTCACAAGGCTTGCGCGGGCCTACAACCTGGCGGCGCCGGCCAGCGGGAAGATCCTCTCCGGTGGCGTCGACTCGACGGCGCTCTACCCACCGAAGCGCTTCTTCGGCGCGGCCAGGAACATCGAAGAAGGGGGTTCGCTCACCATCATCGCGAGCGCCCTGGTCGAGACCGGGTCGCGCATGGACGAGGTTATCTTCGAGGAGTTCAAGGGGACCGGGAACATGGAGCTGCGGCTGGACCGTTCATTGGCCGAGAAGCGGCTCTTCCCGGCTATCAACGTCGACGCTTCCGGAACCCGGAAGGAGGAGCTGTTGCTCCCGCCGGAGGAGCTTGTCCTGGTGATCAAGCTCCGCCGCGTGCTCCATGCCCTGGAGCCGGGAGCCGCGCTCGAGCTCCTCACGGACAAGATCCGGGCGACGAAGTCCAACGAGCAGTTCCTCAAGGAGATCTCGAAGGCCCCGTCCGGTAGCTAACGCACCCGGGCGGTACCCTCCACTGAGCCATTCACGTAGGAGACCACGATGAAGCAGGACACCCATCCGGACTACCAGATCGCGAACGTTCACTGTTCGTGCGGGAACACGTTCCAGACCCGGAGCACCGTGAGTGAGATCCGGGCAGAGATCTGCTCGAACTGCCACCCCTTCTACACGGGCAAGCAGAAGCTCATGGACACCGGCGGCCGGGTCGAGCGCTACCAGCGACGCATCGCGAAGACACAAGCCGCACAGGAAGCCGCGAAGCAGTAGTGGGGGAGGCCCCCGCCTCGCCGCCCCGAACCGACCACCTCTACGGGGGGCAGGCTGTTCCCGAAGGCGTGATGATGCGCGGCGCAGACCATTGGGCCGTCGCCGTGCGCATGCCCTCGGGCGACATCCACGTCGAATCCCACGACATCGACTCGGTGACCAAGCGTTATCCGGTGCTGCGCAAGCCCTTCCTTCGCGGGGTCATCGTGCTCGGCCAGTCGTTGGGCATCGGTGTGAAGGCGCTCCTCATCGCCTCCAACCGGTCAACGGAGTCCGAGGCCAAGCTCTCGTCCAGGGCGATGGGCATCACGCTCGGTGTCGCGATGCTCCTGTTCGTCGCGATCTTCATCGTGGGCCCCGCCGCACTCTTCGGCTGGGTGCAACACCGGTTCGGGGGCGCCGTCTGGACGAACGTGATGGAGGGTGTCTTCCGCGTGGTCCTGTTCGTCGGCTACCTGTGGGCCATCGGGCGGACCAAGGAGGTCCACCGGGTGTTCGAGTACCACGGCGCCGAACACAAGACCATCGCCGCGCACGAGCACGGGGTGCCGCTCGATCCGTCCGCAATCGACCGATTCCCCAAAGAGCACGTTCGCTGTGGCACGAACTTCTTGATCATCGTCATGCTGGTGACGGTGGTCGTGTTCTCGCTGATACCAACACCTGGGATCGCGTGGCGCCTGGCCTCTAGGGTCATCGCGGTTCCCATCATCGCCGGACTGTCATACGAAGCTCTCCGCCTGGGCGCCAGATTCGATCGGTCACCGTTCATGCGGGCGCTCATGGCCCCCGGGATCTGGTTGCAGCACATCACGACCCAAGAGCCTGCCGACGATCAGCTCGAAGTGGCGATCAGGTCGTTCCAGGAGGTCCTTCAGCGCGAGTCCCAGGCCGGCACCGCCGCCTCCTAGCCCGGGAAGCTCCCGTAGGGCCTTTTCGAGCCGGGTCGTTGCATCGGCCCCCCGCGCGTCCGAAGATTCGGGTCTACCCGACCCAGGAGGCCTTCCCCATGTCCTCTACCGACCTGGACCTTCCGCTGCTGCCCAGCGCCGAGCAGATCCGCCGTCGTGAGTTCGCAACCATCCGCCGCGGCTACGATCCCGATCAGGTGCGTGAGTACCTGGCACAGGTGGCCGCCCAAGTGGAGACCCTCGAGATCGAGCTTCGTGAGGCTCGTTTGAGGGTGGAGTCAACCCCGGCGATAGAGTCGGAATCGCCCCAGCCGGAGGTCGACCCCTACGAGCAGTTCGCGAAGCGGATGGCCGGACTCCTTGCGACGGCAGATCGGGAAGCGCAACGTTTGGTCGAGGAGGCTGGCGCGGAATCCGGCCGCATGATGCGCGAGGCGCGGACCGAGGCCGACCGTATCCGCGTCGACGCCCAGGCCCGAGCCGAGGAAGCCCGTCAAGAAGGCTCGGAGTTCCTCGAGCGGGCCAAGGTCGAATCCGATCGGGTGCTGGCGAGCTTGTCCTCGCGCCGAGAGACCCTGGTCGATCAGCTTGACCAGATGCGAACGCGGTTGCTCGGCGTAGCCGGCGATCTGGAGGCCGTCATCGTTCCCTCGGACCCGGGGAACACCAGTGCATCCGACGTGTCCCCGGATCCCGCTTACGAGGAACTGTGGGTTGCCACGACGTTCACCGACCTCCCTCCCCTGGAGTTCGATCTGGATGTGGAGCCGGGGGACACCGGCTCCGCCGACTGACGCCGCGCCGGCCCCTCAGGACCCGGCTGTTTCGAGTGTGCGGGGCCGCTGCGTGCCGCGGCCTGGATAATCAACGGCATGGAACCCGCAACCGAGGCCAAGCTCGCGGAGATCGAGACCCGGCACGCGCAGGTGGCCGGCGAGATGGCAACCGCCGGGTCCGATCAGGACAAGCTCCGCACCCTGGGCAGGAGCTACGCGGAGCTGGACGAGATCGTGGTGCCGTGGCGGACGTACAAGGAGGTCAGAGAGCAGGCCGAGGATGCGCGCGAGCTCTCCAAGGCCGAGCCGGACCCGGAGATGGCCCATTACTTCGCCGATGAAGCCGAAGCGGCGGAACGCAAGGCGGACGCGCTCCGCGCCCGGCTCGAGCTCCTGCTGGTCCCGAAGGATCCCAACGACGGCAAGGACCTGATCATGGAGATCAGGTCGGGCGCGGGGGGGGAGGAAGCGGCGC
>JBBRTK010000169.1:0-4720 GCA_038244455.1 Actinomycetota bacterium
TCGACCCGGCGCTGCGACCGGGCCTGGTGTTCATGACGTTCCACTTCCCCGATCAGGTGGACACCAACGTTCTGACCATCGACGCCACCGACCCCAGGTCGGGGACGGCGGAGTTCAAGGCCACGGCGGTTCGCATCGACAAGCTCAGCGCCTCGGCGGCCCAAGGATGACGGTGGCGTCGTGGATCTGAAGTTCATGGACGCGGCGGCGAGTCCCGAGGAGCTTGCCGCGATCGACGCGCACCTCGGACCGCCCAGGGATGGCTGGACCGGAGGGGCGCGCGACTGCGACACGCATCGGGTGGCCCGTTCGGGCCGGGCGGAGCGAGATCAGCGTCATCTGCTCATCGAGGCGCTCCACGTCTTGCAGGCCGAGATCGGCTGGATCAGCCCCGGCGGCATGAACTACGTCTGCCGGCGCCTGTCCGTCCCTCCCGCAGAGGCGTTCGGGGTGGCCAGCTTCTACGCGATGTTCGCCACGGAGGAGCGGCCGAAGACGGTGGTGCACGTGTGCGACGACCTGGCGTGCCGGGTGCTGGGCGCGAAAGAACTCTGCGCCGAGCTGGAGGCAACGATCGGGCCTGAGGGAACCGCTCGCGGGGACGCGACGTGGCATCGGAGCCCGTGCCTGGGGTTGTGCGAGCAAGCGCCGGCGATCTTGGCGCAGCGCGCCGGACGGCCCGACGTGGCACTCGGTGGCGCCACCGTGGACGCGGTCGCCGCCGTGAGCGCGCCCGACTCCACGATGGTCTGCGCGGGAACGGATACCGCGCCGCAGACCTGGGATCCGGCCACCCGCGGCGATCTCCGGCTGCTCCGGCGGGTCGGTCACGTCGACCCCACATCCATCGACGACTACCGCGCGAACAGCGGCTACGACGCCCTCCACCGCGCCCTGGAGATCGGTCCCGAGACCACCATCGCGGAGGTGAAGGACGCCAAGCTCATGGGGCGCGGCGGTGCCGCGTTCCCCACGGGCGTGAAGTGGGAGGCCGTCGCCACCCAGCTCGCGCACCCGCACTACTTCATCTGCAACGCCGACGAATCCGAACCGGGCACGTTCAAGGATCGCCTCATCATGGAGCTGGACCCGTTCGCCGTGGTCGAGGCGCTGACCATCGCCGGCCTGACCACCGGATGCGAACAGGGCTACCTCTACATCCGCGGGGAGTATCCGCTGGCGACCGAACGCCTCACGCACGCCATCGCCCAGGCGCGCCGGCATGGGCTCCTCGGGCCGGACATCATGGGCCGGGGCATCACGTTCGACATCGAGCTTCGCCGGGGCGCGGGGGCCTACATCTGCGGCGAGGAGACGGCGCTCTTCAACTCGCTGGAAGGCAAGCGCGGGGAACCGCGCAACAAGCCGCCGTTCCCGGTCCAGCGCGGGCTCTTCGGCAAGCCCACGGGGATCAACAACGTGGAGACGCTCATCAACGTCCTGGAGGTGCTCCGGATCGGCGGCGGGGCCTACGCGGCCCTCGGGTCCGAGGGGTCGACCGGCCCACGGTTGTTCTGCCTCTCGGGCCACGTCGCCCGGCCAGGGGTCTACGAGGCCGAGCACGGCGTAACGCTCGGCCAGGTCATCGAGATGGCCGGCGGTCCGACGAACGGTATCAAGGCCGTGCTCCTGGGCGGGGCGGCAGGCGGGTTCGTGGGGCCGGACCGGATGGACGTGCGCCTGACGTTCGAGGACGCGAAGGCCGGTGGCTACACCCTGGGTTCGGGCGTGGTGATGGTGTTCGGCGAGGACACCGACCTGGTGGACACGGTGCTCCGCATCGCCCGGTTCTTCCGGGACGAATCGTGCGGGCAGTGCGTTCCCTGCCGCGTGGGAACCGTCCGTCAGGAGGAGGCCATCCACCGGATGATCGCCGGTCGAACCATCGGCTCCGTGGACGACGAGCTTGCGCTCCTGGACGACGTCGCGAAAGTCATGCGCGACGCCAGCATCTGCGGTTTGGGCCAGACAGCGGCGAGCGCCGTGCAGTCGGCGATCTCCACCTTCGGGCTGTTCCGGGACGGGGGCGCGGCGTGAGCCAGCCGGTCCACGTGGAGATGCCCCGCAAGCTCATCGACCTGGAGATCGACGGCCGGGTCGTGCGCGTCCGCGAAGGGGCGACCATCCTGGATGCCTGCGCCGCAGAGGGTGTGGATACACCGACCATGTGTTACGCGGAGAACCTCACGCCGGTCAACGCGTGCAGGGTTTGTGTGGTGGAGGTGGAGGGTTCGCGCACCCTCGTGCCCGCGTGCTCCCGCCCGGCCGAGGCGGGGATGAAGGTCACCACGGACACCGAGCGCGTCCAGCATTCGCGCAAGCTCGTGATGGAGTTCCTGGCCTCCAGCGTGGACATCTCGCTGGCGAACCAGGACTGGCACCGGTGGATGCAGGAGTACCAGGCGAACCCCGAGCGGTTCGGCGCCGCGATGGAACCGTTGGATGCGGGGGAGCGTGATCAGAAGGGCCCTGGACACCACCATGCCCCGGACCCCGGCGTGAGCGAAACGGTCACCCAGCCCGTGAAGATCGACAACGACCTGTACGTCCGCGACTACTCGCGGTGCGTGCTCTGCTACAAGTGCGTCGAGGCGTGCGGAACGGACGCGCAGAACACCTTCGCGATCGCCGTGGCCGGGCGGGGGTTCGATGCCCGGATCAGCACCGAGTACGCCGTGACGCTGGATCAGAGCGCGTGTGTCTACTGCGGGAACTGCATCGGCGTCTGCCCTACCGGGGCACTCATGTTCACGTCCGAGTACGACATGCGCGCGGCCGGCACGTGGAACGAGTCCGCGCAGACCGTCACCGCAACCATCTGCCCGTACTGCGGTGTCGGCTGCGAGCTGCAACTCCACGTGCAGGACAACGCCATCGTGAAGGTGACGAGCCCCACCGACCACTACGTCACGAACGGCCACCTCTGTATCAAGGGGCGGTTCGGGTTCCAGTTCGTGCAGCGGCGCAAACGGCGCGAGGACCGCGACTGAGCATCACCGGCATCGTTCTCGCCGGCGGGACCTCCGAGCGGTTCGGACGGGACAAGCTGGCCGAGCCGTATCTGGGTCTGCCGCTCCTGCATCACGCGATCCTGCGGCTGGCCGAGGTCTGTGAGGACGTGGTGGTGGTGCTGGCGCCGGGCGCGGACGCCGCCGGACTTCCGCCGGGGGTTCGCGCTGCGTTCGATCCGACACCGGGGGAGGGGCCGCTGGCCGGGCTCCAAGCGGGGCTGCTCGCGTCGGCCGCCGCCGACCTCGTGGTGGTAGCCGGCGGTGACATGCCCGACCTTCAGACGCCGGTGCTGCGCGAGATGCTTCGCGTGGCCGAGGAGGCCCGCGCGGACGCTGTGGTGCTGCAGGACGGCGGCCGTGCGCGGCCCCTCCCCTGCGTGCTGCGCCCGGCACCTGCCGCTGATGTCGTGCACTCGCTCCTGCACGCGGGGCGCCGGCGCCTTCGCGACGTGCTCGACTCCCTGCGCGCGGCCGTCATCGACGAGCCGACCTGGACCGCACTCGACCCAACTCGCCGAACCCTCTTCGACATCGACGAACCGGACGATCTTCGACCCTGACTCGGCGAGAGGTTACCGGCTCGATGCGTGACACGGTGGCGTTCGTCCTGTAGACCGGCGCGATGGAACGCGTGGTGGTGGCCCTGGGCGGCAACGCGCTGCTTCGTCGCGGGGCCGACGACACCTTCGAGGAGATGTACGCGGCGGCTCGGGGGGCGGCGGAGCGGATCGCCGACATCGCCGCCCTGGGCTACGAGGTCGTGATCACCCATGGGAACGGCCCCCAGGTCGGCCGGATCCTCCTGCAACAGGAGGCGGCCTCCGGAGTGGTGCACCCCATGCCGCTGGATGTCTGCGGGGCGCTCAGCCAGGGCCAGATCGGCTACCTGCTCCAGGTGACCATCGGCGATGTGTTCTTCGAGCGCGGCATGGAACGGCCGGTGGCCACGGTCCTGACGCTCACGAGGGTGCGCCCCGACGATCCCGCCTTCCAGCGCCCGACGAAGTTCATCGGGCCGTTCTATCAAGAAGCGGAAGCCCAGCAGCTGGCGGTCGCGCGTGGCTGGACCGTCAGGGCCGACCCCCACGGCGGATGGCGGCGGGTCGTGCCGTCTCCGGCTCCCTACTCCATCGTGGAGACGCCGATCATCGCGAGGCTGGTCGCCGCTGATGTCATCGTGATCGCGAGCGGCGGGGGAGGGGTCCCGGTGGTCGAGGACGGTCCGCGGCTGATCGGCCGAGAGGGCGTCGTGGACAAGGATCTGGCCGGGGCCATCCTGGCCCACGAGGTGGGGGCAACCTCGTTCCTCATCCTCACGGACGTGGCGAAGGTGCAACGTGGATTCGGCACCCTCATGCCCGAGGACATCGATCGGATGACCGTTGACGAAGCGCGGACGTTCTTGAAGGCCGGGGAGTTCGGCGAAGGGTCGATGGGGCCCAAGGTTCGGGCGGCGGTCGAGTTCGTCTCGAGAGGGGGCAACCGGGCCGTCATCGCCGATCTGGCGCAGGCAACCGAGGCGCTGGCCGGGGAGGCCGGCACGGTCATCGTGTCCGGCGATGGATGAACGTCAAGGTCGCCACAGCCAACCTCCACGGGCTCCGGACCGGGATCGCGGGGATGGCGTCGATCCTGGACACGGAGGCGATCGACCTGGCGATGGTGCAGGAGTCGGGGCCGCGCGGCTCCTTCCTCAAGCTGGCCGAACA
>JBBRTK010000170.1:0-4719 GCA_038244455.1 Actinomycetota bacterium
GCGCAACCAGGGTTTGGATTCTGCGGGGTCCGGGTCGTATCGTCGGTGCGCGCCGGCCGCGAAGGCCCCCACGGAAGGAAGCAGGCACATGAAGTCCGGACTCGAGATCGCCCAGGAGGCAACGCTCCTGCCCATCACCGATGTAGCAGCCTCCGCCGGCATCCAGCCCGACGAACTCGAACAGTTCGGGAAGTACAAAGGGAAGATCTCACTCGACATCCTGGAGCGCCTGAAGGACCGGCCCGACGGCAAGCTCATCATCACCACGGCGATCACCCCGACCAAGGCAGGCGAAGGCAAGACCACGACGAGCGTCAGCCTCACGCAGGGGCTGGGCAAGATCGGCAAGAAGGTCATGCTCTGCCTGCGGGAGCCGAGCATGGGCCCGGTCTGGGGCATCAAGGGCGGCGGGAACGGCGGCGGGTTCGCCCAGATCGTCCCGATGGAGGAGGTCAACCTCCACTTCAACGGCGACTTCCATGCCGTGCAGGCCGCCCACAACCTCCTGGCGGCGGCGCTCGACGCCTCCATCTATCACGCCAATGAACGCAACATCGATCTGACGAGCATCACGTGGCCCCGGACCCTGGACGTCAACGACCGCGAGCTGCGCAACACGGTGGTGGGCCTGGGCGGCAAGGCGCACGGCGTGCCGCGCGAGAACCAGTTCGTCATCGTGGCGGCATCCGAGATCATGGCGGTCCTGGCGCTGGCCTCAGACCTTTCGGACCTGCGCGCGCGGATGGGCCGGATCGTGGTCGCCTCGACCTACGACGGCAAGCCCGTCACCGCCGAGGACCTCAAGGTCGCCGGCGCGATGACCGTGATCATGAAGGAGGCCCTGAAGCCGAACCTGGTCCAGACCCTCGAGGGCCAGCCCGTGCTCGTGCACGCGGGGCCGTTCGGGAACATCGCCCACGCGAACAACTCGATCATCGCCGACCGTGTGGCCCTCAAGCTGGCCGACTACGTGGTCACCGAGGCCGGGTTCGCCTCGGACCTGGGGTTCCAGAAGTTCTGCGATATCGTCTGCCGGGTCGGTGACCTGAAGGCCTCTGCCGCCGTGCTCGTCACCACGATCAGGGCCACGAAGTCACACGGCGGGGTGGCGTTCAACGATCTGGGAACCGAAGACCTGGACGCGCTGAAGCGCGGGATGGAGAACCTTTCGGCCCACATCGAGATCGTCCGCGCGTACGGCCTGCCGTGCGTGGTCAGCATCAACAACTTCCCAACCGACACCGCGGCGGAGGTGGCGCTCATCGAACAGCTCGCGACCCAGGCGGGCGCGGACACGGTCGTGGTCAACCGGGCGTACGCCCAGGGCGGCGAGGGCGCGATCGACCTGGCCAACGCCGTTGTGGAGGCGTGCGAGAAGCCGAACACCTTCGACCAGCTCACGCCCGAAGGGGCCACACTGAAACAGCAGATCGAGGCCATCGCCACCCGGATCTACGGCGCGGACGGCGTCGACTACCTGCCCCAGGCCGAGAAGGACATCAAGCGGATGGACGAACTGGGCTTCGGGACCCTTCCCGTCTGTATGGCGAAGACCCACCTCTCGCTCAGCCACGATCAGCTCCTGCTGAACCGCCCGGCAGGGTTCCGGCTCCCCGTTCGCGGCGTGGTCCCGAGCGCGGGCGCCGGGTTCGTCGTCGTGCTCTGCGGGGACATGCAGCGCATGCCCGGCCTGGGCAAGACCCCGAACTTCATGGGCGTGGACATCGACGAGACGGGCAAGACGGTCGGGCTGTTCTAACCCGGGATCCGCGCGGCGGCCGCTACCCCGTCGGCGGCATGACGCAGAACTCGTTGCCCTCGGGGTCGTGCATGACGGCCCAGATCTGGCCGTCCTCCTCCACCCAGTTCCGGAGTCTGGCCCCCAGGGCCTCGAGCCGCTCGATCTCGGCCTCGTGGTCATGGTCCGCAGCCAGGTCCAGGTGTACGCGGTTCTTGCCGGCCCTGTCCTCGGAGACCTCGGTGAAGAAGATCACCGGCAGGTCGCTGTCCTCCGGTGGTTCGAGCATGACGCTCGGATCGTCCTCCGGATCGTAGACGCCCTTGCGCGCCAACCGGTCGAGTTCGGCCTCGTCGTAGGGCGCGACGCCCCATCCCAAAGCGGCGCCCCAGAACCTGGCGAGCGGTGCCGCGTCGCGGCAGTCGAAGACGATGGCGTCGATGCGCACGTGCCCAGAGTGAACCCCGAGGCCCGAACACGCAACCCGCGGAGCGTCAGGAGATGCGCATCTGGAACGCCGTTTGGCCCTCGCGAAGCAGCTGCTCAGCGCGTCCGCGCACTGCGGTCACCTCATCCACCAAGGCGGCTCTTGCGACGTCGTCCTTGATGGCTGCGGCGTTGATCTCGACGTTCGCCATGGCGCAGACCACGGCCGCGTAGGCGCATGCGGCCCCCGAGAACCCGTCGGACGCCGCTGCGGGGTTGCCGGTGGCGGTGGCTTCCAGCGCCAGCTCCATCAGGGCCACCGCTCTGCGCGCGATCTCCATCGGCACGGAGGCCGCGTCGAGGTACCCGGCCTGGATCGCGGCGCTTCGCGCACGCTTCTCCTGGTCGGTCCACTTGAGCATCTTGAACGCGGCCATGACCCCGTCGAACGCATGGGCGTCGCGATCGGCCAGGTCCAGGAATGCGGTCCGCGCGGCGTCACCTTCGGCGATGAGGACCTGCATGCGGTCCGCCACGCCCGCGAACTCTTCCTTGCCTGCCGTGAGCCGTCCGACCATCGCGATGAGGGCCCCGGCGGCCGCGGCCGCGATGCCTGCCATCGCTCCCCCACCCGGGGTCGGCGAATCGGACCCGAGCACTTCCAAGTAGCCGCCGATCGTCTGTTCCGCCGTGGTCGCTGCGTCCTGGGTCACTGGTCCTCCTCAACGAGCCGTTCGAGTATCTGGGTATCCGGGTGGAACCCGCTCAGCCGAAGTCGGTCTACGTCTCCGTCCCAGAGTGCCGCAGCAGGCACCAAGCCGACGATCTCCGAGTCCAGCACCTCCATCCCCGAGGTCCGAGCTGCAGAGGCGACGGCATCGTACGCCGCGCGAAGCCCGGTCACCTCGTGGTCGACCAGGTTCATCGAGACCGTGACGATCCCGCCGCGCTCTGGAACCGCGAAACCGATCGCGCGGAGGGCGGGCAGGCCGCCAGAGGATTCCCGTATGTCGCGGGCGATGTCCTTGGCCACCGCCTCGTCCGTGCCGTCCAGGTAGATGTTGAATGCCACCAGCGGCTTCCGCGCGCCCACGGCCGTCGCTCCCGCCCGCCCGAGCAGGTGTGGCCCGAAGTCCGGAAGGCGCTCCCCCGTAGCCACCGCCGCGCGGAGCCCCTCGAACTCACCCTTGCGCACCACGGCCAACGAGGATCGCTCCGGGATCAGCGCTGCCCGGTCATAGAGGTACACAGGGATCTCGGCGGTCTTCGCCAGCGTCTCGCCGAACGCCCGGGCGAGCGTCACCGTCTGATCCATCGTGACCCCGCGGACCGGCATGAACGGGACGACGTCGGCGGCCCCCATCCGGGGATGGCCGCCGTGGTGCTGGTCCATGTCGATGAGCTCGATGGCCACGATCGCCCCGGCAAGTGCGCTGGCCGTCACGGCTTCCCCGCTGCCCAGCACGGTGGTGTCCAGCCGGTTGTGATCGGCATCGGCCTCCGCGTAGACGACGCGCGCCCCGGGGACGTGCAGGGCCGCGACGATCGCGTCGATCACATCACGCCGGCGACCCTCGCTGAAGTTAGGTACGACGCCGTACAACGCATCCGACATGGGCCCGAGGATACGGCCTGGGTCACCCGCGGGGTTTCTTCTTCTCGGGGTCGTAGACCGACAACACATCGACGGTCGCGGGAACCGTGCTGCCGCCGACCGCGACATCCACCTTCTCCCCGTTCACCGCCACGTCGGTGTCCAGGATCGCCAGGCCGATCGTCCCGACACGCGGGCTGGACGCCGGAGAAGTCACCCGACCGACATCCTTGCCGTCCTTGGTCACCGTCGCGCCATAGTCCGGCGCCTGGTCGCCTTCGATCCGCAGCGTCTTGAAACGCTTCGGCGGGGTGGCTCCGTAGGCGGCGAGCGCGGCCGCTCCGACGCACTCGGTGTCGGTCTTGATGAACCGATCCATCGAAAGGTCGTAGGGCGAGATCTCGTTCGCGTTGTAGTCGACGGCCATGATGAGCAGACCGACCTCGGTGCGAGCCAGGTCGATCGCAGTGATGCCGAACGGCACGCCGCCCGCGGCGATGAGCGCCTCCCAGATGGTGAGGGCGTCACCGGGCGCCGAGAGGACCTCGTAGCCTTTCTCGCCGCTGAACCCCGTCCGGAGCACCCACGCCTGCACCCCGGCCACCTTCGTGGACTCCGGCCAGAACCGGAAGTAGCCCAGGTCGGAGAGGTCCCGCTGGGTTATGCCTTGGAGCGCGGCCTGCGAGGTCGGACCCTGCGCCGCGATCAGCGAGTAGTCCGTGGTGGTGTGCTTGATCTGCGCGTCCAGTCCGTCGGCCGTCTCGCGGAACCAGTCCTCGATCCCAGGAGAGTTGATCGTGAGCCAGAAGTGGTCGGGGGTCAGGCGGTAGACGTTGCCCTCGTCGATCATCGTGCCGTCGACGTTCATCCAGGCGCCGTAGCGGACCGAGCCGTCGGTCATGCCCTCCAGCGTGTTCGAGAAGCGGCGCTGGATCATCCGGCCGGCGTCGGGGCCGGAGAC
>JBBRTK010000171.1:0-4657 GCA_038244455.1 Actinomycetota bacterium
GAGCCCTTGCCTACCTTGGGAGATGACAACTCCATCCCTGATCGCGCGGCCCCTACCTGCGCAAGGAAGGACTCCCCCATGAAGGCATCCATGCGCCTCGAGCACCAACTCGTCGCCGTCGAAGACAGCCACGACATCAACTGCATGCTCGAACTTCTCGCTCCCCCGGCACCCGGCCAGACCGATCGGCGTCCGCTCGCGGTCGCGTTGATCATCGACCGATCGGGTTCGATGGCCGGCCGCAAGCTGGATGTCACGAAAGCGTGCGCTTCCTTCCTGGTGGACCGGCTCGCCGCGGATGATCAGCTCGCGATCGTGACCTACGACGACCAGGTGCAGCTCCGCGCCGCACTCGCGCCCGTCGGCCCGAACCGCGCGTCGCTGCACCTGGTTATCGCCGGCATCCGCGCAGGCGGGCAGACCAACCTCTCGGGCGGCTGGCTCAAGGGCATCGAGACGCTCTCGGCCATCGACGACACCACCACACGCCGCGTGCTGCTCCTCACCGACGGGCAAACCAACGTCGGCATCACCGATGCGACGCAACTCGCCGTCATGGCGGGGGCCTCTGCCGGTGACGGCATCGGGACCACGACCATCGGGTTCGGCGACGGGTTCGATGAGGACCTCCTTGCCGCGATGGCCGACGCGGGGCGCGGTGGCGCCCACTTCGCGGAGACGCCCGATGATGCGCCGGGGATCTTCGCGGCAGAGTTCGCCGATCTGATCACGTTGGTCGGGCAGAACGTCTCCGTGGAGATCCGGCCCACGTGGGAGGACGTGGCGGTGCTGCACGTCCTGAACCAGTTCCCGCAGGTGCCGGTGGCGGGCGGCGTGCAGCTCCAGCTGGGCGATGCCTACGGCGATGAGCGGCGGCGCGTCGTGTTCTCACTGCACGTGCCCTCGCTGGCGGAGCTGGGCGTGAAGACGGTGGCCGAGGTCATCGTGCGCTACGTCTCGGTCGGCGCCACGATCGAGGCGCACACGCTCACGCTGCCCATCACAGTGAACCTGGTCTCGGCCGACGAAGCAGCCGCCCAGACCGCCGACACCGAGGTGACCGAGGAAGTCGTGGTGCTCCTCAGTGCACGCGCCCAGGAGGAGGCGCGCACCCTCGCCGACCGCGGCGACTTCGAGGGCGCGAAAGAGCGTCTATCCACCGCGGCCGCCGAGCTCCGCAAGACAGCGGAAGGCTCCGTCAGGGCGGACGAACTCCTGGCGCAAGCCGAAACGTTCACCGCCCGATCGATGGACCTGGGCCCGATGACCTACCTACTCGAGCGCAAGAAGATGACCTACGAGAACCGCGTGCTCCGCGAACGGAAGCGGCGGCCGGAGTAGGCTCGCGGTTCGCGCGAGAGCCCGCGCAAGCGTAGGGTTATGGTGGCCGACACAACGTCGGCGCGAAGGAGGACGACATGAGCCGGTATATGTTCAAGGTCACCTATAGCGCGGCCGGGATGCAAGGCGTGATGAAGGAGGGCGCGGAGCACCGCCAGGCCTTCATCGCGAAGATGGCGGCGGGCATGGGCGGATCGCTCGAGTCGTTCGATTTCGGGTTCGGCGACACGGACGTCTACGCGATCTGCGAGATCTCCGATGACGAGACGGCCGCAGCCATCGCCATGGCCATCGGAGCCTCCGGTGCCGGCAGCTGCCAGACCGTCAAGCTCCTGACGGCTGCGCAGGTCGACCGTGCGCGAGGGATCCAAACGGGCTACCAAGCACCGGGCTAGCAGCGAACCGGCCGGCCTTCAGTCGATCAGGACCCAGTGGTTACCACTTTCGTCCGAGCCTGGGGACGGATATACCAGCAGGCTTGCGTATCCTGCAAGGATATGCCATCCTGCCGGCATGTTCGACCGGGACTTCTGGCGCGACCGCATAGAGGGAGCCTGGACCCGTCGCTCGGTCGTGGTGCTCGTCGGTGTTCGTCGATCGGGCAAGACCGTGCTCTGCAGGGCCCTGGGGGATGTCGAGTACCTGGATTGCGAACTCCCGAGCGTTCGGAGGGTTCTTGATGACCCCGAGTCCTTCCTGCGCTCGGTACGCGGGAAACGGGTCGTCCTGGACGAGGTTCACCGCCTGCCCGATCCGTCTGAACTCATGAAGATCGCGGCCGACCACTTCCCCGATGTCCGGCTGCTGGCTACGGGCTCATCGACACTCCAGGCCACAACGAAGTTCAAGGATGCGCTCACCGGGCGGAAGGAGCAGATCTGGCTCACGCCGATGATCGAATCCGATCGGGCCTCAGCTGGCGGAGACCTCGAGCAGCGGCTCGGCCGAGGTGGTCTCCCGGCATTCTTCCTGGCCGGCGGTTCGGAGGCCGACATGCAGGAATGGCTCGACGGGTACTGGGCGAAGGACGTACAGGAGTTGTTCCGCCTGGAGAGGCGCGCATCGTTCGCGCGCTTCGTCGAACTCGTGCTGGCACGGAGCGGCGGCATCTTCGAGGCCACCGCGTTCGCCGCGCCGGTCGAAGTGAGTCGCACGACGATCGCCAACTACCTGTCCGTCCTGGAGTTGACGAAGGTTGCACACGTCGTGCGCCCCTTCTCCTCGCGGCGTGCGACCGAGATCACCCATACCCCGAAGGTGTACGCCTTCGATACCGGATTCGTTGCGGCCTTCCGCGGATGGAATGAACTCCGCGGTGAAGATCTGGGTCAACTCTGGGAGCACTACGTGTTGAACGAACTCCACGCCCGCGCGCCCCTTGCCGATATCCGCTACTGGCGTTCCACGCGGCATCAGGAGGTCGACTTCGTCGTCATGCGACGCGGGCGGCGGCCGCTGGCGATCGAGTGCAAGTGGCGGGCCGACGGGCGCGAAGATCTCCGGGGCTTGAAGGCATTCCGGCGTGCATACCCGGGCGGGGAGAACCTGGTCGTGGCCTCAAACGTGGACCGGCCGTTCGAGCGCGAACTGATCGCAGGCGACAGGGTGAGGTTCGTCGGGCTCGAGACGCTGATCGATCGGGTCAGCTGAGCGAGGACCCGCACTGACCCCTGATCGGGTCGAACCCGTCACGGTCTGCTTCGGGATCCGCCAGTCGGGCCGCGGCGATCAAGGACTGGGTGGTTAGGAGGTGGCCAGTTCCGCGTCGGCTTCGGCCACGAAGTGCTCCACGCCGCACTCCATCAGTAACTGACGGGCTCGCTCGAACGCCGGCCGCGGATCTTCGCCCGCTCGGCGCTGCGCGCGACCCAGGTCCAGCAGCGCCCGGGCCAGTTCGGGCCGCAGGCCAAGGGGCTCCATCTGCGCCACCGCCTCCCGGATCCGCGCGACGGCCTCACCGGGGTCGGTAGCCAGGAGCCCTTCCGCCCGCAGCAGACACGCCTTCGCGAACGGAGATCCCGCCCGGCGGAACGTCTCCAGGAGACGCTCGGCCTCCTCGCGCTCGCCCCGGTCCACCAGCAACCGGATGAGATCCACGAACAGCCTCGGTTGCTGATCAACGTTGTACTCAGCCGCGAGTTCTACGCCTCGGCGGAACTCCTGGGCCGCCGCGTCCTGGCGATCGCGGGCCAACGCCAACTGGCCGGCGATCCACGACCTGTTGATCTGCGCCTGCGGCTCGGGTTTGTCGCGCATCGTCTCGTCGGCCTCGTCAAGGATCGTGCCGGCTTCATCGACCCGTCCACGCAAGAGCAGCACCGAAGCGAGCATGTTCAGCAGCATGCCGACCAGCGGTTCGTCCCCGGAAGTCTTCGCGTCCTCGATCGACAGCCTCATGAGCCGCTCCCCTTCGTCGAGATCGCCGAGTTGCGCGGAGATCTCACCAAGACATCCCCCGATCCAGGCAACGAACCCGATCGCGCCACCTCGCCGGGCGAGTTCCAGCCCTTCGCGCGCGATCGCCTGGGCGCGCCCGTAGTCGGACGCGAAGTCGGCAAGGATCGACGAGAAGTTGTTGTGGATCCGCAGTAGGTTCGAGAGATCCCCGACCTCCTTCGCCAGGCGGAACGCCTCCTCGATGGTTGCGAGCCCTTCCTCGACGCGGCCGGTCTGCGCCAGCTCCAGCCCCAGCGTCTGGGTCGCCCTGGCAAGGATGGCCTGCGCGTCCACTCGGCGGGCCACATCCACGGCCCGTCGCAGATACGTGTCGGCGATGTCCGAGTGACCTCGCCGCCAGTGGTACATCCCCAGGAGATGCAGCGCCTCCGCGAGTTCGGGAGTCTCGCCCAGGGGCTCGAGGCGCGCTAGGGCCTCTTCACCGCTGCGGACAGCCTCGTCGTCCCGACCCTGCTGGAACAGAGGGGTGACCAGCGCGGACTGCGCCCACCCGGCCCCGAGTTCGTCTCCCGCTTCCTCGAACAGGGCGAGCGCCCGGCGGGCCGAGCTTTCGGACTCTTCCGTCGGCCGGGTCCCGAACACCACGATCGCGTGCTGGCGGGCGAGCGCCGCGCGTTCGCTCACGGGAGAACCGATCGTCTCGGCGAGCCGCAGCACTTCCTCGTACCAACGGACCGCCTCCTCGCGGAGCCACATGGTGACGGCCCGCTCGGCCGCCGCGCGGGTCCACCGGTACGCCGAGCGCTCCAGGTCGGCGCGACTCTCCGAGATCTCGCCCAGTTCGTCCAGATAGCCGAGCGCCTCCAACTCGTGGGTGGCGATGAGCTCGGCGATCTCCTCGGCGCGGTCGCCGGCCCGC
>JBBRTK010000172.1:0-4651 GCA_038244455.1 Actinomycetota bacterium
AGATGGGCTTGCCGCCGTTGCGGGCTTCCAGCACGGCCAGCTCTTCCCTCCGATCGCGGATGAGCAGCGAGGCGGCGCTCAGGATGCGGCCGCGCTCCCTGGCGCTCATCCGCCGCCAGGCGCCCTCCTCGAACGCCCGCGAAGCGACGTCGACGGCGCGCCGGGCGTCTTCCGGGCCGCCCTCGGCCACGTCCACCATCGGCGCGCCGGTCGCCGGTTCGATGACGGGAGCGGTCTTCCCGTCCGCAGCCGCGACCCGCTGGCCGCCGATCACCAGTAACTCGGACATCGTGCCCTCCTTGGCAGGTAGACGTTCAGGATGATGGCACGCGGGCGAGGCGGAGGAACGCCACCGCCAGAGGCCGGGCCCGCCGGCGCCCGAAAGGTCCACCTGCGATGCTGGGTTCATGAGCGACGCAGGCGACGGGATCCGGCGCCCTTGGTCCCGGTCGGACCGTTTGCTGCCCCGCGTGGTGGTTCGGCCGTTGCAGGAGTTCCTCCAGACGTCCACCGCCAGTGCGCTGTTGTTACTTACGGCGGTCGTGGTGGCGCTCCTATGGGCGAACTCCCCTTGGCGCGCTTCCTACGAGCGCATCTGGTCGGATGCCGTGACGCTCCGGATCGGATCATGGGTGTTCGCGAAGGATGCCCGATTCTGGATCAACGACGGTCTGATGACGATCTTCTTCCTGTTGGTCGGGATCGAGATCAAGCGGGAGTTCACGACGGGCGAACTCCAGCGACTCCGGGCCGCGCTCCTGCCCGCGGTTGCAGCGCTCGGTGGCATGGCCGTGCCCGCGCTCATCTATGTGGCGGTCGTCGGGGGCGGCCCAGGCGGCCACGGATGGGGCGTGCCCATGGCGACCGACATCGCCCTGGCGCTCGGAGCGCTGGCACTGTCGGCGCGGTATGCCCCGCCGAGCCTGAAACCGTTGCTCCTCACCCTAGCCATCGTTGACGACATCGGCGCCATCGTGGTGATCGCGGTCTTCTACTCGCGGGGAGGGAACCTCGCGGCCCTGGCCACGGCGATCCTCCTGATCGGTCTCATCATCGTCCTGCACCGGCAGCACGTGCGAGCCGTCCTCCCGTACGTGCTGGTCGGAGCCGGGTTCTGGTTCGCGACCTACGAAGGGGGGGTTCATCCGACGATCGCGGGGGTGATCCTGGGTTTGCTCACCCCCTCACAGCCGTTCCAGCGGCCCGCGGCGGTCAGCGAAGCCGCCAAACGCACAGCCGGCGAGACGGTGGACGATCCGGATCCGCCCGACGTGGATGCCCCCGCTTGGCTGCGCCTCGCGTGGCTATCGAAAGAAGCGGTCTCGCCGCTCACCCGCGTTGAGCACACCCTGTTGCCGTGGTCATCGTGGGTCATCTTGCCGCTGTTCGCCCTCGCGAACGCGGGCGTGGTGCTGGATCCGTCCGTTCTGCACCGCTCCCTCACGAGCCCGATCGCCATCGGCATCTTCCTCGGCCTCGTCCTGGGCAAGCCGCTCGGGATCCTCGCCGGGAGTGTGCTCGTGGTCAGGGCGGGGGGCTCGTCGCTCCCCCCCGATACGCGGTGGAGCGACATGCTCGGGATGGGGGCGACTGCCGGCATCGGGTTCACGGTGGCCCTGTTCATCGCCGACCTTGCGTTCGTCGGCTCGCCCGGGCTGCTCGGGGAGGCGAAGGTCGCGATCCTGGCAGCATCCGTTGTCGCCGGGATCCTCGGGTGGGTCGCGGTCCGCGCGCCGGCCCGCTCGCGGGCGGGAGCGGGTTCGCGAACTTGACTCGTGCACGTCGCGCCTCGTAGCCTGCGGCTTTCCACCTGAACGGCCATTCAAGGGAGGATCCACCCATGCCCGATCGACCGAACGTCCTGGTGACCCGCCCCATCATGGAGGTCCCACTGCGCACCTTGGAGTCGCGGTGCGACGTGACCGTTCACGAGAACGACTTCGGCATCCCTCGCGACGAACTGCTGAAGGTGGTGCAGGGGCGAGACGCCATCATCACGATGCTCACCGAGAAGGTCGACGCTGAGTTCCTCGGCGCGGCCGGACCGCAACTGAAGATCATCGCGAACCACGCGGTCGGCTTCGACAACATCACGGTGGCCGACTGCACGGCGGCGGGCGTCATCGTGACGAACACCCCGGACGTCCTCACGGAAACCACCGCCGACACCGCGTTCGCGCTGATCATGACCGCGGCGCGAAGGGTCGGGGAAGGCGAGCGGTTCCTGCGATCGGGACAGCGGTGGATCTGGGGACCGCTGATGATGCTCGGCCAGGACATCCACCACAAGACCATCGGGATCGTCGGGTTCGGGCGGATCGGCCAAGCGGTCGCGCGCCGGGCCAAGGGGTTCGGGATGCAGGTCATCTACGCCGACGCCATCCAGCTCCCCACAGAGGTTGAGGCCGAGACCGGCGCTCGCCGGGTGGACATGGACACGCTGCTGGCGGAGTCCGACTTCGTGTCCATCCACACCAACCTCACGCCGGAGACGCGCCACCTGTTCGGGGCTGGGGCCTTCAAGAAGATGAAGTCCTCTTCGATCCTCGTGAACACCTCTCGCGGGCCGGTCGTGGACGAGGACGCGCTGGCCGATGCGCTCGCCGCAGGGGAACTCTTCGCCGCGGGCCTGGATGTGTTCGAGAAAGAGCCCGAGGTCAACCCGAAACTCCTTGCGCTGGAGAACGTCGTGGTCATCCCGCACCTGGGCTCGGCCACGGTGGATACGCGCAACGCCATGGGGGCGCTCGCCGTCGAGAACGTGTTCGCCGCGCTGGACGGGACCCGGCCCCCCACGATCCTCAATCCCGAAGTCCTGGGCTGAGCGCAGGCGCCGGGCACGGCTCCGCGGCTCCTGGGCTACCCTTCGACGCTCCGAACTGCGAAGGGGTTGACCATGCGCTTGCAGGGGAAGGTCGCACTCATCACCGGCGGAGCCAGCGGCATGGGGCGCGTCGCGTCGCTCCTGTTCGCTGCCGAGGGCGCCGACGTCGTCCTCACCGACCTGAACGACGAGCTCGGGGAGGCGACCGCTTCGGAGATCACCGAAGCGGGCGGCCGGTCGTTGTATGTCCACGCCGATGTCAGCCGCGAGGCCGACGCGGAGGCGATGGTTCAAGCCGCCGTGGACACATTCGGCAAGCTGGACATCCTCTACAACAACGCGGGGGTCATGTTGCCCGCCGATGGCTCGGTCCACACCACCGACGAGTCGGTGTGGGACCTCACGCTGGCCGTGAACGTCAAGGGGGTGGCGTTCGGCTGCAAGTACGGAGTGCCGGCCATGCTCGCCTCCGGCGGGGGGTCCATCATCAACGTCGCGTCGTTCGTGGCGTGGCTCGGGGCCGCGACATCGCAGACGGCCTACACCGCGAGCAAAGGGGCGGTCCTGGCGATGACGCGCGAGATCGCGGTGGAATACGCCCGCAAGGGCATCCGCTGCAACGCCCTGTGCCCCGGCCCGATCGAAACCCCGCTCCTGATGCAGCTCCTTTCGGACGAGGAGAAGAGGCAGCGGCGGTTCGTCCACATCCCGATGGGACGTCTGGGCCAGGCGGAGGAACTGGCGAAGGCCGCCCTGTTCTTGGCGAGCGACGACTCCTCGTACATGACAGGAGCTTCACTCATCGTCGACGGGGGCATCACGGCTGCCTACGTCACGCCCGAGGACTAACCCCCCAAACGAAACGGTCGGAACCGGACACACCCGTTCACAACTTGACACGTTCCCCGGACGGGTTTCTGATACCCCCAAGTTCGCACACGTCTCACCCATCACGAGGGGAAGGGGTAGAGCATGGACGACGGCGCTCAAGCAAGTGCGCCCGCAGGCACGGCGAAGTCCGACGCGGAGCGCCTCCACGAACTGGGGTACGCCCAGGAACTCAAGCGGGGCATGGGAGGGTTCTCGAACTTCGCGGTGAGCTTCACGATCATCTCCATCCTCTCCGGCTGCTTGACGCTGTTCGGATATGGGATGTCGGTCGGCGGCCCTGCGGCCGCCGCCTACGGATGGCCCATCGTCGGGCTCATGGTGACGTTCGTCGCCCTGGCGATGGCGGAGGTGTGTTCCAGCTACCCAACCGCAGGCGGCCTCTACTACTGGTCCGCGAAGCTCGCTCCGAAGCACGGCGCGGCATGGGCTTGGTTCACGGGCTGGTTCAACTTCCTGGGGCAGGTCGCGGTGACGGCCGGGATCGACTTCGGTCTCGCGGCCTTCATCGGAGCGTTCCTCGGGATCGCGTTCAAGGTGGATCTGACGCGCTTGGAACTCGTCGCGATCTACACGATCGTGTTGGCGCTCCACGGGATCATGAACACGTTCGGGATCAAGTTGGTGGCGTTGCTCAACGACGTGAGCGTGTGGTGGCATGTGGCTGGCGTGCTCATCATCTTCGCCATCCTGTTCATCGTGCCATCGCAGCACACGAGCTTCAGCCAGATCTTCAGCTTCTCCAAGACGGCGCCCAAGGGTGTCATCCCCGGCTTCATCAACGGGACGGGCTTCTCCGGCGGGATCTTCGGATCCACTATCTACGTGTTCGTGATCGGGATGCTGCTCGCCCAATACACGCTCACGGGATACGACGCGTCCGCCCACATGACCGAGGAAACCATTCAGGCCGACGTCGCGGGTCCCAAGGGCGTGTAT
>JBBRTK010000173.1:0-4645 GCA_038244455.1 Actinomycetota bacterium
CCGAACCTCCCAAGCGGCCCCTTGAACCGGTAATCGACCTGCTGGCGCAGGACGCTGCGTTCGTACGGCAGCGAGGCCACCGAGGTGGTCACGACGGCCTCTAGCAGACCGCTGAGCTTGATCCTCGCCCGCCAGGGCGGTTCCCATTCCTGGACCAGCACCCTCACCACCGTGTGGACGCCCATGAACCCCATCGTGACCTCGTACTTCAGGCCCGGAGCGAACCCTTCAGGGGGCAGGCGCACGCCGACCACGTGCCGGTCCCATTGTGCGAGGTTCTTCGGATCGCTCGTGACGGCCCAGACCTGCTCGGGTGAGGCGTCGACCTCGACGGAGACCTCGACGGTGGTCACGTCAGGTGGCCTCCGCGCTTCCCCCCGACCAACCCTTCCACCAGACCAGCCGTGACGGGCTCACGCGCACCAGCGCGTCGGCGCCGGGGGCGATGTCGGCCGCAAGTGCGCGGGCCGCCTTCACCCCGGAGCCGAGCTGCTCGCCCACATAACACGCCCCGGTCCCTTGCACCATCGCACCGACCATGTCACGCGCGCGCCACGCGGACGGCTTGTCGACGGTGAGCGCGACCGCCGCGTCGGGTCCTGCCCCCGCCAGCGCGAGGGTCTCGGCCGGCAGCGCCGCGTAGAGGGCCGCGCCCTCCGCGCGCCAGCGGACCGGCAACACCACCGGGCCGCGCGCGCCTTGCACGGTGAGTGCCCCTTCGCCCGAACGGCCGAGTTCCTCGCGAAGATCTACGGGGAGCGCGCCAAACGGGTCATCGCCCTTCTTCACCCCGCGGAAGGTCGGATGTGATGTCACGCCGCCGCCCCATCTTCCGCGGCCCTCCTGCACGCCGTCGTCCTCCAGGAGCGCGGTTCGTTCCAGGTCGATGGCGACGAACACGCGTCCCGGGGGCGTCCACGCCAAGGGAACCTGGCGGGCGTCCACGGCGTAGCCGGCGAAGAACCGGGCGTTCTTCCGGCTGAACTTCGCGGTGGCTCGGGTGATCGAAACCGCGCCGGTCACGGCCGAACCCCAAGACGCCCGATCCAACGCGTCGTAGGTGGTCACGGTTCCGGTGAACGTCACCGAGGCCGCCCCATGACGGATGAGCCCGGAGACGCCGGGATCGACCTTCCATGCGCGAGCCTTGACCGATCCGCGCGACGTGGTCAGCCACAGGCGCCCGCCCGAGTAGGCGAACACCAGCGGCGTGCAATGCGGTCCGCGAGGGGTCACGGTGGCGACGGCGCAGAACGGACCCTCCTCCAGCACCGTCTGCACCGCCGTGGACAGGAAGCTCATGCCGCCATCTTCTCGCGTGGGGGCAGCGCCAGCATGAGTCCCGTCCAGAGCCCGTGGCACACCGCGGCAGCGAGGATCCCGCCCGTCCATACCGTCAGCCCGCCCCACACGAGTCCGCCGACCACCGCGCCCGCGACGAACGGAAGGCTCCCGCTGGCCGCCTGCACCCCGATGAAGCCGGCCCAGGCAACCGCCGCGCCGACCAGCTCGGTTGAATGGCTCCCCACGAACGGCTGGAGGAATCCACGCCAGAACAGCTCCTCGCCGGGTACGGCGATCAGCACGGCGAGCGCGATTCCGAGGGGAAGGGGTACCAGCGCGGCGCGTTCGTATCGGTCCGCGACGTGCGCTCGGAACACGGGGACGCGCGCCACCGCCGCGACGAACACCCGAGTGCCTGCGTAGAGCGCCGCGCCGCTTGCCAGTCCGGCGGCGACGGCCACCCCGGGAGCGGCGTCGGTCGACCACTCGATGTGCCACGCGAGGAGCGCAACCACCCCTTGCAGCAGGAACACGGCGATCATGAGGTTCCACTCGTTGGCCCTGCCGGGGCGCGCGACGATCCGCCACGAGACCATCTCTGCGACCACCAGTGCGAGGATCAGCGCAGCGCGCACCGGCTACCTCTGGAAGAAGCGGGTCTTCACCGCGACCTCCGCCGTGAACGCCGTCACCACGGCGAGGTAGTAGAAGCCGGTGGCCGACTGCACGGCGGACCCCTTCTCGCCCTTCAGCGCCGCCTTCACCATGATGCCGATCAGGAGCGTCGTACCGGCCATGCCGAGCGCGATCCACGGCGCCAACCCTCCGGCCGTCAGCAAAGGGTTGAACGCCTGCGACGAACCGGTGCCGGCGAACCCGCCGCTGATCACCGCAGCGGCCTCCAGCACCACCGCGACCACCAGGATGCTGGCGTAGCGGTCGATCGGGGTTCGCGGGAGGCCGCGGTCGGTGAGGTACCAGTGGCCGAGCATCAACCCATCGATGACCGCGCCCAGGAAGGCCGCGCCGGCCACCAGTTGGAACAACCCCAGCGCAGCACCCTGGCGCGAAAGCGGGGCAATGGTCCCCAGCGCAGCCAGTGCCAGCAGCGTGGACACGTAGCCCACCACCCGCGCCGCCCCCGCCTGCCGAACGAAGAGCAGAACCGTGAACAACGCCGTTGCCACCAGCGTGGCCAGCGACAGCCGCACGGCCCACGTCCCCGAGCCGCTCCCCGGGGCGGCGCCCGCCCTGGCGGATGCCCACGTTGCGAGCCCAAACACCACGTACAAGACGCCGTTCAGTTTGAAGAACCCGCGCTTGACCTCGCCCCAGATCGGGGTCAGCCAGAGGAACGCGAGACCGCCCGCCATCATCTGGGCGAGCACGAGCGCCATGACCCCGGCCGAGCCCTTCACCGTCCGCCTCGCATCGGCCGACAGCCTAGCGGCCCCACGGCGAACCCAACCCGCGCCGGTACTCTGTGCGGATGCAAGATTGGCGCTCCTACGACGGCGTTGCCGAAACGTATGAACGCGTCCACGCCGTTCGATTCGCGGATGTTGCGAAGGATCTGGTGGAGCTGACCAGCGTCAAGCCGGGCGAGCGGCTCCTGGACGTGGGCGCGGGCACGGGCGCGGGAGTGGATGTGGCCGCAGCCACGGGAGCGTGGGCCGCCGGGATCGACGCCTCGGTCCAGATGGTGGTCGAGGGCCTCCGGGTTCGCCCGGGCTTGCGCTTGGCCGCCGCCGAAGCCGTGGACCTGCCCTTCGAGGCCGGTGCGTTCGACGTGGTCACGGCGAACTTCGTGCTGGCGCACTTCACGAAGGCGGAGACGGCGCTGCACGACATGCTGCGCGTGCTGAAGCCTGGAGGTCGGCTGGCGGTCTCGTCCTGGACCGACGGGCGCGACACATTCTCCGACGCCTGGCGCGAGCTGGTCGAAACGATCGTCCCGCGAACCATGCTCGATCCCACCTACGAGCGCGCGGTCCCCGGTCATGGACGATTCGCCAAGCGTGCGCCGCTGGAGGAGCTGTTCCTGGACGCCGGCCTCCGCCGCGTGCGAACAGAACCTCGCCGATACCGATGGACCTACGGGGTGGACGACTACGTGGACGGGCTCGCGGTGTTCGCGACCGGGCGGTTCGTCCGGCAGATGCTGGGTGACGCCGAGTGGGAGACGTTCCTCGCCCGCGCGAAGGCCTCGTTCCGCGAACGCTTCGCCGACCCGCTCAACGACTTCCGCGACGTGCTGCTTTGCGTCGGCACGAAGGGATAGCTAATCCAGGTCCAGGACGCGAAAGGTTTCGGCGTGGTCGACGCCGAGCTTCTTGCCTTCGCGCACGGCGTCTTCGCCGAGGAACTCCTCGAAGAAGGCGATGCCTTCGCTGAGCTGGCTGTCGTGGGCGGCGAGGGCGTCGATCTTGACCTGGAAGAAGCCGCTGATGTCCTCGGCGTGGTTCGGTTCGTTGGTCCAGCCGAGCCAGACGTCGTGGACATCCCTGACCTCGAGCCCTTGCTCCAGGTGTTCGGGAACGAAGTGCGGGTTGCCCGAGGCGGGGAACGCGGCGTCCAGGGCCATCCAGCCCGCCGTCCGATGATCCGAATGGTTGTAGTAGCGGTTCTCGAAGAAGACCGCCGTGGGATCGCACGACAGCACGGTTTCGGCGCCGACCTCGCGGATCCGGCGGACCACCGGCTCGCGTGACTCGTGCGTGTTCTGGAGTTCCCCGTCGTGGTTCTGGATGATCCGGGTGCTCGCGAGTCCCAGGAGCACGGCGGCCGCGGACGTTTCGGCCGCGCGCGTCGCCGCCAGCTCGGCCCGGTCGCGCGCGGCATCCCCCGACCCGCGGTCCCCGTTCGTCAGGATGAGCAGGTGCACTTCACGCCCGGCCGCCGCCCACTTGGCCAGCACGCCCCCGGCGCAGATCTCCGCATCGTCGGGATGCGCGAACACCGCGAGCACCGGACCCGTCCGAGGTTCCGCGGCCTCCGCCACTACTTCGCCGCCGCCGCCCGGTCCATCACGAACTTCACCAGCGTGCGGACCGGCACGCCGGTGCCGCCGCGCGCCGCCAGCGCCGCACCCTTCTCCGAGAACGCCGGCCCCGCGATGTCCAGGTGCACCCACGGGATGTCGCCGACGAATTCGGACAGGAACAGCGCCGCGGTGATGGCGCCGCCGTAGCGTTCGCCGATGTTCTTGATGTCCGCGATGTTCGACTCGATGAGGCTGCGGTAGTCGCGGTGCAGTGGCATCTGCCACATGGGTTCATCCACGGCGTTGCCCGCGTCCACGATCTCGCGCGTCAGGTCGTCGTCGTTGCCGAATGCCCCGGCCACGTCCGTGCCGAGCGCC
>JBBRTK010000174.1:0-4625 GCA_038244455.1 Actinomycetota bacterium
AGCCCAACGGTGATCAGTGCCAAGATCATGAAGATCTCGGCGATCGAGATCCGGGAACCCAGGTTCCCCAGGGGGCTCATGTTCTTCACGGGGGTGGCGCCGGGTGTTTCCGCGATCTGGGCCACCGCCGTCCCGGCGCCGATCACGAGCAGGGCGGATGCAGCGAACAGTGCGGCTAGGAATGTCCTCATGGTCTTCACAGGGCGGATTCTCGCAATGGAACGGTCTCCACGGCAACCTGCCGCGGACATTGCCCTCCAGAGCCGGAGCCGGGATTTGAACCCGGGACCTACCACTTACGAGGCGGTTGCTCTACCACTGAGCTACTCCGGCGGACGATCGTGGAGTCTACCAACGAGGTCCTCGCCGGACGGTTCGGACCACCGGGGTGCTGGCACCACCAGGACTTCGCGGGGACATACCCGTGTCAGGGAGGCCCCCTGTGCGCGATGATGCGCCCGTGATGGACGGTCCGGTGACACGCGTGATGGTGGGGACCGACCGCTCCCAGACGGCGGAGCGGGCGGTCGCGTGGGCGGCCGCGTTCGCCGAGCGATTCGACGCAGAACTCCACGTGGTCCAGGTGATCCTGCCCGTGAACCCCGCGACCACGGAGTTCGGAGCCGCAGAGACCACGCAGGCCGCGGCGGCCGCTGACGAACTCCAGCGCCACGTGGCCCAGCTGGCCGGGGAACGCGGGAAGTCGCACGTGGTCATCAGCGACGACCCCGCCATGGCCATCGTCGAAGCCTCGGAGAGCGCGGGGGTCGACGTGCTGGTGGTCGGCAACGCGGGGATGAGCGGACGCAAGGAGTTCCTGCTGGGCAACGTCCCGAACCGGATCAGCCACAACGCCCGCTGCCACGTGATCATCGTCAACACCGCCGCGGACGGCGACGCGAAGCCCCAGCCCACGCGTGCTGCCACGACGGCAGCGGTGCTTCGCGCCGGAGGCATGCCGGAACCCTCCGAACCCCACCTGATGGCCCGGGGATCCAAGATCGCAGCCGTGTTCGCCAAGCACGGGTTGAAGGAGTTGTTCGGCAGACCGGATGAGGAGGGGGCGGTCGGCCGGGCGCGACAGGCCAAACGGATGCGCGCGGCGCTCGAGGAACTGGGGCCGACGTTCGCGAAGCTGGGGCAGATCTTGTCGACGCGTCCCGATCTGCTGCCACCCGAATTCATCGAAGAGTTGGCACAGCTGCAGGACCACGTGCCTGAGCTTTCCGAAGAGCAGGTGGTCAAGGTCATGGAAGAGGAACTGGGCGTTCCGTGGGAGGACGTCTTCGACCACATCGAGCCGCAAGCCCTCGCGGCCGGGACCATCGCGGAGGTTCATCGCGCGGTGCTCGCCACCGGCGAGAAGGTGGTCATCAAGGTCCAGCGCCCGGACGCACGAGAGCTGATCGAGCAGGACCTGGCGCTGCTGCAGCTGTTCGCCGAGAAGGCCGGGGACCGCAAGGCACTGAAGCAGGTGATCGACCTGGAGGCGGTGTTCAGCTACCTCTCGGAATCGCTCCACCGCGAACTCGATTTCCGAACCGAGGCGCGGAACATGGACAAGATGCGGCAGGTGATCGCCCCATACTCGCGCCTTGCGGTGCCCGTGTTCCATGCCGACTACTCCACGTCGCGCCTGCTGGTGATGCACGACGTCGGCGGGACCGCCATCAGCGAATGTCCCGAGGGGCCGGTTCGCAAAGAGGTTGCGCGGCAACTACTTGAGTCCTTCTACAAGCAGATCCTGGTCGACGGGTTCGTGCACGCGGATCCGCATCCCGGGAACCTGATGTGGCAGCCCGAGGAGGAGACGCTCTACCTCCTGGACCTCGGCATGGTGGGCGAGGTCGGGCCGGAGATGCGTGAGCAGCTCATGATGCTGCTCCTGGCGTTCTGGCAGCAGGACGTGGACTTCCTGACCGATGTCTCGCTCATGCTGGCGGGCGGGATGGGCAAGTCGGACCTGGACATCGCGGGGTTCCAATCAGAGATCGGCGACCTGATGGCGAAGTACCGCACGGCGTCGCTGAAAGACATCCAACTTGGTCCGGTGCTGCAGGAGATGACCGAGATCAGCCTTCGCTACGAGGTGCCGCTCCCTGCCTCGCTCACCCTCACTGCGAAGGCCATGGCGCAGATGCAGCTGGCCGCGGCCCAACTCGACCCAGACCTGGACCCGTTCGACGTGGCCGGGAAGTTCCTCATGCGAACGGTGATGCGGCAGAGCACCTCGTTCTTCGATCCGCAGACGCTCTTCTACAAGACGCAGAAGGCGAAGGTTCGGATCCAACAAGTGGTGGAGGCGGTTGAGCGGCTTATCGGCGCCCGGCCAGGACAGAAGCTCGAAGTGAACTTCCGCGCGGCCTCGCTGGAGCGTACGGTGCACGCCGCCGGGCGGCGCCTCGCGCTCGGCGTGGTGTCAGCAGCGGCCCTGCTGGGAACGGCGATCGTTGCCGGGAGCACCCGGGTGCCCGGGTGGGTGCCGATCACGCTGGGCATCGTCGGGGGCACGTTCACCCTGGGGCTGCTGCTCGATCTCCTTCGGCACCGGGACTGACGCGGCCGCGGCCGCGCCAGTCCATCATGGGTCGTACTAGAGGCGTCGCTCTGCGGCCGGCGGCGGCGGGCTCGACGGATCCACGCCGTGCAGCTCGAACACATTCTTGATGAACCACTTGTCGAACTCGTTGTCGGAGGCGGCGAGGGTCGGCACGAGGTTGTCTCCACCCGCTCCGTCGGTGATGACGACCACGACGTGACCGCCGTCGGGTGTTGCTTGCAGATACGCGCGATGATCCGTGATGCTGTGGCGCTGGTTCATGTCGTCGAACTCCGCCTTGCGTGACCCGTTGAGCTCGCCCATCCATGACTCCCAGGCGGCTAGGTTTGCTTCGGGCAATGGCGCGACCATAGCTCCCATCTGATGCTCCTTCTGTTCGGTGTGGGAGGAGCCTGCTCGTCCTGCCCGGCTATGTCAATGGCAGATCTCGGGTCTGAGGCGGGCGTCCCGGGACCTCACGCCTCCGGCGACTCGACGTCAACCTCGCCGCCCCGGCTCGTAACAACCGTGCCGGCACCGGGCTTCACAGTGCCGCCCTCCTTCTTGACCGTCTTCATGACGACGCGCTCCAGGATGAGCGCCACGACAGCCATGGCGAACCCGACCAGCGCGCGCTCTACGCGCCTGACGAATGTCTTGGGCCGCTGCACCTCGACGGTCATCCTCTGGCCTCCATCTCCATCACGCGATCACCCAGCTCTCCCTCCAGAGCGTGGTTCAAGAACGCAGGACCACGCGGAACACTTCGACCGGTTCCCCACGGCCCTTCACTACGCGCGGTCCTATCGACTCGCACGCGACGCCGGGAGCGGCCATCACCGTGCTCGCCGCCGCGACGATCTCACCGCCGGCCGCTTCCGATTGCAGCCGCTGCGCGACGTTCACTGCGTCGCCGATCACCGTGTACTCGAGTCGGCCGCCACCACCAACCGCCCCGGCGATCACGGGCCCGGTGTTCAGGCCGATGCCCAGATCGAGTCTGGGAACCTCTGCGCCCCAACCCTCTTCGTTAAGTTCGGTTTGGCGTAGCTGCATGTCGATGGCGCACCGGAGCGCGCGCTCGGCGTGGTCGGTCAGTGCAACGGGGGCGCCGAAGATGGCCATGACCGCGTCGCCCTGGAACTTGTCGATGGTCCCACCATGCTGCGCGATGATCTCCGCCATGGCGCCCAGGTGCTTGCCGACCACGTCGGTCACCTCCCGTGCCGACAGACGTTCCGCGATGGTCGAGAAGCCCCGGATGTCGCTGAACAGCACGGTGACGTCCAGCTCCTGCTGCGTCACGAGTCCTCCGGCGACGGCCTCAGCCACCTGCGACGGGATGTACTCCTTCAGGTTCGTCGCCTCGGTCGAACGGGTCACCACGGCGGCGTGGAGCTTCTTCAGTTCATCCACCGCGCGCGAGTTCCCCGAGTTGGCGCCATCCGCCATGCGGCCGAAGAGTTCCGTCACCTGGCGATCGACGGCCTCCTGGGTGGTGCCGAGCACCTGCGCCATCTCTTCGTAGCCGAGGCCCTTGGCCATCATGTCCAGGATCTGGCGCTCGTCCTCGCCCGTATCGATTCGCCCGGCCAGGCGTTCGGCGATGAGCGGGTCCACGGCGCTGCCACCGGCGTGAACCTCCCGGATCGCCCGGGCCAGTTCGTCGCCCTGGGCGATGCGGTCCTTCAACAGGTACGCGAGGCCGCTGTGCCCGCCGCCGAGGAGAGCCAGGGCGTACGCCTCGTCGTCGTGGGCCGAGAGCACGACTACGCCGGTATCGGGATGCTCCGAGCGGATCTTGTGCGCGCAGTCGATCCCTTCAAGTTGGAAGGACGGAGGCATCTTGATGTCGGTCACGACCACGTCGGGAAGTTCGGCTTCCGCGGTTGCCAGCAGCGAGGGTGCGTCCTCGGCCACGCCGACCACGTCGATGTCGTCGTAGGAGTTCAGCAAGGCGCGGACGCCCTCGCGAACCAGGACGTTGTCCTCCCCCAGAACGACCCTGATGGTCATGCTGCCCGTGCCCTTTCGCCCACGTGTACCATCCGCGCGTGATCCGCGTGGTGTTCGCAGAGGATAACTA
>JBBRTK010000175.1:0-4544 GCA_038244455.1 Actinomycetota bacterium
ACGAGTCGTCACTGCCCACCGGACACGGATCGGTCGCGGTGATCGAGGGTTGGGTGGAGACGCTCTCGAAAGGCGATGCCGAGGGCGCCGCCGGTTACTTCGCGCTTCCGAGCGTGGTCGAGAACGGCACCCCGGCGGTCGCCCTACGGTCGCACGCCGACGTCGTCGCCTTCAACCGCTCGCTGCCCTGTGGAGCGAAGCTGGTGAGGGCGCGCCCGTCCGGCCGCTTCATCGCCGCGACCTTCCGGCTCACCGATCGTCCCGGCGGCGGCTGTGGCTCGGGCGTCGGCCAACTTGCCCGCACCGCGTTCGTGATCCGGGGCGGCAAGATCGTGCAGTGGCAGCGCCTGCCGAACCCCCCGCGCCAGGGCGGCGGGGGCGGACCAATCGTCTAATCGAACGCCATATCTTTGTCCACCGCCCATAGAATCCAGGGCCGTAACCCCCCGCGCTCAGAAGCCCTAATAGCGGGTACGCAACAATGCTTGCTGGCAGGGGTTTTGGAACCGGAGGCTGGGCCAATGCCCCAGTCGGTGATATGAATCTCGTCAGTTACTACTTATGGAGGTGAGGTTGTGGCGCAAGTCACGTCAATCGTGAGGGACCGCGGGCGCGAAATCGGCATCGTCGCCATCCTGGTGGTGTCGGTGGCCCTTCTGTCGGCCCCCACGGCGTTCGGCGCCGGCGATCCAGTCGCCAGCGGAACTTTTAGCTTCAAGCGTTCAAGCGGCTTCAAGCATCAGCTGAAGAGAAACCACGTCAAGCTTAAGCCGAAGGCGTTCTCGATTAAGGCCGGCTCTTCGGTCGATCCCATCACCGGGGCGGGCACCGTGAAGCTGGGCAAGATCACTTTCAAGAAGGGCAACAAGAAGCTCGTCTACAGCAATGCCAAGGCCACCCTCGGCGCCAATGGCGGCAAGGGCAACATCAAGGGCTCGACCGGCAAGCTGTTCAGCCTCAAGGGCGGCACCGTGACCCGCAACGGTTTCGGAGCCACGGTCAGCGGCGTCAAGGTGAAGCTGCTGAAGGGCGCGGCCAAGAAGATCAACAAGAAGCTCGGGCTGCACTCGCTGCACAAGGGCAGCGCCGGCTCACTCGCGGTCGCCGAGCAGCCCCAGACGGTGCAGATCGTCAGCGGTGAGGCGATCGTCACCCCGGACGCGACTGTCGCGGCAGGTTCGGGCACCGTTGCGTCGAAGCTCGTCGCCCACTGCATAGACCCGCTGGCCGGCGTTGTGGTGATCCCTCCGGCCACCACGGCTGGGCCTGCACAGCCGTTCCACTTCCCAGTCAATGGGGGAACGGTCAGCCCGGTCGGCACCGATGGTGTGTTGAACGCGCAGGGCGGAGTCAGGCTGATGAACGGCAAAACCGGAGCTCCGCTGGGCGGTTTCCAGCCCGCGAGTTGCCCGGCAGTCGCGCCGGGTACCAGCACGTCGACCGCGTTCCTGGAGCAGACGAACCTGGCCACGAACCTGGGCCTGCTCAACATCCAGGCCAACGTGTTCCTGGGCGGGACGAACCCTCCGAACATCCTCGGAGGTCCCGGCGACAAGGGGGTCGCGATCGGTCAGGTGATCGATGCCAGTGGCATCACCGTGGTCGCCGATCCGGCCACCCACCACATCAAGATCAGCGGGGCAAAGATCAAGAACAACGCAGTGTCGTCGCAGACGCTGAATTTGTTCTTCCCGCTCGCAGGTACTCCTGGAGGGGGAGGCGCGTTCGGTGGGCCCGATCCGTTCGCCGACGGTGACATATTCGGGACCGCGGTCCTGGACGTGACGGTCCGCTAGGACGGAGCAGAGGTCATTTGTCGACGGGGCGGCTTCGGCCGCCCCGTCGTCGTTTGTAGGGTGCACGGTTCAGTCGGCGTGCGCGAGTGCCGATAGGAGGAGAGACATGCTGGCCGGCATGGACACCGATAACGCACGATTTCGGAGCCAGGCACGCTCAAGGGTGCAATGTTTACTCGCGACCGTTGCGCTCTCGCTCGCGGCTCTGCTCGCGTTTGCGCCTGCAGCATTTGGCGCCGGCGACCCGGTGAGGGCCGGGAGCTTCCAGTTGAAGCTCTCGCAGGCGTTCAAGAACCAGCTCAGCCGCCACGGGGTCGCGATAACGCCGAAGTCGTTCGCGATCAAGAGCGGCTCGATAGACCCAACCACCGGAACCGGTTCGCTGACCCTGAAGGGCAAGCTCCGCTTCAAGCACGCTCACAAGAGGGTGGTCTACGGGCACCTGAACGCGACGCTCGGGCCCGGCGGGGCGCTGAGGGGCGGCAGGACAAAACTGTTCAGCCTCAACGGCGGCACCGTGACCCGCAACGGCTTCGGTGCCGACATCGGCGGCGTCGACCTGAACTTCCTCAAGAGCTCGGCCAAGAAGCTGCGCAAGGCGCTCGATCTCAACGCGCTGCGCTCTGGCGATGCGGGATCGCTCGCGGTGTCCGAGCAGCCGCAGACCGTGGAGGTCCTCTCGGGCACTGCTTCCGTCGTACCGGCCCTTGGCCCGGGGAGCATCTCCTCGAAGCTCGCCGCTCACTGCGTCGACCCGAACGCAGGGGTATCGGTGATCGCACCTGGAACGCAGCCCGGAGGCCCCGGCACCACGATCTTCTTCCCGGTCACATTCGGGACGATCAGCCCGTCCGCGTTGGACGGCGTGATCCAGCAGGCCGGCGGCATCCAGCTCGCCAATGGCGGCCCCGGGCTCCCAGCGGGATGTCCGGCGTCGAGCAATTTCACCATTCGGCTGAGCGATCTCAGCGTCGACCTCCTGAGCAGGACCGTGTCGGCGCACGTCGCCCTCAGCGGGTCCGGGTCGCCGTTCGGCAATCTCGACGCGCAGGTCAGCTTCCCGATCGACATCAATGACGCCTGGGTCAACCCCGACCCGCAAGCGTTCGTGGTGACGACCAATGGGAGCGTGATCAGGCTGAACCCATCCGCCGCGTACCTCCTCAACGTGGTGCTTCCCCAGCCCTCACCCGGCGATCCGAGCATGCAGTTCGCGGACGGCGACGCGTTCGGCACCGCGGGCGTCACGGTTCAGGTCCGCTAGAAAGACCGCCATGGGTCCACGCGGGCTACTCGTCGCGCTCCTGCTCGTAGCTGCGCTGGTGTTTGCGCCGACCGCCTTCGGCGCCGGCGACCCGGTCGCGAGCGGGTCTTTTAACCTCAAGCTCTCGCGCTCGTTCCACAAGCAGCTGCGTCGCAACGGGGTGGCGATGAAGCCCAAGGTGTTCACCGTCGAGCAGGGGTCGATCGACCCGATCACCGGGACCGGCACGCTGACCCTGAAGGGCAAGCTCCGCTTCAATCACGACCACAAGAAGGTTGTCTACAAGAAGGTGACGGCCAGGCTCGGGTCGAATGGCGTTCTGATGGGCGGCGGCATCAAGCTGTTCACCCTCCGCGGCGGCACCGTGACCCGCAACGGTTTCGGAGCCACGGTCAGCGGTGTCAAGGTGAAGCTGCTGAAGGGCGCGGCGAAGAAGATCAACAAGAGGCTGGGTCTTCATTCGCTGCATCGGGCCAGCGCCGGGTCACTATCGGTCTCCGAGCAACCGCAGACGGTGGAGGTGACCGGCGGAACGGTGCACGTGGTCCCCGACCCGACCCTGACGGTGGGATCCGGCACGATCGCCTCGAAGCTGTTCGCACACTGCATCAACGGCCTCACCGGCGTGACGGCGATCGGACCGGCGATCAAGAACCCACCCGCGCTGTCCCCGTCCTTCGACTTTCCGGTGACGGGCGGAACGATCAGCCCGGAGGGGCCGACGGCGCGGTCGATCAGGCCGGCGGGATCCAGATTGCCGGCGTTGGCGGCGGTGGCAGTTGCGCGTCGTCAGCTGGAGTCAGCATCCAGCAGACCAACTTCGCGAACAACCTGCTCTACAACTTCATCTCTGCCCACGTCGTGATCGTTGGATCGGTCCCGACGGTTGGCGACCAGGGGGTGGTGATCGGGTCAGACCTGAATGCCACCAACGCAACGGTGAGCGCCAATCCCGATCACCATTCGGTGACCGTCAATGGGACCGTGATCCGGATCAACAAGGGCAGTGCGCTGGTCCTGAATCAGACGTTCCCGCAGCCGTCGTACGACGCCAGCCAAGAGTTCGTGTCGGGCGACCTCTTCGGGACTGTCGACCTGACCGTGACGACGCGCTAGGCGACGACTATGCTCGGCCTGTGAGCCCGAGGCTCACCAAGGCCGAGACCTGTTCGTGGTGCGGCGCCGGGGTCGAGGAGTCCGACGGCCTTCGGGCCTACGAGCCGGCGGGCGAGCGCCGCGCGGTCTTCTGCCGTCTCGAGCACATCGTTCCCTGGGCGATCCAGGGGCCGCACTGGGAGGCAGGTCCGCTCACCGAGCCTTCTGCGATTGACGAGTCCCAGCGGGTTTGCTCTCACTGCGGCAAGGAGCTCGGTGAGATCCACGTGCTCCTTGTCCGTCACCGTGGCGAGCACCGTGTCGGGGACGGCTTCTGCTCGAGCGAGCACATGGCCGAGTGGGCGAAGGCCGGGGGGCGCTGGCAGTAG
>JBBRTK010000176.1:0-4527 GCA_038244455.1 Actinomycetota bacterium
ACCGTTAAGGTCACCGAACTCCCGGCTGTAACGGACATGGAGTCGGCGATGGCCGATGGCGCCCCTCTGATCCACGAGGACCTCGGCTCGAACATCACCGTGCATTGGAAGCACGGGGGCGCGGGCGACCCCACCGTGTTCGACAGCGCGCCGGTGCTCGTCAACGAGAAGTACCACCAGCCCCGTCTCATCCCGAACGCGATAGAGCCGCGTGGCTGCCTGGCGTTCGGGATCCCCTCGAAGGACGAAGACACGCTAGTGTCGGCCACGCAGATCCCGCACATCGTGAAGGTGACCCTCTCGGGCGTTTGCAACATCCCCGAGTCGAAGTTCCGCGTGATCGCGCCCGACGTGGGCGGCGGGTTCGGCTCGAAGCTCAACGTGTACGCGGAGGAGGCCATCGCGCTCGCCCTGACGAAGAAGACCGGGCGCCCGGTGAAGTGGATCGAAGAGCGGATGGAGAACTACGTGGCCACGACCCACGGGCGCGGCGTCACGCACGACTGCACCCTGGCGGGGACCGAAGAGGGGAAGATCCTCGGGGTGAAGTTCGTGGAGATCGCGGACATGGGCGCCTACTACCAACTCCTCACGCCCGGGATCCCCGAGCTGGGCGGCTGGGTCTACATGGGGCCGTACACCCCGCAGACCTACCATTTCGAGTTCCGCGGCATCCTCACGAACTGCACCCCGACCGACGCCTACCGCGGTGCAGGCCGCCCGGAGGCCACCTACGTGCTGGAGCGGTTGGTCGACGCGTTCGCGCGCAAGATCGGGAAGGACCCGGCGCAGGTGCGGCGGATGAACTTCCACCCGCCGTTCACGGAGCCCACGCCCTTCGTGTGCGGGCTCAACGTGGACAGCGGGAACTTCGAGCCCCTGCTGGACAAGGCGCTCGAGCTGTCCGACTACGTGGGGGTGCGGGCCGAGCAGGTCGCCCGCCGTGACCGCGGCGACACCAAGCAGATCGGGATCGGCCTTTGCACCTACATCGAGATGTGCGGCCTCGCGCCGTCGAACATCCTGGGGGCGCTGCGATATGCGGCGGGTGGCTGGGACGGCGCGACGATCGAGTGCCTGCCTACCGGCAAGATCATCGTGAAGACCGGGACCAGTCCGCACGGACAGGGACACGAGACCTCGTGGTCCCAGATCGTGGCCGATGGCCTCGGCGTGCACCCCGACGACGTCGAGGTGCTCCACGGAGACACGGCGACGACGCCGCTCGGCATGGACACGTACGGCTCACGATCGCTGAGTGTGGGCGGCGTGGCCGTGCATCTCGCGCTGGAGAAGGTGAAGGCGAAGGCTTGCACGATCTCCGCGCACGAGATGGAGGTCAGCGAGGAGGACCTGGAATGGAGCGAGGGCGCCTGGCGCGTGAAGGGTGCGCCGGATCGCGCGAAGACGATCCCCGAGATCGCCTTCAGCGCATGGCACGCACACAACCTCCCCGCCGGGACCGAACCGCACCTGAACGCCACCGCGGTCTATGACCCGCCGAACTTCACCTGGCCCTCGGGCGCGCACATAGCGGTCGTAGAGGTGGACACGGAGACCGGCAAGACGCAGGTCTTGACCTACGTCGCGGTCGACGACTGCGGCACGATCATCAACCCGATGATCGTGGAGGGACAGGTTCACGGCGGCGTCACGCAGGGGATCGCCGAGGCCCTCTACGAAGAGGCGCTCTACGACGAGAGTGGCAACCTCGTCACATCGTCGATGACGCAATACCTGGTGCCGACCGCGGTTGAGGTCCCGAAGATCATCGTGGACAACAGCCAGGAGACACGGTCCTCGACGAACCCTCTCGGGGTGAAGGGGATCGGCGAGGCCGGGACGATCGCGTCGCCTCCCGCCATCGTCAACGCGGTCGTCGACGCCCTCAGCCATCTGGGCGTTACGAGCGTCGGCAAGCCCGCGACCCCCGAGCGGGTGTGGCGAGCTATCCAGGACGCACAAGGAGGTGCTCTGTGATCCCCGCCGCGTTCGACTACAAGCGAGCGGGGTCGGTCGACGAAGCCATCGAACTGCTCGGTTCTGACGAAGAAGCCAAACTCCTGGCCGGTGGGCACTCACTCCTGCCGCTGATGAAGCTCCGGCTTGCGCGGCCTTCCCTCCTGGTGGACATAGGCCGGGTGGCCGACCTCAGCTACATCCGAGAGGACGGCGACGTGGTGGCGATCGGCGCGCTCACCCGTCATCATGACGTTGCCGGAAGTGAAGCGCTGCAGACTCTCTGTCCGATCGTGGCCGACGCCGCTTCCCAGATCGGCGATCCGCAGGTCCGGCACCTGGGCACGATCGGCGGGAGCGTTGCGCACGCCGATCCCGCCAGCGACATGCCAACCGTGCTCCGCGCCCTGGATGCCCAGATGGTGGTGCGCGGCGTGGGAGGAGCCGTCCGAACGGTAGCGGCCGGGGACTTCTTCAAGGGTCTGTTCACCTCGGACCTGGCGACCAACGAGGTCCTCACCGAGATCCGAGTGCCCAAGACCACCGGTGGTTGGAGCTTCATCAAGTTCACCCGCCGGGCCCAGGACTGGGCGTTGGTCGGGGTCGCGGCGGTGCAGATGAACGGCGGTGCCAACGTGGCGCTGACGAACATGGGGGAGACGCCGCTGAGGGCAGCGGGCGTGGAGTCCGCTCTGGCGGGCGGGGCCGATCCGGCGACCGCGGCCGCCCACGCCGATGAGGGCACCACCCCGCCCTCTGACGCGTTCGGCAGCGCCGAGTACCGCCGGGAACTCTCGAAGGTGCTGGTGAAGCGAGCGCTCGAAGAGGCGATGGGATAACCGCAGGGCCGCTAGTCTCTACCCACGATGGTCAGCGCGCGCCCCGGTTCGGTAGCCGAGTTCGAGACTGCTCTGGCCGAGCATGCGTACTTGGCGGACCGGGGGCTGGCCACCGCCATCCACCTTGCGCTGTCCCTGGATAAGCCGCTCTTGCTGGAAGGCGAGGCGGGCGTCGGCAAGACCGAGGTGGCCAAGGTTCTGGCCGAACTCCTGGGCCGCGACCTCATCCGTCTCCAGTGCTACGAAGGTATAGACGCCGCCCAGGCCCTCTACGAATGGAACTACGCCCGCCAGCTCATCGCCGTCCGCGCGATGGACGCGGCCGACGCCGAGCGGCACGTCGCCGACCTGTTCGGCCCTGAGTTCCTGGTGGAGCGGCCGCTGCTCCAAGCGATCCGCTCCGGCGCCGGCGCCGTGCTCCTGATCGACGAACTGGACCGCGCCGACGACGAGTTCGAGGCGTTCCTGCTGGAGATCCTCTCGGAGTTCGCGGTGACCATCCCGGAGGTTGGGCGCATCGCGGCGGCGTCGCCGCCCGCGGTCATCCTCACCTCGAACCGCACGCGTGAGTTGCACGACGCGCTGAAGCGCCGGTGCCTCTACCACTGGATCGATCATCCTACGCTCGAGCGCGAGGTGGAGATCGTCCTGGCCCGCGCGCCCGGCGTGGGCCGCGCGCTGGCGCTCGACGTGGCCACCGCGGTCTCGCGCCTGCGCGATCTTGATCTGGCGAAGCTCCCCGGCGTGGCCGAGACCATCGACTGGGCGAACGCGCTGGCGTTCCTGGGCGTTGCCCGCCTGGATCCCGAGGTCGCCGCCGACACCCTGGGTGCCGTCATCAAGGATCACGAGGACCAGACGCTGGTCGCCGGGCAACTCGCCGACATCGTCGGCGCGCCCGACGCCTGAGATGGCGCCGGCGCAGCGCGATCACGCGGTCGAAGCGCTCGTGGGCTTCGGCCGGGAACTCCGGGCGGCCGGGTTGCCCGTGGGGACGGGGCGGGTGGTCACGTTCGTCCGGGCCGTGGCGACGCTGAGCTCCATGCGGACCGAGGACCTCTATTGGGCCGGACGCGCGACCCTGATCGCCAGACCCGAGGACGCCGCGGCGTTCGACCTGGCGTTCGCTCGCTGGGTCGGCGTCGGTGGCAGGGTCGTCGAGGTCGACCTGGCGGCCGGACTCGACGAGCTGGCCAGGACGGAGCCTGGCGACCTGGACGTGGTCCTCGGCGCGGCCGGGGGAGAGGACGCCGGCCCTCGGGCGGCAGAAGAGCAAGGAACGGGTGAGATCGGCCTGGCTGCGAGCGGGATAGAGGTCCTGCGGCACAAGGCCTTCTCTCAGCTGGATCCCCAGGAGCGCCATGAGGTCGAGCGCGCCATCAGGCGGCTTGCGGTTCGCGCGCCGCTGGAGCACACGCGCCGGCGCCGCCCCGCGCGCCGCGGCGACCGGTTCGATCTGCGGCGAACGCTTCGCGCGTCGCTTCGCACCCAGGGCGAGCCGTTCGACCGGCGATGGCGCGCGCGGAGGACCCGGGCCCGCCCGCTCATGCTCATCCTGGATGTGAGCGGTTCCATGGCCCCGTACTCGCGCGCGCTCATGCAGTTCGGCTACGCGGCCATGGCCGCGGGCCGGCGCGTCGAGGTCTTCTGCTTCGGCACGCGCCTCACCCGCGTCACCCGCACCCTGCGAACGAACGACCCCGACCGCGCGCTGGAACGGATCGGCGAC
>JBBRTK010000177.1:0-4473 GCA_038244455.1 Actinomycetota bacterium
CGCTTCCAGATCGCCGACGGGAGCTGGATCTGGGTTCGCGATGAAGCGACCTTCCTTCGGGGACCGGGAGGCGACGACTTCTGGCAGGGATTCTTGCTCGACGTCACGGCCCGGAGGGAGGCCGAGACGCAGCTGCGGTCCGCCGAGGAGAAGTTCCGTTCGATCGTCGAACAGAACCAGGCCGTGTTCTACATCCAGGAGATCGACCCCGACACGCACATCTCCCTAACCACGTACGTGGCGCCGGGGCACACCGAACTCGTGGGCTACACGACGAAGGAAGTCGAAGACGACCCGGAGCTGTGGCTGCGGATCACGCACCCGGACGACCGGGAGCGCGTCCGCGGTGAGGATCGCGCGTCGAACGCGGGCGTCGTCGGCGACCAGGTCTCCATGGAGTACCGGATGATCCACCGGGACGGACGGACCATCTGGATCCAGGACGAAGCCAGGCTGGTGCAACTCGGCGATGAGCCACCCCACTGGCAGGGGTTCCTCCTTGACGTGACGGCGCGCAAGGAGTCGGAGGAACAGATGGCGCATGCGCTGGACGTCGAACGCGACGCCGCCCAACAGCTCCGTGCGTTGGATGAGATGAAGAACACGTTCCTTCAGGCGGTCTCGCACGACCTCCGCACGCCGCTGGCGGCAATCCTGGGGCTCGCCATCACGCTCGAGCGCGGAGATGTGCATCTGTCCGAGGACGACGCACGAGACCTCGCGCGCCGGATCGCGGACAACTCGCGCCGGCTCGACCGCCTGGTGACCAACCTCCTCGACCTAGACCGGCTGGCCCGGGGGATCGTGGCTCCCAAGCTCCACAACGCCGACGTCGGCGCGCTGGTTCGTCGCCTCCTCGCCGAATCCGAACTCATCGCTGGTTCGCGTCTGGAGACCGACATCCAACCTGTCGTCATCCCCATCGACTCCGCGAAGGTGGAGCGGATCGTCGAGAACCTCCTGGCGAACACGGTGCGGCACACGCCGAGCAACGCCACGATCTGGGTGAGCGTCGCCCCGGCCGACGGCGGCGCGCTCCTGAAGATCGAGGACGATGGTCCGGGCGTGGCGCCCGAACTCCGCGACATCATCTTCGAACCGTTCCAGCAGGGCCCGGATGCGCCCCAACATTCGCCCGGGGTGGGCGTGGGTCTGACCCTGGTGCGGCGCTTCACCGAACTGCACGGCGGGCGTGCGTGGGTGGAGGAGCGCCAAGGCGGCGGCGCATCGTTCCGGGTGTTCCTTCCCTCGGTTCCCCCATCGGGGCCGGATGTGCAGCCGGGTCTTGAGCGGTCTTAGACCGCTTCCCAGGCGGCGACCGTCGGGTGATCGACGGCGGCCGGACCGACCTGAGCCGCGCCTCCCGGCGAGCCCACGCCTGAGACGGTGAACCACTCGGCGTTGATGGGGGTGAACTGCTTCCACTCGCTGGGCACGTCGTCCTCGTAGAAGATGGCCGTGACGGGGCAGACGGGCTCGCAGGCACCACAGTCGACACACTCGTCGGGGTGGATGTAGAGCATGCGGGGGCCCTCGTAGATGCAGTCGACGGGGCATTCGTCGACGCAGGCGCGGTCCTTCACGTCGATACAAGGCTCTGCGATCGTGTAGGTCATCGTGTGCTCTACCCCTTTTCTACGGTCCCGACCGTACAAACCTAGAGTCTACGCGCCGAACCCGGACTGGCAACCAGCCGTGGGATGCCTGGGGGTCACCGTTCACCGCGTCGGAGCCAGCGCGGCCAGCGTCGTCTGGACGCTTCCCAGGGGATCTACCCCCGCCGCGACCGGGTAGATCACGGGCACGTCCAGCCCGGCGTCCAGGTAGTCCTGCAGGCGGGCTCGGGCGCGAGTCTGGTCGCCCGTCAGCGCGACCGCGTGGACGAGCCGTTCGGGCACGTCGAAGGGCCGGCCGGCCGCGTGCGCCGCCGCAGCTACGCCCGCCTCCCGCCCCAGCCCGACCCCGTCGAACTGCCGAGCGTAGGCCGGGTAGCCGGCGTACTCGCCGGCCGCGCCTTGCAGCGCGATCATGGCGGCGGCCGGGTCCCGCCCCAAACTCGCGCGGATGTACGCCGCCACCGTGACGGTCGCCGGGTCCCGGCCTGCGCGGGCGGCGCCTTCCGCGAGCTGGGTCCGTACGATTCCGACGCGCTCGGGAGGACACCAGTTGAGGAGCACCCCGTCGGCGACCTCGCCGGCGAGCGCCACCGCCCTGGGCCCCAGCGCCGAGACCCAGATCTGCGGGGGCGACTCGAGGGCCAGCGAGAGGCGGACCTCCTCTCCGCCGACCGAGGCCGCCTCTCCTCGGAAGACCGCGCGCAGCGCCAGGACGAGGCTCCGCAGCCGATCCAGCGCTCCCGGTACCGCCGGGCCCGTGCCCAGCCCGACGATCACGCGCCCGCCCGAGCGTTCGTGGGCGGTAGCCGCGGCCATGGCCGTCACCTGCGGCGTCCTGGCGTTCATCGGCACGATCCCGGTTCCTAATCGGAGCGTGGATGTCTCTCCCGCGAGCGCGGTCAGCGCCGCGAACGCGTCACGACCGGCGATCTCGGGCAGGAACACCGCGCTGTAGCCCTGGGCGTCGCCGCCGCGGGCCAGCGCGGCGAAGTCGGGCCACGGCCAGGGATCGCGCAGCGCGAACGCCGTCCCGGAGAGTTGTCGGCTGGGCTGCATCCGTGCATGGTGCCATGGAGATGGAAGCGGTGACGTTCACGACGCAGGACGGGGTTCGGCTGGAGGGAGAGCTCCGCTTGCCGGACGGCGATCCTGCCGGCACGGCGATCATCTGCCACCCGCATCCTCGCCACGGCGGGAGCAAGGATCATCCGCTGCTGTGGGCCATCCGCAACGACCTGGCCGGCATCCGCGGGTTCGCCGTGCTGTCGTTCAACTTCCGGGGCGTGATGGGCTCCGCGGGAAGCTACGGCGGGGGCCAGGGCGAGCTCCGCGACGCAGCGGCGGCGATCACGCGGGTTCGGGAGGCCGCACCCGATGTGCCGACCGTGGTCACCGGGTGGTCGTTCGGCGCGAACGTGGCGCTGCGCGAGACGCTCGATGACGACCGGGTCGCCGGCCTGGCGCTGGTCGGGATGCCGCTGGTTCCCGGCGACCTCAGCCTCCCCGCGCTGCCCGATGCGGCGCTCGTCCGCGCCCGCCGGCTGCCGACGCTCATGGTCGCGGGCGAGAACGACGAGTACTGCCCGGCTGAAGTGCTCCAGGACTACGCGGCGGCGGCCGGAGCCACGGCTGCCGTCGTTCAGGGAACGGACCACTACTTCTGGCGACGAGAGCGCGACGCCGCGGGGCTCATCGGTGCGTTCGCCGCGGGGATCGTGGCCTGAGAAAGCCGGTCACCCCGGTTGACCCTTGCCGGCGTGCCCGTTGGATCGCGGATCGGGGCGCCCGGAACGCCGGCGACCGAGCACGAACACGACCGCTACGGCGATCAGAACGGCGGCCGGAATCGCGAAGAGAGCGATCTGCATGGGTCCAGAGGATATGGTCAACCGGACTCGGCGGCCGGCCCGAGAGTCGGTGGGGCCGGGAGGGCCGGAAGACCCGGAAGGGCGAACGAGAACTCGCTCCCGTCCCCCGTTCGCGAATCGACCCAGATCCGTCCGCCGTGCGCGGATACGATCTCGCGGCAGATGGCGAGCCCCAGCCCGCCGCCACCTTCGCTGGTTCTGGCCCCTTCGCCGCGCACGAACCTGTCGAAGACCCGGGGCAGGAGCGCGTCGTCGATGCCGGGGCCACGGTCGCGCACGCTCACCCCGGCCTCACCGTCCCGTTCCCAGGTCACGACCTGAACCGCGGCGCCCGGCGGCGAATACGCGATCGCGTTGGCAACCAGATTCGTGACCACCTGGTCCAGGCGGGATCGATCCCCGCTCACCACGGCCGGCGGGCCCTCCCGAACGAACGCGACCTGGTTCGCCTGCGCCAGCGGCGTGAGCCCGGCCACCGCGTCCTCGACGACCTCGGCCAGCGACACCGGCTCGCGCGCCAGGGCCAGGCTTCCCTCGTCGATCCGGGCCAGCATCAGGAGGTTCTCGACGATGCCGCCGACGCGCTCGACCTCCTCGCGGGTGCTGGTGAGCACCTCGCGCGCCGCTGGATCGAGCGTGGGCGAACGGAGCGCCACATCCAGCTCCGTGCGCATGACCGCGAGGGGGGTCCGGAGCTCGTGCGACGCGTCGGCGACGAAGCGGTGCTGCTCGTCCACGCCGGCCTGCACCCGCCCGAGCATGGCGTTGAGCGTCTCCGCCAAACGCTGGAGCTCGTCAGATGTGGCGGGAACCTCGATCCGCCCGGAGAGATCGGCGTTGCCCAGGTCGCGCGCTTCGCCGGTCATCCTGGCGACCGGACGCAAGGCCCGTCCGGCCAGCGCCCATCCACCCGCGGCGGCCACGGCCAGCACGGCGGGCCCCGCGATCAGCAGGAGGATCCGGAGCCGGTGCACCGATCGGGCGACGTC
>JBBRTK010000178.1:0-4439 GCA_038244455.1 Actinomycetota bacterium
CTGAGAATCGTTCCGAACGTAAGCACGTGCTCGATCTGCTGGACAAAGCGCAGATCTCCGTCAGCGAACCCTCGAAGAGACGGTTCACCTTCTTGCGGGTCCTCGCTCTGGGCGGCGCGGCCTACGCGGTCCTCACCAAGACCGACGGGGTGGAAAAAGCCAAGGGCTGGATCAACACCGCACGAGGCAAGACCGAGGGGATCGGCTCCGATCTCGCGGCGAAGGGATCCGAGGTCACCCACAAGGTGGGAGACACCATCGAGCATGCGGGTCGCAAGATCGAAGCGACCGGCGAGAAGATCGAAAAGGCTGCGGGTACGCCTGAGAAGTAACACCGGCTCGCTCCGAGGGCCACCGGTCGAGGCTGGTGGCCCCCGGACCCGCCCCGGCGGTCGCCGCCCAAGGCCGCCGAGCATGGAGGTGGTGGATACGGCGAGCGTGCTCTGGATCAGCCCTCAGATGAAGACGATCCTCACGCGTGCGGGCCGTTCGGCGATTCGATGTTCGTCTCCTCAACGAGGCGTTCCACGATCGCTCCTGGGACATCTTCCTTTCGACGCTCATCCGCTTCTTGCTGCTGATTCACCTCGACCCGCGCGGCTTGCCAGGCAGACCAATGCCCCGAAACCAAGGCCCACAGGGAGAGCGCAGCTACGTACGTCACACTACTCACCCAATGAGTCGCGATAGATACTGGAATCATCAGCAGCCAGAAGATGGTCAACCACCCATTCACGCGACGCATGAACACCGGGTCTCCCTGAACCGAAGCCCACAAACTCATCACCGCTCCCATACGGGCAAGATACCCCAGTTATCCCACCCAAACACCTCGATCGTGACGGTCCATCGCCAGGCCCTTAGGCAGCCGGACCAGGGCGCGGCGTCACCGGTTGCGGACCACTTCACGCCGGCGCTCGGCCCGGCCCATGGACCGAGATTGTCGAGAAGTCAAGTTCCCGGTAGGTTCCTTCGGTGGATCAAGAGACCTTTCACGTCGTCGTCGATGTCAAGGCCCGCCGCGCGCGATTGATCGGTGAGCTCGATCTTGCCTCCGCCGACCTGGCGGCGGCGCAGATCGCTCCGCTCCTTGAGGAGCCGGGAGCCATCGAGCTCGATCTGTCCGAACTCACGTTCATGGATAGCAGCGGGATCCGCGTCTTGATCCAGACGAGGGAGCATCTTGGCGAGCGAGGTTCCCTCGCGGTCTGTTCCCCCCAACCCCATGTCGCGAAGATCCTGGAGATCGCCGGGGTCAAGGATCTAGGGATCGAGCTCCGATAAGTCGGAGAGTTGACCTCTTGCTGCGCGCAAAGGTCTTGCCTCCCCGTTCATGCGTTATGCGCGTGCTGTGAGCAAGAGCACCGCAACATCATCATCCTGTTGATCAGCCGTGAGTTCCTCCACGTAGCGTTCGATCCGCTCTTTCACGCCCAGCGTCGGATCTCCTCTAGGTTCAAGCGCCGGGCGCAGTTGCTCGGTTTCGTCCAGGTGTTGGTGGTAGCGCTCAAGTAAGCCATCGGTGTAAAGCACGAGCGTGTCCCCAGGGGCGAGGCGCGACCTTACGTCGACGAGCCGCGGTTGTTCGGTCACGCCGAGCAGCGTTCCGTGATGCCCGACACTCTCGCTGGATCCATCAGGGCGCACGAGCTGTGGCAGCGGGTGACCAGCGGAGGCGACGATCATCTCCGCTCCCCCGGGGCCGGGTTCGACCAAGACCACGCAGACCGTGCAGAACTTCCCGTCCAGAGCTTCTTGCAGGAGGGCATCGTTGAGCGCTCGCAAGGCATCGCTGGGCGACCCGGTTCGAAACGTCGCTCGAAGGGTGTATCGGGCCAGGCTCGTGAGTGCAGCGGCCTCGATCCCCTTTCCACACACGTCGCCGATCACTGCCGCCCAACGTCCGTCGGGCGTTTGGAAGACATCGTAGAAATCTCCCCCGATCTCATACGCGTCGAGCGCAGGTTTGAAGACTGCCGCGATCTCCAGGTGCGGAACCTGCGGAAGGGCCGGGGGGAGCAAGCTGTTCTGCAACGTTCGGGCGATATGATCGCGGTCCCGATAGGCTCCGGCGTTCTCGAGGGCTCGTGCCATCAGCCGTGCCACCTCCCGGGGCAGGACGAGGGGGTCTTGGTGAAGCGCAGTCGGTGAAGGATCGATGCCGGTGATGACGAGCACGCCGGTCACATGTCCTGCCAGGACCAGTGGCAACACCATCGCGTTATCCTCGCCCAGCATCTTCGCCACGCCGTCCCTGGCGGCCGCGGCGATATCTTCCGCCAACTCCGCCCCGACCCGAGCCTCTGTCTTGAGCGCTTCGATGACGACGCTCTTATCGGGGTCCCGGCGCGCTCGTCCCGCAGCCGATGGCTGTTTCCCTTCCAGCAGATAGAGCACTGCCTCAGTGCCGAGGTTCGCGGCAGCAAGTTCCAACACTCGCTTGGTCGTCGCCTCGAAGTCAAGAGTGACGGCGAGCGCCTGACTGATGCGGGCCAATCGGTCGAGTTGGCTGCGGGCCTCCTGCTCGCGGTCATACGCGTTCGCTCGGTCGATCGCCTGGGCCGCCTGACCGGCGATGGCCCCCAAGAACGCCAAGCGGTCCTCACCGAATACCGACCCCGGCGGGAATGACGCAGAGATGCCACCGATCGCCTCTTCCCCAAGCATGAGCGGCATACAGACCAGGGGGTGATCCTCTGGAAGCCCCGTGCCGGCGAGGAGCGGATAGCCGGCTTCGCGTTCAGTGACGGTGGTCATGACGACGGGACCTCGTTCCCGGACCGCATCGGCCAGAGGGTAGGGGTCTGAAAGGTTGAACGATCGCCAGTAGGTCTGGTCATCGAGGTCATAGCCCGCGATCGCGACGATCTGGATCTGGCCATGACCATCCAGCAGCCCCACGACTCCCGCGCTAGCTCCGGCGGCCGTGAGCCCCTGGGTGAGGATCGAGTCAGCAACCTCCGTGCGTGTCCGAGCCATTCCGAGGGCGGCCGTAACAGTCAGCAGGATCGCGTTGCGGGCCGCGGCCTCCTCGGCCCACGCCTTCGCGTCGGTTTCGGCCTGATAGGCCCGAGCGTTCGTGATCGCGATCGCCGCACGATGGGCGATCTCCTGCGCCAACTCGAGATCCTTCTCGGTGTAGCGGAATCCCGATTCCGCGCCGAAGGTCACCGCGCCGAAGGTCCGGCCGTCGGCTGTAAGGGGTGCGATCATGGCCGAGCGCAGACCGAGGCTCTGGATCGCTTGAAGCTCGGCCGGATCGGAGATCCCTGCCGGAAGCATCTCGTCGGTGATCTCGGGAACCAACTCCGCCTTGCCGCTGCGCACCACGTTGGGAATCCCGGTCGGGGCATCCGGGTCGGGGGGGTGGCGACGCTGGATGTCGCGCGCCTGTTCCAGCTTCGCTGGATCGCGGTGCGCGACGACGAGGTTCTCGATAGTGCCCCGTGCTTCCAAGAGATCCACCGAGCACCAATCCGCAAACATCGGGACCAGATAGTGGCCCAACTCACGGATAGTCGTCTCGTAGTCCAATGAGGATCCGAGAGTATCTCCTGCGCCGGCGAGCAGGGTCAAGCGTTCACGCTCGCGGCGGGCATCGCTTCGCGCGTTCTCGAGCCGAGCCGTCAACCGAGCCACGATGATCGTTACGAGCGTGAACATGAACAGGGCGAAAAGATCTTGGACCGAGTGCGGCCGAAAGACATGCGGGGAGATGACGTAGTAGTCGATCAATACCATCGACGTAAGGACGGCGACCATCCCAGCGGCGAGTCTGCCAAGCAGGGTGGCGAGGACCACCGCGAGGACGAACGGAAGCGCGGGCAGCTGGGCGAAGAAGGGATGTGTGGCGATGGGCGTGAGCACCAACGGCCCAAGGATCGCCGCAGCGATCCCCAGGCCGAGTCGCCGTCGGTGGGTTGGAACCAGGAGCCCTTCCTCTTGGCGGTACACACGCGTGAGGTTATCCACTGGTAGCCCGCTCCTGAAACTCGGCCGGTCGCTCCTAAGGCAAGGATTCTGCTCCTCGGGGGGCGGTCCGGCAACCGAAGGTGCCGAGACAGCCACCCTGTTCGATGTGCTCAGGGACCGACCCGCAGCCGCCGTACCCCCGGTGGGTCGATCGGGTGCTCGTGGTTTGAACACGGGGGCGGAGGGTACGACCGATCCGCGAGGGTATCCAGTACCACGGAGCATCGGAGGAAGTCGATGGAAGGTGTCAACGATCCACGCGACCCAAGTCAGCCCGATCCACCGACCAGTGCAGAAGCGGACAGGGAGGTCAGGCGGCAGGACGAGATCGATGATTCTGAGGGGACGACACCGGATGGACCTACCGGGCTAGACGGGATCGACAAGGACTTGGCGCGCATGGCGGACATCGATGAAGCACCTGAAACCAGCTAGATAGATACCGCTGTAGCCCGACCTATTTGGCC
>JBBRTK010000179.1:0-4436 GCA_038244455.1 Actinomycetota bacterium
CCCTGGGTCGTGGTGCCATGTGGTGTTCACCTCCTTTGCGTTCGTTGATATGTGAACGATACGCTCCAGATAACGTTCGTGTCAACCCGAACGATTCCCGGATCGGCCGGAACGTCACGGCCGGATAGGCTGGTGGCATGGTCTTTGAGCGCGAGATACGGATCCTGCGGGAGGCCGACGTCCGAGCGGCGCTCGGCATGGCCGCCTGCATCGACGCGTGCGAGCGCGCCTTCGCGCAGTATTCGGGCGGCGGCGCCGAAACGCCCGATGTGATCTCGCTGGGCGTCCCGGAGCACCAAGGCTCGGTCCACGTGAAGGCAGGCCACCTCCACACACAGCCGTACTTGGCCGTGAAGGTGGCTTCCGGATTCCCGAACAACATCGAGCTGGGGCTGCCGGCGAACGATGGGCTCGTCATGGTGTTCGACGCCGTCACCGGAGCGCCCGCGGCGTTCCTATTGGACAACGGCTTCATCACCGACCTGCGCACGGGCGCGGCCGGCGGCGTCGCAGCCAGGCACCTGGCGAAAGAGCAGGTGTGGAACGTCGCGGTGATCGGTTCGGGCGCCCAGGCGCGCTACCAGCTGGACGCGCTGGCGCTGGTTCGGCCCGGCTTCAGGCGGGTGCGGCTGTGGGGACGGAGTCCCGAGCGCGCCGCCGCGGCCGTGGCCGACCTGCGCGAGCGGCCGGGCCTGCCCGAGGGATGCGAGTTCGAGGTCGCCGAGGACGTTCACGCGGCGGTCGAGGATGCGGACGTGGTGATCACCTGCACCGCGACCCGCGCACCGCTGGTGCGCGGCGAATGGCTATCCGAGGGCGTGCATATCACGGCGGTGGGCGCCGACGAACAGGACAAACAGGAGCTGGAGACGGCCGTCATCGCGCGAGCCGACATCCTCGCCGTGGATTCCCGGAAGCAATGCGCCGCGTTCGGCGAACTGCATCACGCGCTGTCGGCCGGACTGGTGAAGGAGTCGAAGGCGGTGGAGCTCGGGCAGATCTGCCTGGGCGCCGAGAAGGGCCGGACCGCCGGCCATCAGCTCACGGTGTGCGACCTCACCGGCGTCGGCGTTCAGGACGTGGCCGCCGCCAACGTCGTGATGGCGAACGCCGAAGGCCTGGGCGAGGTCGTGCGGATCTAGGCGGTCAGCGACCCGCCAGGCGGCCCAGCACCTCGTCATGGATCAGCCCGTTCGAACTCACGACCGATCCACCGTGCACGGGGGGACTGCCGTCGAACGTGGTCATCCGACCGCCTGCCTCTTCGACGATGACCTGCATCGCTGCGAAATCCCACAGGCTGAGTTGGGGTTCCAGCATGACCTCGGCCGCGCCGCGGGCGACCAGCGCGTGCGCCCAGCAATCACCGAACCCGCGATCGCGCCAGCAATCCGCGACGAGCCCGAGGACGGGCTCCCGGTAGGGCCCGGTCAACAGATCCTTCATCTCCCCGTACACGAGGTGCGCGCCGGAGACAGCGGCGATCTCGCTCACGCGGATCGGCCGGTCGTTGCAGGTTGCTCCCTCGCCTCTCGCGGCGGCGTATCGCTCGCCCATCGCCGGCATGTCGCAGACTCCCAGCACGCCCTCGCCGTCCTGCCGGAGCGCGATGAGCGTTCCCCAGGCGGGCACGCCCCGGACGAAGTTCGAGGTGCCGTCGATCGGGTCAACGATCCACACGCGGCCCCGCTCGCCTGCCTCGCCGCCCTCTTCCTCCCCGAGCACGCGGTCATCGGGGAAGGCCACGGCGAGCTGTTCGCGCACCATCGCCTCGATGGCGGTATCCGCCTGCGTCACCATGGAAAGGTCCGCCTTCAAGCGAACCTCGAGCCCCTCTCCCCGGAAGAGCCCCATCGCGATCTGACCTGCACGGTCGGCCAAGCCTTGGGCGATGGACATCTCATGGTGGAACACGGCCTGAGCCTAGCGCAGGGTCGCTAACGCACCCGTCGGGTAGCCTTGGTGACATCTCATGCAGACGACCGTTGAGACCACCGACAAGCACACCGTCAAGCTGACGATCGAGGTCCCCGTCGAGGAGTTCGACAAGGACCTGGAGCGCACCTATCGGGCCATCGGCAACAGCATCAAGGTCCCCGGCTTCCGCAAGGGCAAGGTCCCCAAGCAGATCATCGACACCCAGGTGGGCGAAGAGGTTGTGCTGGAAGAGTTCGTTCAACTTCAGGTCCCGACGTACTTCCGCAAGGCCGTCGGTGAGGAGGACCTGGCGCCGATCACCGACCCCGACGTGGACGTGGAGCAGCTGGAGCGTGGCAAGCCGTTCATCTTCACCGCTACCGTCGAGGTCCGTCCCCGTCTGACGCTCACGGCGGCCGACTACGAGGGGCTGAAGGTGGAGCGGCCATCGGCAGCCGTCGCCGAGTCCGACATCGACCAGTACATCGACCGGCTCCGCGAACGGTTCTCCGAGCTGGAGCCGGCGGAACGCCCGATCCAGGACGGCGACTTCGCCACGGTGGACGTGAAGGCCGAGGTCGGTGGGGAGCCGCTGGATGAGGCCACCCGGACCGACTACCTCTACTTCGTGGGGTCGGGGGAGTTCGGCGAGCAGCTGGACAAGGATCTGCCTGGCAAGAAGCCGGGAGACATCGTCACAACCTCCGAGCCGCTGCCCGAACGCTTCGAGGACAAGGCCGGGATGGTGGTGACCTTCACCGTCCTGGTCAAGGACGTGAAGGCCCGCAAACTCCCCGAGGCCGACGACGGGTTCGCCAAGACGGCGAGCGAGTTCGACACGCTTGCGCAGCTGCGCGATGACCTCCGTGAACGGCTCGGGGAACTCAAGGAACGCGAGGCCACCAAGATCATCCGCGACCGCGCGCTGGAGGCCATGGTGGACAAGGTCGACGAGGACATCCCTGAATCCCTGATCGAGGATGAAACCAACCACCGGGTGACGCATGCCGGCGAACGCGCCGCGCAGATGGGGATCTCGCTGGAGCAGATGCTCGAGGTCCAGGGCTGGGACATGGAGCGGTTGCGCGAGGATTCGCGTGACCACGCGGTTCGTGCCATCAAGGCCGACCTGGCGTTGGAAGGCGTGGCGCGGACCGCGGGACTCGAGGTCACCGCCGAGGAGATCGGCGCGGAGATCAACGTGCTCGCCCAGGCCTACGGCCGCGACCCGAAGGAATTCGCAAAACAGCTCGACCGTAGTGGACAGATCGTGACCCTGGCCGGGGATATCATCCGAACCAAAGCCCTCGACCTCTTGGTTGAGCATGCCGATATCAAGGACGAGGCCGAGCATGCCGAGTCTGCCGAGTCCAAAGAGCCCGAGTCATCGAAGGAGACCGAATGAACCCGTCAAGCATCCAGAACTACATGGTTCCCGTGGTCGTCGAGCAGACCGCCCGCGGCGAGCGTTCGTTCGACATCTACTCGCGGCTGCTCAAAGAACGGATCGTGTTCCTGGGGACGGCGATCGACGACAACGTCGGCAACCTGATCATGGCCCAGCTGCTTCACTTGGAGTCCGAAGACCCCGATAAGGACATCAGTCTGTACATCAACTCGCCCGGAGGCGACGTGAGCGCGCTGTTGGCCATCTACGACACGATGCAGTTCATCAAGCCGGATGTGTCGACCATCGTCATGGGGCTCGCCGCCAGCGCGGCTGCCGTGATCCTGCTGTCGGGGGCGCCCGGCAAGCGGTACAGCCTGCCGAACTCGCGCGTCCTGCTCCACCAGCCGCACGGCGGCGCGTCCGGCCAAGCGGTCGACATCGAGATCCAGGCCAATGAGATCGTCCGGCTTCGGACGTTGCTGGACAACCTCATCTCCAAGCACACGGGTCAGGATGTGGTCAAGGTCAAGGGCGACACCGATCGCGACTTCATCCTCACGGCCGAGCAAGCGCTGGCGTACGGTGTTATCGACGAGATCATCACATCCAGAGGAAGTAAGACGGGACTTACCGCCGCAGACTCGAACGGGGCGTAATATCGGCCACCGGGAAGCCGGGCCGGGAAGGAAGCGGAGGATCCTCAGATGGCCAAGTTCGGAGAGTCGGATCTGCTGAAGTGCTCGTTCTGCGGGAAGAGCCAGAAGCAGGTCAAGAAGCTCATCGCCGGCCCCGGCGTGTACATCTGCGACGAGTGCATCGACCTCTGCAACGAGATCATCGAGGAAGAGCTCAGCGAAACCTCCGAACTCCACCTGGACGAGCTCCCGAAGCCTGCGGAGATCTACGCGTTCTTGGACGAATACGTGGTCGGTCAGGAGAACGCCAAGAAGGTGCTCTCCGTCGCGGTCTACAACCACTACAAGCGCATCCAGGTCGGGGAGAAGGACCAGGAGGTCGAACTTCAGAAGTCCAACATCATGATCCTTGGGCCCACCGGGTGCGGGAAGACCTACCTGGCGCAGACCCTTGCCCGCATGCTGAACGTGCCGTTCGCCATCGCGGACGCCAC
>JBBRTK010000180.1:0-4428 GCA_038244455.1 Actinomycetota bacterium
CCGCGTAGAAGTGCGGCGTTGCTACCCACTCGACCATCGCGATTGCGCCCGTGCGCGTCGGGACCGTGTAGCCATCCTGGCTAATGGAGGCGCGCACATCCTCGAGCGCCTTGGGGCTCGGGTATTCGTATGTCGAAAGGCGAAAGCCATCGATGAAGACCGAGTGATTCGGCACCGCGAACGGGTCACCTGTCGTTCGTGGTCCCTCGCGTACAGTGAACCCGGAAGCTGCTAACGCATGGGTGAACGAGGAGTAATCGGTCACCGGTTGCGCCGAAGAACTGGCCACCCCCGTCGGGGAACCCGCTGGCGAGGGTGGTGTGTGTTCGGTCCGGGAGCCGGTGCACGAAGTCCCGACCAGGACCAAAACCACGGCTGTGGGTAATACCTTCATCGTGGTCTGGACTCCCCTGGCGGTCCGCGCGGTTCCCATACCGCAGTCATGCCCTCGGAGGCAGCGCCTGTGACAGCGTGCTCTCAGTCACCTGGCGAACGATACGCCGCGCGGCGGCTGATCCTCTAGGTTGCTGCCGCCAGATACTCAGAGCTAGTGTCGGGCTATGGCACAAGAACGGTTGCAGGAGAGTGGTTCCAGGTCCGTGAAGGACTATCTGGGTCAGTGGCTGGACCACGCAAGGACCAGGGTTCGCCCCCGGACCTATCAGGGGTATGAGGGCCTGATCCGCCTCTACGCGCTGCCCGCGATCGGGAAGATGACGCTCGAAGAAGTTCACCCGCTTGACCTGCAGTCCCTCTACGCCTCTTTGATGAACGAACAGGTCTCGCCCATCTCCTCCGGGACGGTCTTGAACCTTCATCTGGTCCAGCGGGTTCGCTCACCGCTCGGTAGGGGCGCCACCGCTTCGTGCCGCTTCCCACCACGATGGGTGCAACGAATAGGTTGCACTCGTCGACCAGTCCGAGCTTCATCGCCTGGGCCGCGAGGTCGGGACCGCCCGCCCCGCTTCCGGCTTGCTTCGATCCGCGCAACCCACCATGATGACGACTCCGTGGACCGGGAAGGGGCTGAGTCATGCGCAAGCTGCTGGCATACATCGCACTCTTCGCACTCGTCGCTGGGGCCGGCTTCACCGCCGGGGCGGCCGCAACATCGCACACACCGGCGCCCGGAGCAACGGACACTTCGTTGCCCGGGTTCACCAAAGTGGTGTTCTTGAGCCATGTGAACAACCCGACGGTGACCCCCGGGTTCCCCGGCGATCCGAAGTTCACGCAACAGACCGCATTCACGGTCCCCAAGGATGGCTACTACCTGCAGTACGTGAAGGAAGGCGAGCACACGGGGACGCACTACAGCGCGCCCTGCCATTTCCACGTCCAAGCCCTCTGCGCCGATCAGCTTTCCCCTGGTGACTTCATCCTCCCGGCGGTCGTCCTCGACGTACGCGACAAGGTGGCGAGCAACGTCAACTATCAAGTGACGATCAGCGACCTTCAGGCCTGGATCGCAGTGAACGGACCGATGCCGCAGGACGCAGCGGTTCTGCTGTGGACCGGATGCGACAAGTTCTGGGGGCCCGACCACGGTCCGGGCGTGATCTCGTACTACACATGTGGGAGCGGTAAGGGCGGCTTCCACCAGCCGGGCTTCTCGCTCCCCGCGGTGCGGTGGCTGATACGCCAAGGCGTGCTTGGTGTCCGAGGACTTCTGGGAACCGACACGTTCGGTCCGGACCCGGGCAGCGATTTCCACTTCAGAGAGACCTCCCTCACCTTGCACCACCATCGATTCACCCTCGAGAACCTGACGAACTTGGGAGCGCTCCCGACGACCGGGGCATGGATCATCTGGGGCGGCCCTAGGAATCGGAACGGGTCGGGGGCTACGTCGACCGTGTTCGGACTCATCCCATAACGAGCAGTTCGAGCGAAGACTCTCCCTGTGAGGCGATCTCCGCCCTCGTGGGGCCGCCATCCAAACTCGACTGGTTGTTCAGCCACACCACCCTTCAACACCTTCGGAACTCTCTGCCGCGGAGGGCGTGGGCGCTTCGGCTGGACGGGCCAATACGCAGTGGTCGATGAGTTGGTCTCGGGCTAGGAGAACCTCTTTCCGGGTCAAGGAAGGGGCAGGGCCTACGGGCCCCGCCCCTTCCCTCAGTGGATTCCGATCACGCCGCCTCAGGTGAGCGGATTGACCGCGGTGATGTGCGTGCTCCAGTTCGCGTAGAACGTCCGCGTGTAGCCACAGGTGGTATCGATGTTGAACTCTGCGACGGTGCAGGTCTGCGCCGTGTATTCGTTCGCGAACCACATCGTGCCATCGGGCGTCACCGTACCCGCGCCGTAGTCACCCCATCGCGGGTCATACCCGCCCTCGCCGGTTGCGGTGAAGCCGTCGTTCGGCCCCACGCCTTGCCCGGTGAGCTGGACCAGCGTCGGCGCCCTCCCGGGTGCGAACCGTGCGACGGCTGCGCTCGGGTAGTTATTCGGCCCGACTAAAGTCGCCCCGATGGCGCCGGCACCTGAGGGCCCGACGACGATCGACGGGTAGGTGAGGTTCGCGCCCTGCACGGCCACGTATCCGTTGCCCTTCAGCGCGGCCGTCAGCCCGGCGCCGGTGTTTGCGGGGTGCAGGATGAACCACGCGACGCCGGTCCGCTGCTTGATCGCCTTCCAAGCTCCGTTGTTCGTGTTGTACCAGGCCGCACCGGAACCAACGAGCGGCGTTCCGGTCGTTAGATAGACGTCCCCGCCATGGAGCCAGGCGCCGTAGACCTTGCCGGAGTTCCCGGCGTCAAGCACGCTCGGCGCCTTGATGTTCGGATAGTGGACCCCGATGCACGCCAGGGAGTTGATGCATGAAAGGAGCGGCATGGGACCGTTCTCCTGTTGTGCGAACCCAGGGGCGGCGTAGGCCTGGGTTGGGACCGAGGTCTCCTGGAGTGTCAGGTTCGGGGTGCCTGTGTCGAGTGAGGACGTGTTCGAGAGTCCGTAGAGAACGATGTTGCCGGCCAGGCCGGATGTGAACGGTGAGCCGGACATACCGAAGTACATCGTGCCGCCGGCCGAGGTGTCCCGATCTGCCGGTAGTGCGTTCACCGGTTGCATCGTGTAGGAGAGGTCACTGTATGTCGACGTCGGGATATTCTCGAACAGTGCCATCGTCGGGGACGTGGTTCCCGCGACCAGGTCGGCCTTCGACAGGGAGTAGAGCTGAGAGCCGTTGAACCCCGGACCGAAGAACTCGAACTCGTTCGTGGTGATGTAGAACCCATTGGCGTCCATCCCGATCTGGGGATAGTCACCGAAGCAGTAGCCGCCTAGACAATGGTGGTCCGGCGAACCGTTCTGGCCGTTGTTCGTGGTGTCGATCGACCAGATCTTCCACGAGCCGAGCGGGTTCGAGCTAGTGCTCACTGCCAACCAGACTTGGCCCGAGCCGATGAAGTCGCCGGTCGTCGTGTTGAGGTCGAGGCTGGCGGAGGTAGCGAACCACCGTCCGGTGGTCGGATCATAGAGGCAAGACGTGTCGAACATCTCCGGCCCGTAGGGTCCATTGGGACGGACGAAGTTCGGTGGGAGGCCGTAGAACTCGTTAAGGGTGAGACCGACCGAAGGGCCATCCGGGAACGCCTTGTTGCCCGCGATGAGCGGCGTACCACCCAACGTGTAGACCTGGACGACCGAGTTCACGATCTCGAACACGTGGTTCCCACCGACGCACATCCCCTGGTCCGGCGGCTCGCCCGAGAAGGCGTTGCCGCCGCCGGAGTAACGGCTGTCGAAGTGGTTCAGTCCCTGGAACCGACTGACAACACCGGCGATGTTCTGGGAGACCGGGAGAGAACCGGCTGAGGGCGGCCGCACGTTTCCGGTGAGCACCGCGGAGCCGCCTTGTGGGCCGTCTTTGACCGACTGGGGCTCTGGGATCTTGATCTCAGGACCGGCGAGGACGTCACCGATACTCGGCGCCCCTGCCGCGGGTGCCGCGGAGCCCCGGACCGCGAGCGGACCTCGCGTGCCGACGAATGTCACCCTCCCCCTGGCTTGCTGGGCGGATGGTGCTGCGGATGCACCCATCGTGGCGCCGGCGAAGAGCGAGACCGCCAACACGAACGCGAAGACGGTCGAAACCTTACGAACAGAAGTGCGGGCCTTCATGCTCATCTCTCCCCTCCCTGGGACGGTGTCACCGTATCGGCGGCACCGTTTGATCAGAGGCTATCGTCACGGCGAGCGCGCATGCAATCGGCCCTTCGGTCCATCCTCGGCAGGGCAGGGCCGAAACGCAAGGGAGGATCGCGTTTCACCTGGCCTGCAGGCTAAGCCTCTAGGGGACGGGGCGGTTGACGCGCCACCAAGGAAAATGAAGATACCCGGAAGCATCAAGCTGGGATCTGCGTGAGTGGGGCTGCGCCGAACGCGGTGGAGAACCGGCGGCACCAAATCACCGCGCTTGCGAAG
>JBBRTK010000181.1:0-4427 GCA_038244455.1 Actinomycetota bacterium
CCCCTTCACCCCCGGGACCGATCGGTCGAAGAACACCGGCCCCCGCACGCGGGCAAGCTCCGCGGCGGTGAACAACGGGGAGCTCACCGCCTGACTCGAATCCGCGACGGACCCGGACGGACGCAAGACCTGAAGGAAGGTCTCCGCCCCGCTCGCGGAAGTTCCCGTCTGGTCCCCGAAGTTCCCGCTGCCGAGGCCTGCGGCGATGACGCCGGACTGTGCGCGGAGCGCCGCGTCCGTACTCCCGAGCAGTTCGGTCTGCAGCCGGAGGTAGAGGAAGGTCCCGGCCCCGCCCAGGAGCAGGGTCATGCACAGCGCGAACACCAGCGTGAGCCGCAACCTGATCGGCAGCCGCGCGATCATCCCGCCTCCAGCCGGTAGCCCGCCCCGCGCACCGTCCGGATCGAGTTCACGCCGAATGGGCGATCGATCTTCTCGCGCAGGTACTTCACGTAGACGTCCACCACGTTCGAGCCACCGTCGTAGGCGAAGTCCCAGACGTGCTCGATCAGCCGCATGCGCGTCAACACCTCACCCGGATGACGCAGGAAGAACTCCAGGAGCGAGAACTCCTTCGCGGTGAGGTCGATAGCCACGTCACCGCGCCGGACAACCCGTGTGGATGGATCCAGCGTGAGGTCACCCGCGACCAACACCGCCGGGCGTTCGGCGGCGCCGCGTCGGATGAGCGCGCGGAGCCGCGCGGTGAGTTCGGTGAACGCGAACGGCTTGGTCAGGTAGTCGTCTGCCCCGACGTCCAGACCTCGGACCCGGTCGTGCACGGCGTCCAGCGCAGTGAGCATGAGGATCGGCGACCAGGTGCCACCCTCCCGGATCTTCCGGCACACCTCGAACCCGTCAAGGTCCGGCAGCCCGACGTCCAGGACGATGGCATCGTTCGGGTACTCGGCCGCCATCCACACGGCGTCCTTCCCGGAGGCCGCGACATCGACCGCGTAGCCCTCTTCCTCGAGACCACGCTTGAGGAGCGACGCCGTCTTCGGGGAATCCTCGACCACCAGCACGCGCACGCGGCACCTCCGGGAACCACCCTATGCGCCCTCAGATGAGAGCCGGATGAGAGACTTTCGCCCGGTTACAGCGGAACGTGGCTGAGCACCATGATGCGGGGCTCGGTCATCTCCTCCATCGCGAACCGCAGACCCTCGCGGCCGAAACCCGAGTCCTTGCTGCCGCCGTAGGGCATCTGGTCGGCGCGGAATGCGCTCACGTCGTTGATGATGACGCCGCCCACCTCGAGCGTTCGATGGGCCAGGAACGCCCGATTGATGTCGTTGGTGAACACACCCGCCTGCAGCCCGTACTTCGAGTTGTTGACCTCGGCCAGGGCATCCTCGAACGTCTCGTACGGGCTGATCGTGGCAACGGGGCCGAAGATCTCTTCGCACCGAACCTTCATCTCGGGCGTGGTCTGCGACAGGAGCGTCGGGTAGTAGAGCGGGCCCTCGCCTTTCCCGCCCACCAGCACCTCTGCGCCCTGACTCACGGCTTCGGCGACCCACGCGGCGATCCGATCGACCTCCCCGCGGTTGATGACCGGTCCGACGTCCACGGTGGGATCCATCGGGTCGCCCGTCTTCAGCGACTCCACCTGCTTGGTTAGCCGAACGGCGAAGTCGTCGTAGACCTCGGACTGCACCAGGATGCGCTGCACGCTGATGCAGCTCTGCCCGGCCTGGTAATACGATCCGAACGCCACGCGCGCGGCCGCCAGGTCCAGGTCGGCGTCTTTGTGCACGATGACGCCGGCGTTGCCACCCAGCTCCAGCGTCACGCGCTTCTTCGGGTCCAGGCTCTTCAGGTACCAGCCGATGTCGGCCGAGCCGGTGAAGCTGATCTTGCGGAACCGCTCATCGCGGGCCATGCCGTCGGCCACCTTTGAGTTGACCGTGAGGACCTGGAACATGCCCTTGGGCAGATCGGTCTCGGCGAAGTACTCGGCCAGCACGAGCGACCCGATCGGCGTCGCGCTCGCCGGCTTGACCACGATCGGAGCGCCCACCGCGAGCGAGGGCGCCACCTTGTGCGCCACCAGGTTGAGCGGGAAGTTGAACGGGGTGATCCCGAGCACCGGTCCGTACGGGAACCGACGTGAGATCCCCATCCGTCCCGCGAACGCGGCCTCGGTGTCCAGGCGCCCCGCCTCATCGGTCCCGTGGCGCAGCACTTCGGATGCCCAGCGGAAGGTGGAGGAGGCGCGGGTGGCTTCCACCGTGGCCCACTTCAGCGGCTTGCCGCCTTCGGCCGCGATGAGCTTCGCGTTCTTGTCGATGTCCTCGCCAAGGCGCTTGGAGATGTGATCGAGCGCCTCGGAGCGAACGTGCACGGGCAGGTGCTGACTGGTCTTGAAGGTCTCGGCGGCGACCGCGGTGGCCTCCTCGACATCGGCCGGCGTGGGTACGCCGATCTGGGCTACGACTGAGTCGTCATAGGGGCTCTTGACTTCCAAGGTGCCTTCGCCGGTTCGCCATTCGCCGTTCACCAGGTACGGTCGGATATCGGTCATGATCTCGCCACCCTTCGCGGAACGGGGCGTCCCCTCGGGACGCCCCAGCCCGCTCCTATGTTTCGCGAGGCGCCGCTAATCCAGCGACACCATCACGTGCTTGATCTGCGTGTAGTCCTCGAGCGAGTACATCGACATGTCCTTGCCGTAGCCGCTCTGCTTGTACCCGCCGTGCGGCATCTCGGGCGACATCATGAAGTGGGTGTTGACCCACACCGCGCCGAACTGAAGGCGGCGAGCCACCCGAGCGGCGCGCCCGACATCGCGGGTCCATACAGATGAGGCCAGACCGTACACGACGTCGTTCGCCCAGTTCACGGCCTCGTCCTCGTCGCTGAACCGCTGCACGGTCACGACGGGCCCGAAGACCTCCTGCTGGACGATCTCGGCCTTCTGGTCGTCGACCGTCACCACGGTGGGCTGGTAGTAGGCGCCCGGCCCCGCGATCGGCTCGCCGCCGGTCAGCACCTTGGCACCGGCCTCCTGGGCCCGATCGACGAAGCCCGCCACGCTGGCGCGTTGGCGGTCGGACACGAGCGGGCCCATCTCGACGCTCTCGTCGGTGATGGTGCCTACCTTGATCGATTCGACGGCCGGCACCAGCTCGGCCAGCAGGTCCTCGTAGATGCCCGCGCCCGCGATCACCCGGCACGACGCCGTGCAGTCCTGGCCGGTGTTCGTGTAGCTCGCGAACTTCAGCGACTCGACCACCTTGCTGATGTCGGCGTCGTCGAAGACCACGACCGGGGCCTTGCCGCCCAGTTCCAGGTGGACGCGCTTGACCGTCTCGGCCGCGGCCGCCTGGATGAGCTTGCCGGTGGACGTGTCGCCGGTCACCGAGACCAGCCGTACATCGGGGTTGCGAACGAGCTGGTCACCGATCTCGGACCCGTGACCCGTGATGACGTTGATCACGCCGGGCGGGAAGATGTCCGCGGCCAGCTCGGCGAGCCGAAGGGCGGTTCGCGGCGTGATCTCGGCGGGCTTGATCACCGAGGTGTTCCCGGCCGCGAGAGCGGGGCCGAGCTTCCATGCCGCCATCATCAGCGGGTAGTTCCACGGGCAGATACCGACCGTGACCCCCAGCGGCTCGCGGCGGATCATGCTCGTGAACCCTCGCTCGTACTCACTGGTGGACTTGCCCTCCTGCACCCGCGCGGCGCCGGCGAAGAACCGGAGGTTGTCGGTGATGAACGGGATGTCTGCTGCCGATACCGATATGGGTTTGCCCACGTCCTCGGACTCGAGCAAGGCCATGGTGTCCGCGTCGGCGTCGATCGCGTCCGCGAGCTTCAGCAGCATCGCGGAGCGTTCCTTCGGCGGTGTGTCGAACCACACCTCGTCGTACGCCTTCAGGGCGGCTGCGACCGCTCGGTCGGCATCCTCTCGCGTAGCGATCTGCACCGTGGCGACCGACTCGCCGGTGGCGGGGTTCACATCAGGCTCGCTCTCTCCCCTGCCCGAGTCAACCCACTCGCCGCCGATGAACATCTGCCAGGTCTTGCCCTCGGCCATGATCCCCTCGTGCTTCTGTCTCGGCGGACGCCCGCCTCGGCAACGATCCGACCGTCAGTATGCCGCGAAACCCCTGCTAAGAACCACCCGACGCTTGGGCCATGGGCGGATACGGGTCTATACGTCTTGGACAAGCCTCAAGGCCGCCACAACGCAGGCCGCGTTCACAACGGGTTGGTCCACGCCTTCCGCCCCTCTGCGTTCTCGACGACCAGCCGTCGGTAGGGCAAAGCGATCGGCGGGTGGAACCGGGCGCGGACGATGAGCCCGGCATCGTCTCTCTCCAGGACCCAGCAATCCTCCTGCCGGTTGCGCCCGTCCGCCCGCACCGCCCAGCCAGTCTCGTACCTCGACATGAGCACGATCGACCGAGCCGCCGAGCACC
>JBBRTK010000182.1:0-4420 GCA_038244455.1 Actinomycetota bacterium
GAGCGCGATGGCCTCCTCCGCGTACACGTTGAGCTTCGAGCCGAACCCGCCGCCCACGTCGGGCGCGATCACGCGGAACTTCGACTCGGGGATGTTGCATACCCCGGAGAGGGTCACCTTCACGATGTGCGGGATCTGCGTAGCCGACACCAGCGTGTATTCGTCCATCGAGGGGATCCCGAACGCCAGGCAGCCGCGCGGCTCTATCGCATTCGGGATGAGACGGGGCTGGTGGTATTTCTCGTTGACGAGCACCGGCGCGCTGTCGAACACGGTGGGGTCGCCCGCACCCCCGTGCTTCCAATGCACGGTGATGTTCGAGCCGAGGTCCTCGTGGATCAGAGGGGCGCCATCGGCCATCGCCGACTCCATGTCCGTTACAGCCGGGAGTTCGGTGACCTTAACGGTGACGAGCTCGGCGGCGTCCAGCGCCTGCTCGCGTGTCTCGGCCAGGACGACTGCCACGGCGTCGCCGTTGAAGCGGATCTTGTCGCCGGTGAGCGGATGGTGCACGGGGATCTTGATGTCCTCCGTGATGGGCCACACGAACGGCAGCGGCCCGCCGAATTCTAGGTCGGCGGCCGTGTATACGCCGACCACGCCCGGCATCGCCGCGGCAGCCACGGTGTCGATCCTGTCGATCCGCGCGTGCACGAAGGGCGGGCGGACCATGGCCATCCAGACCATGCCCGCCATGACGTGGTTGTCGATGTAATTCGCCTGTCCGGTCAGGAGCTCGGGGTCTTCCTTGCGGAGGAACTCGGCACCGATGAACGTCTCAGTGGCAGCCATGTTCCCCTCCTCAGACCTTCGCGCCGGACATCTGCCCGGCCGCGTCCAGGATCGACTTCACGATGTTCTGGTAGCCGGTGCAGCGACAAAGGTTCCCCTCGAGCGCCTCGCGGACCTCTTCCTCCGTGGGGTTCGGGTTCTCGGCCAGATAGCCTTTCGCCGCCATGATCATCCCGGGGGTGCAGTAGCCACACTGCAGGCCGTGGTTGCGATGGAAGGCGTCCTGCAAAGGGTGGAGGGTGTCACCGTCCGCCAGGTTCTCGATCGTCTCCACCGAACGGCCGTCGGCCTGGACGGCTAGGAGGGTGCACGACTTCACCGACTCGCCGTCCAGGAGCACGGTGCAGGAACCACACGAAGATGTGTCGCACCCGACGTTGGTTCCGGTGAGTCCTAGGGTCTCGCGGATGAAGTAGACGAGGAGCGTTCGCGGCTCCACGTCGGCTTGGCGCTGAACCCCATTCACGGTGATGGCTACGTGCGTCATCGGACGAACCCCCTTCTTCTGCGCAGGGTGGCGGTTGCGTTCGGAGCCGCGAGCATAGCGCCGTGCACTACGACGGTCGAATCAGCGCAGGTGGGTGCGAAGGGAAGTCGGGAGGGGCGGCCGCGCCGCTACTGCCAGGATGGCGAGCGGGCGCCGCTCATCGCTGCCTGACCGGTGCAGGCCTCGGAATCGCTCTTCCCGTACGTCGTCCCCGCAGTCGCCGAGTCCAGGAGGTACCAGCACGTCTTCCCCGAGCTCACCGCGATCCCCACCTGGGTGTCGGTTGCCGCAACGCTGATCACCTTGCTGTCCGTGGATGCCCCGCTGGTGTAGCGAACGCCGGGCTGGGCCAGCGCGAGGCTGGCCGGGTTCACGCCGGCGTAGGACACGTCCGTGGAGTAGATGGTCTTGGCGCCCTCGAGCGCGGTCTGCGCGGCAGTTTGTGCGTCCACGTTGTGGGCCTGGTCGACCTGGCTGATCATCCCCTGGGTGTTCGCCGCGACCTGCTTGCTGGCGCTGGAGAGCAGCTTCATCAGGCCGAAGATCGCGCCGGCGGCCAGCACCAGCCCCACCGCGATCATCCACAGCTTGATCCGCATGACCCCGTCCGGGCGTCCGCGCTCGCGGGTAGGGGCCAGCTCGTTCGGAGGGGCGGGTTCGAACGAACCCCCGAAGCCAAGGTCTGCACGTTCCTCCTGGCCTTTCACCACGCGCTCCCGTTGGCGCGCATCGCGTCGGTCCCCGTGCAGTCGACCCCCGTTCCGTACCGGACGGCGTTGGTGGGCGCGACCCGAACGTAGTAGCAGACCCCTTCGCTGGACATCACGGCAGCGGCCCACGCGGTCGGGCTCGCCGACACGCTCACGATCTGAGGCTCGGTGGAGGGGCCATCGACCAGGAGCGCTCCGACGGTCGCGGTCGAGAGCTGTCCGGGGCCGGCGGCGGCGAAGGTTCCGGTGACGCGGTGGACCGCCTTCGCCGCGCGAAGCGCGGCGAAGGCTACGTGCTCGGCCTGCAACGCCGCCGGACTGGGACCGGCGGTCGCGGGAACCGCGACCGCCTGCGACGCCGCTTCGGCAACCGTCAACTGACGGGCCTGGAGGGTCGCCTGGCGGGCGGCCGCCACGTTCGCCGCCTGGAGGCGCCGGAAGCTCGTTCGTTCGCTGGCGATGGCAGCCCGGACGAAAAGCCCTGCCACCAGGACGACCACGAAGGCCGCGGCAGCGAACTTCGCCGCCCTGGGATCCAGTTGGCGAGGGTCGCGCGAGCCTTGGAAGGCGAAAGAGTCATCCATACGCCGAAGATATCGGCACGGGGGGCCGAAAGGCTTAGCCCGGGCGAGGAGTTTCCCCGGAGGCCGCCAGGCGTCCGCAGGGCCGGATCGCCTGGGCGCGGCTACCATCCCCGCCGTGAGCGAGATCACCGACGTCCTGGCGGCCATCGAGTCGCTGTCCGACCACGGCGAACGCATGGCGCTGGCCACCGTGGTCGCGGTCCGTGGGTCCACCTACCGCCGCCCCGGCGCCCGGCTCCTGGTTCCCGAACACGGGGCTCCCGTCGGCAACATCAGCGGCGGCTGCCTGGAAGGTGACGTAGCCGACGTGGCCAGGATCGTCATGGACGAAGGCACGCCGCGCCTGGCCTCCTGGGACCTGACCGCGGACGATGACGCCGTCTGGGGGCTGGGTCTTGGCTGCAACGGCGCCATCGAGGTCTTCATCGAACCGGCCGAGCGGGCCGCCGAAGTGGCCGGCGCCCTCCGGATGGCACTGGAGGAGGAGCGTCCCATCTGCGTCGTCACGGTGGTCGAGTCGGGCTTGAAGCGGGTGGCGCCCGGCGCGCGCATGGTGCATCGCCCGGACGGCGGCGGCGATCAGGGTTCCCTCGGCGACGCGGCGACGGACGCAGCCGCGGTCCAGGCCGCCGGCGAGGCGCTGACGGCGGGGCGTTCGCAGGTCCGGCCGCTGGGCGAAGGGGTCCGCGCGTTCGTCGAGGTGTTGGAGCCGCCGATCCGACTGCTCATCTGCGGAGCCGGACACGACGCCGCGCCGCTGGTCCGCAGCGCCGCCTCGCTCGGTTGGAGCGCCGTCGTCCTGGACGATCGCGCCGCATTCCTGAACGAGGAGCGATTCCCCGGCGCCACCGGGTTCGTCCTGGTTGACGAACCGGGCGAGGTCGCCGACGCAGAGGCCGCCGACGAGCGAACCAACGCCGTGGTGATGACCCACAACTACCTTCGGGATAGAGCCTATCTTCAGGGCCTGCTGTCGACGCCCGTTCGATACATCGGGATGTTGGGCCCGGCCGCGCGCACCGAACGGATCCTGATGGACCTGGCGGAGGCTGGCATGGTCATCTCCCCCGACGATCGCGCGCGGATCCACGGACCGGCAGGGCTGGACCTGGGGAGCGAGGGCCCGGAGGAGATCGCCCAGTCGATCGTCTCGGAGATCATCGCGACGCGTCACGCCCGCGCCGGTGGCTCCCTCCGAGACCGCCCCGGCCCCATCCACGAACGCCCGAGCCCGGGCAGCGAGGCCAGGTAGCCGAAGCCGTTCCTTCCGCAGCACGAGATGGCGCCCGGGTAGCTCCCGGCGGGCGGTATCCTCGCGCCCATGGAGATCCGGAACGAGTTCACGGTGGCAGCGCCCGCAGGCGACCTGTGGGCCTTCCTCCTGGATGTGGAGAAGATCGCGCCATGCATGCCCGGCGCCGAGCTGACCGAGGTGGTCGACGCTCACACGTGGAAGGGCCGGATGACCATGAAGTTCGGGCCGGTGTCCATGGCGTTCGCCGGCACGGTTACCGAGGACGAACGCGATGACGACGCGCACAAGGTGAAGCTCACGGCGAAGGGCACGGAGCAGAAGGGCAAGGGCGCCGCCAACGCCTCGGTCACCTCGTGGCTGGAACCGGGCCCGGGCGTGGGCGAAACCACCGTCCAGATGCTGGCCGACATCACGATCACCGGCGCCGCGGCCCAGATGTCGCGCGGGCTCCTGCCGGAGATCTCGAAGAAGCTCACCCAGCAGTTCGCCGACTGCCTCAAGGAGCGGATGAGCGCCGAGCAAGCGGCGACCGCCGCGCCTGCGACCCCTTCTCCCGCGGCCCCCACCCCCGTCGGCGGGATCGGACTCGGGA
>JBBRTK010000183.1:0-4372 GCA_038244455.1 Actinomycetota bacterium
GAGCAAGGCGTGCTGAAGAAGATGGGAGAGATCGAGATCGTCGGGATCCGTCCCACGGTCAAGACCACCGCGACCGACCTTGAGATGTTCCGGAAGCTCCTTGACGAGGTAACCGCAGGGGACAACGTCGGGATCTTGCTTCGGGGGATCGACAAGGAGAACGTCGAGCGGGGCCAGGTGCTGGCCAAGCCCGGGTCCATCACCCCCCACACCAACTTCGAGGCTCAGGTCTACATCTTGAGCAAGGAAGAAGGTGGCCGGCACACCCCCTTCTTCAACGGCTACCGCCCCCAGTTCTACTTCCGCACCACCGACGTCACCGGCTCAGCCACCCTGCCCGAAGGGGTGGAGATGGTCATGCCCGGGGACAACGTGGAGATGACGGTCGAACTGATCGCCCCCATCGCCATGGAAGACGGCCTGCGCTTCGCCATCCGTGAGGGTGGACGCACCGTGGGCGCCGGCCGCGTCACGAAGATCATCAAGTAACCAGAGCGAAGAGAAGAGAGAAGGCATCGGATGGCAGGTCCCAAGATCCGCATAAAGCTCCGGGCCTACGACCACCGGATGTTGGATGTGGCTGCTCGCGATATCGTCGAGCACGTCACCCGCACCGGGGCGAAGGTCGTCGGTCCCGTGCCGCTGCCGACCGAACGCAACATCTACACGGTGATCCGGTCGCCACACAAGTACAAGGACTCGCGCGAGCACTTCCAGATGCTCACGCACAAGCGGTTGATCGACATCGTCGACGCGACCTCCAAGACGGTCCAGGAGCTCCAACGCCTGAACCTGTCGGCCGGGGTGGATATCGAGATCAAACTATGACGAAGGGCATCTTGGGCGAGAAGCTGGGCATGACCCAGATCTTCGAAGCGACGCGGGCCATCCCCGTGACGGTCGTGCTCGCCGGCCCGTGTGTCGTGACCCAGGTCAAGACGCAGGAGTCCGACGGCTACGACGCGGTCCAGCTGGCCTTCGGTTCGTCGCGCCCCAAGGACGTCACCAAGCCGATGAAGGGCCACTTCGACAAGGCGGGCACCGAGGGCGGACGCCACCTGGTCGAGCTGCGGACCGACGACGCTTCCTCCTATACCCCGGGCCAAGAACTGCGCGCCGATGTGTTCGCTGCGGGCGACCGGGTGGACGTGGTCGGGGTATCCAAGGGCAAAGGCTTCAGTGGCGTGATGAAGCGCCACGGGTTCTCGGGTCTGGGTGCGGGGCACGGTGTCCAGAAGAAGCACCGTTCGCCGGGCTCGATCGGGGCATGCGCCACGCCAAGCCGCGTCTTCAAGGGTATGCGGATGGCCGGGCACATGGGCAACCAACGGATCACCATCCTCAACCTCGAAGTCGTGCAAGCCGACCCGGAGCGGAACCTGCTGCTGATCAGGGGCGCCATCCCAGGCGGCAACGGTGGGCTCGTCATGGTTCGTTCGGCCGTCAAGGCTCCTGCAGGGAAGGGGGCGTGATGGCGAGCATCGACATCCTGGACGCCGCAGGGAAGAAGTCCGGCAGCCGCGATCTGGCCGCCGGCATCTTCGAGAGCGACGTGAACGTGCCGCTCATGCATCAGGTGGTCGTGGCCGGCCTGGCCGGATTGCGCGCCGGCACCCACAGCACGAAGACCCGCGGCGATGTGCGAGGCGGCGGCAAGAAGCCGTGGCGCCAGAAGGGCACCGGCCGCGCACGGCAGGGTTCGATCCGTTCACCCCAGTGGGTTGGCGGCGGTATCGCGCACGGCCCGCACCCGCACGAGCACGACCAGCGCATCAACAAGAAGATGCGCAAGGGCGCGCTACGTTCGGCCCTCACCGACGCGCTCACCAGCGGCAAGCTCGCAGTGGTTGACCAGGTCACGTTCGACGAACCGAAGACCAAGCAGGCCGTGGAACTCTTGCGATCGTTGGACCTGGAGGGTCGCGTGTTGCTGGTGATGGATCAGCCCACGCAGGGAGGTGCGCTGGAGAAGTCTTTCCGGAACATCCAGCGCGTCCGGGTTGCCTACGCGAAGGGCCTGGGTACCTACGACGTCCTTCTGGCCGACCGTGTGCTCCTCACCTCCGCCGCGCTCGATATCCTCGAAGGAGCGGCCAAGTGAAGTCGCATCGTGACGTCATCATCCGCCCGGTGGTCTCGGAGAAGTCCTACGCCGGCATCGACAATCGCACGTACACGTTCCTGGTGGATCCGCGTTCGAACAAGACCGAGATCAAGGAGGCCGTCCAGAAGATCTGGGAGGTCCGGGTGACTTCGGTCAACACGCTGAACCGTCAGGGCAAGACCAAGCGGCGCGGCTACACCAAAGGCAAGCGGGCCGACGAGAAGCGCGCCATCGTCACCCTCGCCGAGGGCGACTCGATCGAGATCTTCGAGAGCGGGAAATAATGGGCATCCGCAAGTACAAACCCACCACGCCGGGCCGTCGCGGCGCCAGCGTCTCCACCTTCGAGGAGATCACGCGCTCCAGGCCGGAGAAGTCGTTGGTGGTCAAGGGACGCAACAAGGCCGGGCACAACGTGCACGGCCGGATCACCGCGCGCCACCACGGGGGCGGCAACAAGAACCGCTACCGCCTCATCGACTTCAAGCGGAACAAGGACGGCGTGCCGGCCAAGGTCGCGCACATCGAATACGACCCCAACCGGAGCGCGCGGATCGCGCTGCTGCACTATGCCGACGGCGAGAAGCGCTACATCATCGCGCCGCAGGGCATCCAGCAGGGCGACAAGATCATGTCGGGCCCCGAGGCCGAGATCCGCCCGGGTAACGCGCTTCCGTTGCGCAACATCCCCGTTGGGACGGTCATCCACGCCATCGAGCTCAAGCCGGGCGCCGGCGCGAGGCTGGCCCGTTCGGCCGGCACCAGCGTCCAGCTCATGGCAAAGGAAGGAACCATGGCCACCGTTCGCCTCCCCAGCGGGGAGATGCGGATGATCCAGGCCACCTGCAAGGCCACCGTCGGTTCCGTCGGCAACCCCGAGCACGAACTCATCTCGCTCGGCAAGGCCGGACGCGCCCGGTGGAAGAACAAGCGTCCGTCCGTCCGCGGTGTGGCCATGAACCCGGTCGATCACCCGCTGGGCGGCGGAGAAGGTAAGTCCTCCGGTGGACGGCACCCGTCCTCGCCGTGGGGCAAGAAGGAAGGCCGTACGCGCAAGAAGAACAAGGCGTCGAGCAAGTACATCGTCCGTCGCCGTGGGAAGGGGCGTGGGTAGATGCCCAGGTCAGTGAAGAAGGGTCCGTTCGTCGATGAGCACCTCAGCGTGAAGATCGACGAGATGAACAAGAAGGGCGAGAAGAAGGTCATCAAGACCTGGTCACGCCGCTCCACCATCGTGCCCGAGATGCTCGGTCACACGCTCGCGGTGCACGACGGCCGCAAGCACGTGCCGGTATTCATCTCTGAATCCATGGTGGGGCACAAGCTGGGCGAGTTCGCCTCTACCCGCACGTTCCGCAGCCACGCCAAGGACGAACGCCGAACGGGAGCGCGGTAGATGGAAGCTCGTGCAACGCTGAAGCACGTCCGGACCTCGCCGCGCAAGATGCGGCGGGTGGTGGACCTCATCCGGGGCCAGCACGTGGTGGAGGCCCAGCGCATCCTGCGGTTCTCGCCGCTGGGTGCGTCGAAGGACGTGGACAAGCTTCTGAAGTCGGCCATCGCGAACGCCGAGCAACAGCCCGGCATCATCGCGGACAACCTCGTCGTGGCCCGCGCCTGGGTCGACGAGGGCCCCACGTTGAAGCGGTTCCGCCCGCGTGCCTACGGCCGCGCGGCGAAGATCCGTAAGCGCACGTCACACGTGACCCTGGTGGTCACGCCGATGGGAGAGGAACGCTAGTGGGTCACAAGGTCAACCCGTACGGGTTCCGGTTGGGGGTCATCTACCCCTGGAAGTCCAATTGGTTCGCCGACCGCGACTACGCGGAGCAACTCCACGAGGACATCTGGATCCGCACGCACATCCGTGAGCGCCTGAACCGCGCGGGCATCTCCAGCATCGATATCGAACGCAAGGGCGACCAGATCTGGGTGTTCATCCGCACCGCACGCCCCGGCATCGTCATCGGCCGCAAGGGCGCCGAGGTGGACCGCCTGCGCAAGGACATCGAGCGCTTCACGAAGAAGCGCGTCGACGTGAAGGTTGAGGACATGAACCAGGCCGCGAGCGAATCGCGTCCCGAGACCGACGCTGCCCTGTTGGCCCAGGGCGTGGCGGAGCAGCTCGCCGGACGCGTTGCGTTCCGCCGTGCCATGCGCCGCGCCGTCCAGACCGCGATGCGATCGGGCGCCTTGGGTGTCCGGGTCGCCGCCGCCGGACGGCTGGGCGGAGCCGAGATGGGTCGCAAGGAGTGGTACCGCGAGGGC
>JBBRTK010000184.1:0-4354 GCA_038244455.1 Actinomycetota bacterium
CGTTCCGGGGCGCGTGTACGGATGGCCGAAGAACGCGCTGCACTGGGCGGGGTTGGAGCAGTCCATCCTCGACGTGGCCGGCGCCGTTCGCCCGGACTACGCGATCGTGGACGGGATCGTCGGGATGGAGGGCAACGGACCGATCTCGGGGACGCCCATCGCAGCCGGTCTGCTTGTCTTCGGTGACGACCCGGTGGCGACGGATGTGACCGCCGCGGCGCTCATGGGCTTCGACCCCGCGAAGATCGACTATCTGCGGGAAGCCGGACGGTTCTTGGGCCAAGCCGACCCCGCGAAGATCCGCCAGGTTGGTGAGGATCCGCAGGCGAACGCGAAGAGCTTCGCCGTGTTGCCGCCGTTCGCTTCGATGAAGGCTTAGCCGCTGCCCAGGGTGTTCCAACGGTCGGTCGGCCACACGATGATGAAGGCCTTCCCGATGACCTTGTCGATCGGAACGTAGCCCAGACCCCCTTGCTGGGGCGTGAAGCGCGAGTCCAGGGAGTTGTTCCGGTTATCGCCCATGACGAACAGGTCCCCGGCCGGAACCGTGTGTTGGGGGAAGTCGGCAGTGGTTTCGGTCAGGTAGGGCTCGCTCAGCTGTACGCCGTTCACGAAGACATGGCCGCCGGTGGCCCAGACGGTTTCCCCGGGAAGGCCGATGACCCGTTTGATGTAGTCGGGGTTCTCCGGGCGCTGCACGCCGATCCCCTCGCCCACCCAATGGATGAACCCCCCGATGATGCCGCGATCGGTCCCCGGCGCGGGGTGGGGGGCCGAGAACACGACGATGTCGCCGCGACGAGGGTCGTGGAAGTCGTACGGGAGCTTCTCGACCAACACGCGGTCCCCGATCATCAGGGTCCCCTCCATCGAGGCCGAGGGGATGAAGAAGGCCTGGACCAGGAAGGCCTTGATGACCAGCGCGAGCACCAGCGCCGTGACGACGAGCACGACGAACTCCCGCACGAACCGCAGGACGGGGTTCCCCTTGGGGTCGCCGGAGGTGGTTCCGGCGTCGGTCTTCGGTTCGGTATCGAACTCGGTATCGGCGGTCGTCACCGAGCAAGGGTACCGGGGGACGGCGGCGGTGAAGTCAGCCGCGATCGATCCGGACCTCGACCGCCTTGGCCGTTGCCCAGACCTCGAGCCCGGGACCCAGGCCCAGCCGGTCAACCGATCCGAGGGTGACCTCGGCCACGACGGGCGGTTGCGCGCTAACGAGGACGCGCGCGCGCTCCCCGTCCAGGCTCACGGACGAGACGCGGCCGTGGAAGATGTTGCGGGCCGAACCGCCCGCGGGTTCGGTGGTGTGGAGCGTCACGTCCGCTGGACGCAGGATGGCAACCACGTCGGCGAGCTGGGCTGCGGGCAGGCCGGCCGGCCACGCCACGATGAGTTCGCCCGCGGGCGTCGTGAGCCTGCCCGCCCCGGTGTCGAGCGGCGTGAGCGTCCCCGCGAACAGGTTCACCCCGGCAAGGTCTGCCGCGTAACGGCTTCGAGGTGTCTCACGGATCTCGGCGGGTGTGCCGACCTGGGTCACGCGGCCGTTCTCCAGCACCATGATCCGGTCCGCGAGCGTCATGGCCTCCACGGGGTCGTGGGTCACGAGCACACAGCAGCCGGAGTGGGACGTCAGGATGTCCGCGAGGAGCGATCGCACCTGGCCTCGCGCGGTGATGTCGAGCGCCGAGGTCGGTTCGTCCAGCAGCAGGAGGGCGGGTTCGGTGATCAGGGCACGAGCCAGGGCCACGCGCTGGCCTTCGCCGCCGGACAGGTCGCGGGGGCGCGCGCGGTGGCGGCCTTCGGGCAGACCCAGCCGGGTCAGCGCTTCGACGGCACGCGCGGCGGCCTCCGGGCGCCGGACCGACCGTGCGCGGAGGGGGAAGGCCGCGTTCTCCAGGGCGGACATGGTGGGGAACAGGCGGAGATCCTGGAAGACCACGCCGATCGGCGGCGGCTCGCCCTGCAGGATGTCGGCGCCGTCGAGCGAGACCTCCGCCCGGGGGGTCAGCCCCGCCAGCGCCGACAGGAGCGTCGACTTGCCGGAGCCGTTGGGGCCAAGGATGGCCAGGGTGCTGCCCCGGCCGGCCTCGAGGGTGACGTCCAGGGTGAACGCGCCGCGTTCGACCGCGATCTCGGCGTGCAGGCTCATGCCGCGAACAGCCGTTTCCGCATGAGGAGCAACACCGCTATGGAAACGGCGACCAGGATGAGTGACGTGGCGACCGCGCCGCCGGGATCGGTCTGCTGCGCCACGAATACCGAGAGCGGCAGGGTTTGGGTTCGGCCCGGGAGGTTGCCGGCGAAGGTGATGGTGGCGCCGAACTCGCCCAGCGCGCGAGCCCACGCCAGGACCGCGCCCGCGACGATCTGCGGCCGGAGCATCGGGAGGGTGACCCGCCGCAAGGTGTAGAGGCGCGACGCGCCCGACGCGCGCGCCGCCTCCTCGAAGCCAGGCGGCATCGCGCGCAGCCCGGCTTCGGCCGCCAGGACGACCAACGGCATCGACACGAACGCCGTCGCGAGCACCGCGCCGGCCGTGGTGAAGGTGAGTTGGATCCCGGCGCGGGCGAGCCAGCGGCCGATCAGACCGCTCCGGCCGAGCGCGGCCAGGAGCGCGATGCCGCCGACCACGGGTGGAAGCACCAGCGGCAGGAGGGCGACCGCCCTCAGCAGCGCCCGCCCGGGCACGCGCGAACGCGCCAGCACGAACGCGAGCGGCACACCCAGGAGCACCGACAGTGCCGCCGCTGCAAGGGATACCACCAGGGACACTCGCAGCGCGGTCCACGCTCCAGAGCGCGAAAGGCTCCCGGCCAGATCCGACCACGGGGTTCGAACCAGGAGCGCGACCAGCGGAAGGGTCACGAAGAGCGCCGCGGCCGCCGCGAGGACGGCGATCCCCGCCGGGACGCTTCGGCGCGAGGCGGTGGTCATCGGCTCAAGGGGTCGCGGGTGGGGGAAGGAAGCCGAAGGTTTTGAGCGTGGCTTGTCCTTGGGGGCTCGCCACGTAGTCCACGAAGGCGGCGCTCATGGTGGCGTTGGGAGTTCCGTCCATCACCGCGATGGGGTAGACCGCGGTTACGTTGATCGCGTCGGGAATGGTGATGCTCTTCACGGTGGGCGCGACGGCCGACGTGACATCGGAGAGGTAGACGATCGCCGCGTCCGCCTCACCGCTTGCGACCTTCGCGACCAAGCTGGCGTCGTCCGGTTCGTTGGAGACCACGTTAGCTTCGGCAGCGTTCGCGATGCCCGCGCTCTGCAGGACCTGGCGCGCGTAGTCACCGACGGGGACGCCGGGCGCTGCCAGGATCAGTTGCACACCGGGCTTCGCCAGATCCGCGATCCCACCGATCTTCGCGGGGTTGGCCGGCGGCGTGATGATGACCAGCCGGTTCGTCGCGAACAGCGTGAGATGCGAGACGCCAACCTTCGTGCTCACGCTGTCCATCCATGTGGTGCTGGCGCTCGCGAAGACGTCCGCCGTGCCCTCCGACTCGATCTGCCCGGCCAGTCCGTCGGAGGGCCCGAAGTCGAACGTCACGGTGGTGCGGTGGGCCGCCTGGAAATCCTTCCCGATCTGGGTGAACGCCCCGGTGAGCGAGGAGGCGGCGAACACCGTGATGGTCCCGGCCGGGCTCGGTCCACCTATGGAGGTCGAGGAAGCGCAGGCAGATGCTGCCAGCAGGATGGAAACGACGGCGATATGGCGACCGTGCACGACCGGGCCTTTCCGGGCTGGTGGCCGCCAGGATACCGGGATGAGCGCCGTGCTAGCAAGAAAAAACCGGTGTGACGCCAGAGATAATCTGCGTCCGTACGGACCTACGCGCCGAACCAGCTGGATCGGCGGCTGGACGCGAACTCGGCCTTCTCGGCGGCGGTCGCGGCCGAGGGCGGGGTGAAGGCGCCGGTGGGGCTCGGACCCGTCAGGAAGTCGACATCGATCCGGGCGACCCGGTGGTCTCCGAACTCCATGTAACAGGCGCCGCGGCCGTCGTAAGGGCCGGGAGCCTCACCCCCGCGGATCTGCGCGATGAGTTCCCCGGCGACCACCCGTGCCGCGCCCTCGGCGAACACACCGGCCTTGGGGGTCCCGACGCTCGTCACATCACCGATCGCGTAGACGCCGGCGAACTCCGTGGCCAGCGTCGCGGGGTTCACCGGGATCCAGCCGCCGACCGTCATCCCGGACGCCTCGACGACCGCAGGCACCCGGTGCACCGGAACGCCGAGGAACAGGTTGTAGGGCATGCGGCTCCCGTCGCTCAACACCGCCGTTCGTTCGGCTGGGTCCAGCTCGGTGACGGTCCGATCAGGGACGAACGTGATGCCCGCCTCGGCGAACCGA
>JBBRTK010000185.1:0-4324 GCA_038244455.1 Actinomycetota bacterium
CCGCACAGGCGCAGCGCCTGGCCGACCAGGCGAGCCTCAAGAGCCTGGAGGGCATCCGTCGGGCCCGCGGTGCGATCCGCGATCGTCTTGCCGACCAAGATGACGACGGGACGTGGAACTAGTCTATACAAGACTAGTAGCTACTCCAGATAGTCGCGGAGCTTCTGCGATCGGCTCGGATGTCGGAGCTTCGACAGGGTCTTGCTCTCGATCTGGCGGATCCGCTCTCGCGTGACGCCGAACTCCCGACCGACCTCCTCCAGGGTTCGAGGATGGCCGTCCACCAACCCGAAGCGCAGCTGGATCACCTTCTTCTCCCGCTCGCTCAGCGTGTGCAGCACGCCCTCGAGCTGCTCCTGCAGGAGGATGAAGCTGGCGGCGTCCACGGGGACCACCGCGTCGGCATCCTCGATGAAGTCGCCGAGATGGGAGTCTTCCTCTTCGCCGATGGGGGTCTCCAGGCTCACCGGCTCCTGGCTGACCTTCTGGATCTCGCGAACCTTCTCCGCGGGGATGCCCATGACCTTGCCGATCTCATCCGGCGTGGGCTCGCGGCCCAGGTCCTGCAGCAACTGGCGCTGTACCCGGACGAGCTTGTTGATGGTCTCGACCATGTGCACGGGGATGCGGATGGTGCGGGCCTGGTCGGCGATGGCCCTGGTGATCGCCTGACGGATCCACCACGTGGCATACGTCGAGAACTTGAACCCTTTGTCGTAGTCGAACTTCTCGACGGCGCGGATCAGACCCAGGTTGCCTTCCTGGATCAGGTCCAGGAACAACATCCCACGGCCCACGTAACGTTTGGCGATACTGACCACCAGCCGCAGGTTCGCCTCGATGAGCTTCTTCTTGGCCAGCTGGCCGTCGCGTTCGACCCGGTGGAGCCAATCCTCCAGTTCGGGGTCGGTCTTGGGCCGGTAGGTCTTCGCGATCTTCTCCCGGCCGATCCCGCTGACCTTGCCGAAGGCGTTCGTCTGGTGGTCGCGGACCTCCCAGACCTTCTGCACGATGAACTTCAGGGCCTTTGGGTCGGGCTTGCCGTTCGTCTGCACCTCGAGCTGCATCGCGGTGGAGAGCTCGCCGGATTGGATGCGGCGTGCCAGGTCCACCTCCTGGGCGGCGTTGAGGAGCGGGACCTTGCCGATCTCCTTGAGGTACATCCGGACGGGATCGTTCGTCGGGGCCTTGAGGAGGTCGACCTCGATGCGGACCTGCGTGGCGGCGTCGGTCTCCTCGCCGGGGACCTCGATGACCTCGATGCCCTCGGTGCTGAGGTGCTCCTGGACCTGGGTGAGGAACTCCTCGACCTGCTCGGGGGTGAAGTCCTCGACCGGGACGGCCTCCAGCAGATCTTCGGAGGTGACGAACCCCCGCTCGCGCCCGCGGGCGGTGATCGTTTCCTTCACTTCGTCCAGGCTGACCAGCTCACGCGCCGCTTCTGTCAATGCAACTCCTGGGGAGGCGTCCGGGGGGTCTTCAGCACGGTGGCCAGAGTGTACGAAACGTCACGGCCCGCGACCCTGGCGCCGGGGAGGCGCCTCATCCGTCCCGTTCCTTGTCGCGGAGGCGACGGAGTTCGCCATCGGTCTCCACCAGCGCCCGGAACCGCTCGTCGTAGCTGGCGTCGGTGGTGGGGTTGAGCTTCTGGAGCTCCATGCGAAGCAACTCCGAACGACCCTTCAGCAGGAACTCCTGCAGGCGCGCCCACACGTCGTAGGCGTACTCGGGGGTCGGGTCACCGTCTAACGGCTCTACCGCCAGCATGGACATCGACGCGGCGAGCTGCGGATCCTCGCCGCTAGTGAGGACGGCGAGGTTGCCGTTCACCCCGCGCAAGGCGGCCAGCGCCGCGCGATTGGCCACGCTGTTGAAGTGATCCTCGGACAGCAGGCCGTTGTAGGTGGCGTAGGACTCGGGGTCGCGGGCCAGGATCTTCAACATCTCGCGTTCGACCTTCTCGCGGGCCGAGGTTCGCTTGAGTGTCTTGGCGACCTCCCGCGGACGGCCACCGAGCTTGCGGTCCAGCGCCTCCATGACCGAGGATTCCGACACGCCCGCCAGGTCCGACAACAGGTGGGCGTATTCGCTCCGGCGGATGGGGTCGGTGAGCCGTTCCAGGATGGGGAGTGCCTCGGCGACGGCCGAGGACCGTGCCTCCACCGTGGACAGGTCGTGCCGGCCGATGGTCCGGCGCACCATGTACTCGACCAGCGGTCGCGCCCGCTTCGCCGCCTCCAGGACGGCGTCCGCCCCGTGCTGGGCGACGAAGTCCGCCGGGTCCAGCCCTTGCGGGATGATCATGACCACGGCCTGCACGGGGTACTGCTCCTGGAAGGCGAACGCCCGCTCGGCGGCCCGTGCGCCGGCCTCGTCCGAATCGAACGCGAGCACCGCCCGCTGTGCGAACCGCGACAGCTGGCGGAAGTGACCCTCGCCGAGCGCGGTCCCGCAGGTGGCGACGGCGTTGTCGATCCCCGCCTGCACCAGCGCGATGACGTCCGTGTAGCCCTCGACCACGAACACTTCGCCGCTGCGGCTCACCGCCGGCCGCGCGCGGTGCATGTTGTAGAGGACCTCGTTCTTTCGGTAGATGGGCGTTTCGGCGGTGTTGAGGTATTTGGCTTGCTCCCCTGCGCGCGGGTCGCTCGGCAGGATCCGGGCGCCGAACCCGATCCCGTGGCCTTGGAGATCGTGGATCGGGAACGTGATGCGTCCTCGGAACCGGTCGCGGACCGTCCCGTCGTCCCCGCGGGTGGCCAGGCCCGCCTCCAGCAGCACCTCCGGACCGAACGACTGCGAGAGCCGGCGCAGGAGGAAGTCGGCGTACCCGGGCGCGAACCCGATCCCGAACTCCTCGGCCGTCTCGGGCAGGATGCCGCGTTCTTTCAGGTAGGTGCGCGCGTCCTCGGCCTCGCGGCCGTCGGCCAGCATCGCCGCGAAGAGCTTGGCCGCCTCCTCATTCGCGTTGACCAGCGCGGCCCGGCGCTGCGCCGCCCGCCGCTCGGCGGGCGAGTCACCCTCGTACCGAAGGGTGACCCCGGCCTGTTCCGCCAGCCGCTCCACCGCTTCCACGTAGGTCAGGTGCTCGAGTTCGCGCAAGAAGGTGATGGCGTCGCCCCCCTTCCCGCAGCCGAAGCAGTAGAAGACCTGCTTGGAGGGGCTCACGCTGAACGAGGGCGTCTTCTCCTGGTGGAACGGGCAGAGGCCCGACATGGAGTCATGGCCCGACTTCTTGAGGCTCAGGTACTGGCCGACCAGCGCCACCACGTTCGTGCGCTCTTTGACCTGCTCGATGTCGTCCTGCCGGATCCGTCCTGCCATCACCGCTCCGCCGTTACGGGAGCCACCTCTGGGGAAGGAAGAGCTGCTCGTAGGTTCGAAGAGCGTACCGGTCCGTCATACCGGCGACGAAGTCGGCAACCTGGGTGGGCAGATCGCCCGGCGCCCGGACGTGGTCCGGGGGCATCTGGTCGGGATGGTCCAGGAAGTAGGTGAACAGCTCCCTGATCATGTGCACGGCCTTCTCGTTCTCCGCGGAGGCGTCCGGCCGCAGGTATACGTGGTCGAACATGAAATCCCGCAGGCGATCCAGGGCGTCGGCGACGGGGGCGCTGAGACCGATCTCGGCCGCGTCCTGGCTGGTCGCCACCAGGTCCGTGACCAAGGCGTTGATGCGAGCGGTGTGCGTCGACCCCAGGACCTGGAGCGCCGCGGCGGGGAGTTCGGACGGGGCGAGCACCCCGGCACGGAGGGCATCGTCCATATCGTGGTTGACGTAGGCGATCCGGTCCGCATAGCGAACGATCTGGGCCTCGAGCGTTGAGGGCGCGGGCATGGACCAGGGGTGGCCCAGGATCCCGTCTCGCACCTCCCAGGTCAGGTTGAGTCCGGCGCCGCCGTTCTCCAGGTACTCGACGACGCGGATGCTCTGCTCGGAATGGCGGAACGGACGGCCCAGGAGCGGTGTGAGCGCCTGTTCGCCCAGATGGCCGAACGGGGTGTGGCCGAGGTCGTGACCGAGCGCGATGGCTTCCGTGAGGTCTTCGTTGAGCCGGAGGGCCCGGGCGGCCGTTCGCGCGATCTGGCTCACGTCGAGCGTGTGGGTGAGGCGGACCCGGTAGTGGTCGCCCTCGGGCGCCAGGAAGACCTGGGTCTTGTGCTTGAGCCGGCGGAACGCCTTGGCATGGACGATCCGGTCGCGATCGCGCTGGAACACGGTTCGGAGGAGGTCTTGGGGCTCGTCGCGCTCCCGGCCCTTCGAAGCGGATGCATGCACCGCAGCAGGCGAGAGCGTCAGTGCTTCGATCTCCTCGGTCCGCTC
>JBBRTK010000186.1:0-4295 GCA_038244455.1 Actinomycetota bacterium
AGCTCGGCCAGCCGGGCTTCGAGCGATGCCGCCAGGCGTACGTTGTGCATCGCTAGGCCGGCCTGGGCCGCAAGGTCGGTGAGCAGGTGGTCCTCGGCCGGCGTGATCGGCTCACCCACCGGCTTCGCGATCGAGATATCGCCGATCCGTTCACCGTGGTGGGAGACGTCCACGGTTCGTCCGTATGCATCCACGTTGGGACCGGCGACGGCCGGCCAGGTCTCAACGCGCTCGACTCCGCCGGGGAGGAGCACCCGCACACGGCTGCGCTCGGCACCGACGCCCCGCGCGGCCGTCTCGGCCATGTCGGGGAGTACCTCGGCCAGCGCCGCCGTCTCCGCCATCCGGCGCGAGAAGCCGGCCATGACCTCGTAGGGCGTCGCGCGCTTGCCGTAGACCACCCGGTTCGCCACTCGCTGGACGCGTTCTCGAACCGGCTGGAACGCGACCGCGACGATCGCGGTCGCCGCGATCGACAGCACCACGCTGCGGTCGTTCCGGAGGAACTGGCCGATCCCCACGACGAGCGCGACGTATACGACGGTGATGAAGACCGCGAGCGACCCGTAAACGAGCGTCTTGTTGATGATGACGTCGATCTCGTACAGCTTGTACTTCAGCACCGCGAAACCGATCGAGATGGGAAGCAGCGCGAAGCTCACGAGGGACAGCATCTGGAGGAGCGACAGGCCGAGCGGCGCTTGAGCGCCAGCCGGCACCGGGACGGCGAGCGACCAGATGATGGTGACCGCATAGATGGCAGCCACGAGGGCACCGGCGGCGACGAGCCACTTCATCTGCAGGCGCTCGGTCCCGCGAGAACGCCGGAAACGGCCGATCACACTGACCGCAGCGGCGATGATGCCGAGTGGGATGATGAGGATCGACGACTGCAGGACCCCGACGAAGGGCCGCAGCGCTTCGATCCCGATCGGGTTGTCCATGCGGGGGAATTTGCCCGCCCCCAGCTGCCCTGGGGCGATCACGACGATGAGGAACGTCACGCTCATCCCCACGCCGAGCGTCCATCCGACCCATCGCCACCGAGGGCTCGGGAGGTGGCCATCAGGGAACAACAAGAGCACGAAGATCCCCATGAGTCCGATCATCGGGACCCAGCTCGCAGCGTCGATAGCCGCGGCGGCCCCTGCGCCGGGAAGCGACCCGGGGTGGAGCGTGAGGCCGAACACGGCGTAGGCAACGGAGAACTGTCCGATGGCCAGGACGACGCCGATGAGGACCAGGATCCAGCCAAGCCAGTTCGCGGGCCGTCGCGACACGATCAGGGCTCCCACCAGCGGGTAGATCAGGAACAGGGTCCCGAGCGCGAGGTTGGTTCCGAACGAACTGCCGTCCCAGCCGGAACCGCTGGGGGCGCCGCGGGCTCCCCAGAGCGCGATCTGGCTAAGCACGCCCATCGTTAGGTAGACGGCGAACGATCCCCACGCCAGTCTCGACGCCGTTCGATCCTTCATCGCGCCGCCTCCAACGCAGCGAGGGGCACGCGGCCGCGGACCGTGGTGCCCCGGCCGGGCGCCGACTCGATCGTCACGTCGCCCCCCAGGACTGACAGTCGATCGTTCATGTTGTTGAGCCCGGAGCCGCGCGGCGTGCTCGCCGGATCGAAGCCCGTCCCGTTGTCCGTCACCTCGAACGTGAGATCGTCGCCGCTGTCGCGGATCGAGACGTCGATCGTGGTTGCCGCCGCGTACTTCGTGATGTTCTGCAGGGCCTCAAGCACGCAGAAGTAGACAGCCGCCTCAACATCGATCGGGTACCGGGCGACGTCCGCGTCAAGGTGCACGGGTAGGTTTGAACGCTCGTACTGCGCGGCAAGTGCAGGGGCGATGCCCTGCTCTTCCAGAAGGGGCGGGTAGACCCCCAGTGCCAGCGAGGAAAGGGTATCGAGAGCGTCGCCGACCTGTTCGCGGAGTTCGTTGAGCATGACCGCAGCCTTCGCGGGGTCTCGCGTGACCAGCGCCTTTGCCAGGCGGAGCTTCACGGCGAGCGCGACCAGATGTTGCTGCGCGCCGTCGTGGATGTTGCGCTCCAGCCGCCGACGCTCCTCGTCTTGCGCGGCCACGATCCGCTGCCGGGACGCACGTAGTTCGATGGATCGAACGGTGATGTCGTCGAGTCGCGCCTCCAACTCGGCGGTGAGCCGGACATTCGAAAGGACCAGGCCAGCCTGCCCCGCCAGGTCATCCAGGAGCACTTCCTCGGTGTGGCCCAAGGGGTCTCCAGGCGCCTTGGTGACAGTAACTGCCCCGAGTAGTTCACCTTGGTGGCGCACAGCCACCGAGCGGTCGACGCCCTCCAAGGCGGGCAGTTCGCCATCCACCAGGGGGATCGCCGTGGTGCCGGACGCCGAGCCGTTGTCGGGCCAGGTGGCAGTGAGGCGAACCGAGCTGCCGATCCGCAGCCATACCTCCGCGCGCTCAGCGCCCGTGCCCTCCGCCATGACATGGGCCATGCGCGGCAAGAGGTCTTCATTCGCATACGCGCCGCCCATCCGTCCCGAGAACTCTTTCAGCACCTCGTACGGAGTCGCGCGGTCCCCATAGACCAGCCGGTTCGCGAAGCGCTGCGCACGTTCTCGCGCCGGTTGGAACGCAACGGCGATGACGCCGGTGGCGACGATCGACAGCGCCACGTTCGGCTGGTCGCCCTGACCGAAGAGCGCACCGACCCCAACCACGATCGCCACGTACACGGCGGTGATGGATCCGGCAAGCGCCCCGTAAACGACCGTCTTGTTGATGACGACGTCGATGTCGTAGAGCCTGTACTTCGTGATCGCGATGAGCGATGCGACCGGCAGGAGCAGAACGGTGAACATCCCGGCGACCAGCATGATCCGGCCATGCGCCCAGATCGACCGCGACGGGAACAGCAGCGCGGTCGCCACGGCGGCGTAGACGAACCACTTCAGTTGTTCCCGCTGCTCCGCGCCAACGCGGCGGTAGCGCATGATCAGCCCTACGACCCCGGCGATGATCCCGCCGATCAACCCGAAGACCGACAGCGGGTACACCACGATGCTCAGGGCGGCTCTCGCCCACGGCAGGTAGATCACCGGATTGTGGAAGCCCTTCACATCCCCTGGGTTCGGATGCAACATGCCGCCGACGGTGGCGACGACGATCATCGCTCCGAGGACCCTGACCACCCGGTGCCACCTGGGTGAGATAGGCCGTCCGTCCGGGAACAGGAGCATCAGCATCGGCAACCAGAGGAAGTACGCCGGGATCCAGATCCAGTTGCTGATCCAGTCCGCGTAGATGCCGCCGGGGAGCGACGCGGCTTCGGTCGCCACGTTCCCGGCGTAGGTCTGCACCAGTCCGGTGAGCCCCATCGCAACCCCGATGGCCAGGAACAGCCAGCCCATGGCGTTGTGTCGCTGCCTGCCCGCTATGAGCGCGCCCACGCATCCGAACGCCACGCCCGTCAGGGCGGTTGCAGCCTGGAAGAGGGAGTCCTCGAAGGTGTACCCCGGAACATGCGGCACGACGAGCACGAACCCGATCCCGAGGAGTACACAGAGGCCGCCGAGCGTCCACGCCAGCCGCGAAGCGGCCCGGTCGTTCACGCGGGAACCTCCGCCCCCGGGTGGACCCGCAGGGTGCCGGTCACGCTTGTACCCGCGCCGGGCCGGCTCTCGATCTTGGCGACCTTCGGGCTCATAGGGTTTCCCGCGCGCTCATAAAGGGGATGCTCGCATCTCTCGGCCCTGGGTAGGAAGGGGGCGAACGCCACCACCCGGGTGGTGCAGACACCCCCGCACTTCTGTCGTGCCGCCATGGGCGCGCTCGGCGGCGCCGCGGGCCTACGGTGGGCTCACGAAGAAGAGGAGGCCCGTCATGACAACCATCCTGGTCGGAACAGACACCTCGGCGGCCGCCGATCTGGCGGTGGAGAGCGCCGCGAACCTGGCTCTCGCCGGCGACGCCGAACTCCTGGTGCTCTACGTCAAGCCCGAAGGCGGCCTGCGCGCCGTGGTCGACCCCGGTCTGGCGGCCGACCCGGCCGCCTATCTGGCCAAGCTGCCCGCTCGGTTCCCCGGCGTTCCCACGCGTACCCGGGTTGAAGCGGGCGATCCCGCCGAAACCATCTGCGAGGTTGCCGCGCAGGAGAAGGCAAGCACCATCGTGGTGGGGAACCGTGGTGCGCAAGGCTCGCGGTGGCAGGTCCGCGACGCCGTGCCCACACTCGTTCTTCGCCACGCGCCGTGCAGCGTCTTCATCGTGGACACGCGGCGGGCGCAGTAGGTGCGGACCTTAGGCCTGGTCGGTCTC
>JBBRTK010000187.1:0-4294 GCA_038244455.1 Actinomycetota bacterium
ACCCTCGACGACATGGACCGGGTGAACGGCGTGATATGCCTCGCCGTCGAGGTCCAGAACGTCGATCTTCGCGACATCCAGGAGGTCATCGCCGGCTGATCGGTTCACTGCGACGGATCGACGGGCCGGGAGCCAGCACCGTGCAGATCGATCGCAGCATCGTCGGGGAGGTAGCTCAGGGCGTGGCCGACCGAAGCGATGGCAGGCGGCGGATGTAGTCAGCGCCGGCGGCGACCTCACACGCCAGCTCGAGCATCGCCGGCGACGCATGGGTGGCGACATAGGATTACGGATGCGACTCCTACCTGGGAGGCACCGGAGGCCCCGTGATCATCGATGCGCATAGTCACATCCTGAGCTTGTCGGCCGATCCCGAGTTCACCTTGGAGTACGGGCGCGAGGGATCGCTCTGCATCTACCGGTCGATGGGGTCGCTGCCGTCCCATCGGATGCCCACCGAGGCGGAGTGGGAAGCCAGCGGCTACACGCGCAAGGGCTGGCCGGTGATCGGGCCGACTGAGTCGGCGCGCGATCATCCCGGGTTCGACAAGATCATCGTGCTCGCGGTCTCCCCGCAACGCCTGGAGGGTCACTTGATCGGAACGGTGGATACCACCGGCGTGCTGGGGATCGACGGTCCGCTCGACCCTGAGCGGTGCAACGACTACATCGCGGGCGTCGTCCGCGCGGACCCGGAACGGTTCATCGGCTTCGCGTCCGTGAACCCGACGCATGAAGGCGTGAACGCCGCCGTGGACGAACTGGAGCGAGCCATCACCGAACTCGGGCTCTCGGGCGTGAAGCTTTACCCGATGTATCAGCACTGGGCCGCGAACGATCCCGAACTCGGGTTCCCCATCTACCGCAAGGCGCAGGAGCTGGGCATCCCCGTGATGATCCACCAGGCCGGTTCCACGAGGATCGACGCGAAGCTGGAGCTGGGACGGCCGGCCATCCTGGACGACATCGGGCGGGAGTTCCGTGATCTCCGCGTGATCATCGCCCACTGCGGGCTCCCCTGGGTCGACGAGGCGCTGTACCTGCTGACGAAGCACCCGAACTTCTTCGCCGAGCTCTCCTACCTGATCTCGACGCTCACCCGGCGCGATCTGTTCCTGCTGCTCTCCCGCTGCGAGCCGATGTTCGTGCCGTTGGACAAGCTGTTTTTCGGGACCGACTATCCCGGGTTCCTGTACGACCCGGCCGCGTTACAGGAGAAGCTGATGACCGTGAACCAGGAGGCGGAAGGCCTTCGCATGCCGCCGATCGCCCAGGAGAAGCTGGACGGCGTCATGGGCGACAACGTCGCGCGGATGCTGGGGTTGATCGAGGCCTAGAGGGTGGGGAGCGACTTCACGTTGTACGGGGTCGCCGGTTCGATGGGGAGGTCGTACCAGCGTTGATAGAAGTCGATCACGTAGGGTTCGACCAGCCACCCCAGCTCAGCCCAGCGCTGCGCGTGCGGTGACGGGCGGTACACGCGGCGCCGCACCGCTTCCGCGAACCGTTCCTTGAGCGCCGTCTCGTCGACCACCGTCACGCGGCCGCCTTCCATCAGCACCCGCCCGTGCGCCATCACCGTGTCGATGTCACCGGACTCCGCGCGATCGATCACCACATCCAGGAACGGCTCGGCGTCGTAACGCCCCGGCGGGAACAGGATGCGCTCTTTCTCCACGATCAGCAGGTCCGCGTAGCGCCCCGGCTCCAGGCTGCCCAGCCGGTCCGCCATGCCCAACGCCTGTGCGCCGTTGGCCGCCGCAGCGCGGAGCACGGACTCCGAATCCAAGCGCTGGCGTTCGAACACGGTGGGCGTGCGCTGCAGGTAACACGCCAACCGCAGCTCCTGGAAGAAGTCCTCGCGATCGGAGAACGAGATGCCGTCCGTGCCGAACGCGATCCGCCCCCCGGTGTCCATGATGTCGCGGACGCGGCAGATCCCGCTGGACAGGCGCAGGTTGGAGCCGGGGTCGTTGGAGGCGACCGCCCCCGAGTCCGCGAAGATCGCTAGCTCCTCGTCGCTCACCCACACGAAATGCTCGAGCACGGTGTCGGGGGTGAGCACGCCGATGTCGGCAAGGCGCTGCAACGCGGGCTTCCCGTATCGCTCCAGGTTGAAAGCCATCTCGGCGCGCGTCTCCAGCACATGTGAGATCAAGCCGGTTCCGTGCTCGTCGGCGGCCCTGCGGCACCGCCGATACAGATCGTCGGAACACGCCGGTGTCCAGTCCGGGGCCGTGACGATCCGGATCCGATCATCCCGCCCATGCCACTGCGCGGAGAGCCGTTCGAACGTGTCCATCACGTCGTCAACGGGCCACGCGTAGCCCATCGGGGAACGCCGGACCTCCTGGGCCAGCTCGGCAGGAAGGCGCGCGAGGAACCGTTCGTTGGGTTCGTGGACGAAGATGTTCTCGTCGCGGCTGACCAGCCCGAAGGCGGTTCGCATGCCGGCGTCCTCGTAGGCGCGCAGGGCTGGCTGGCATCCGAAGTCGGGCATCCCCGGACGTCCGTAGTACATGTCCACCGTGGAGGTCTGTCCGCCCTTGATCGCGTTGACCAGACCCCAGAGCACCCCCGTGTAGAGGTCTTCCTCTTCGATGTCGCCCATCGCCGCGTGGATGAGGACGTTCGCCCGCTCGAAGACGGACTGGTAGAGGCCGGGCCCGATCGCCAGCTCCGAGTGGTAGTGGCAGTTGATGAAGCCGGGCATCACGAAGTGCTCCGCCGAGCCGAGCACCCGGTCGAACGGGCCCTGCGCTTCCAGGTCGGCGCGTGGGCCGGCAGCAACGATCGTGGTGCCCTGAACGATCAACGCACCATCGGGGATCAGGGTCTGCTCACCCAGCGCGACCACGGGGTCGCCGAGGACGAGCGTGCGTTCCCCACCCATCGTCATCTCACTCTCAGGTCGGAACGACCATGCGGTCCAGGACGCTGAGGAAGGCGGCGTTCGCCTCGTGCAGCACCTTCGGCTCGTCGATCGTCGTGAACTCACGGTTCTCGTAGACCACCTGCCCGTCGATGATCGTGGTGTTGACCGCGCTGCCGTTGGCCGCGAACACCAGGTGCGAGAACAGATGCGCCTTGCTGTCCGGGTGCAGCGGCGTGAACATCTGGTTACGCATGTCCACCAGGATCACGTCGGCCTTCTTCCCCTTGGTGAGTTCGCCGGTCTCGTGGCGCAGTGCCGCGGAACCGTTGCGGGTCGCCATGCGCACCACGTCGGGAGCCTGCTGGAGACTCGGGTCCACCCGGCTGGCGCGGTGGATCAGCGACGCGAACTTCATCACCTCGAAGAGGTCGCGGCTGTTGTTGCACTCGGCCGCGTCATGCCCCAGGCCCACGTTGATCCCCGCGGCCAACATCTCCGGGACGCGCGCGATCCCGTTGCCGAGCTTGGCGTTGGACGTGGGGTTGTGCGAGATCTGCGTTCCGGTCTCTCGCATGAGCGCCATCTCGGTATCGGAGAGCCACACGCAGTGCGCGGCGATGCAGCGGTCGAACAGGATGCCGCAGTCATACGCCACCTCCGTGGGCCGGCGGCCGAAACGCTCCTTGGAGTTCTCGACCTCGGTCAGGGATTCGTTCAGGTGGATGTGGATGCCCGTGTTGAGGTCGTCGGCGAGCGAACGGGCCTCCTTCAGGAGGCCCTCCGACGCGAGCGGCAGCCACTCGATCCCGATGTAGACCTCGATGCGGCCGTTGGCCGCCCCGTTGGAGGCCTCGTAGGCCGCCTTGTTGTCCTCGAGCGTGTCCAGCTTGTGCTCGGCATCCGCGACATCGTTCGCGAGAACGGCGCGGATGCCTATCTCTTCCGCTGCGCGCGCAAGCGCGCCTAGCTGGCGGTACATGTCGTTCACGGTGGTGACGCCGCACTTGATCGACTCGCTGTAGCTGGCCAGGGCGGCCCAGTACGCCTCTTCGGGGTTCAGCGCGCGGATGATCGGGTACCAGCACGTCTCCAGGTACTCCCAGAGCGGGAGATGGTCGCTCCAGCCCTTGCCGACGGCCGTGTGGAAATGCAGGTCCACCAGACCCGGCATCACCGCCTTGCCCTCGGCGTCGATGACCTTGGCGCCGTCGGTGCTCTGGCGGGCGGCCACTTCGGCGCTGGTGCCCACGTCCACGATGCGGTCGCCCTCGATGACCACGGTGCCCCCGAAGATGACGTCGTCGGCGTCGTTCATCGTGACCACTGTTCCGTTCCGGATGATGATGCGATCACTCATGGCTGCTCCCCTTCCCTGGCGCTCAACGTGAGATCCCCTGCCCCGCAGACGGCACGGCGGCC
>JBBRTK010000188.1:0-4257 GCA_038244455.1 Actinomycetota bacterium
AACCCGCTATCGCCCCTGACATGGATCTGCACATCGGGCCAGACGGCACGCAACCGCCCGACCAGATAGCGCAGATCGTTATCCGCCCCCAAGAATGCGGCACAGGTGCCGTGCCGCAGTCCGACGAGTAGGACCATGTCGTTCTCGGCGCAGGTCACGGCGATCGGCAAGTACTGATTCTGCTCGTAGCAGCCGTGGAAGAAAGTCAGTTGTTGGCTGCCGTGAGCGGGGTCGTCGAACGCATCAATATCCAAGGTGAGATGGTGGGGTGGCACGTCGAACGACTGAATGAAGAGATCGACGAGCACGTCGCGCAACCGCCAGAGGTCGGCGACCGAGATGGCGTTCTCGAAGCGTGAGAGTGTCGGCTGGCTGGCGAGGTCTTGGTCGGTGGGAAGGCGGGCGGCGATGAGTTTGAAGACGGGATCGGACCGCAAGGCGTCGTGATCGTTCTGGTCTTCGTAATCGGCGAGTATTCCGTAGATCCGCTGTCGCACCATCGTGAGGAAGGATTGCCGAGTGAGCGCGGGATCGCGGGAGTCCCGAAGGGCGGCGGCGAACTGCTCGGTGACTTTGAACCGCTGGTCGAGTTGCCGTACCGGCAACAATCCGGCATCACTGGTCAACGGAGCTGAAGAGACCTCGATTTCGATAGGACGCGACGGCAAGAAATCGAATGACAAGAACGGAGCAGAGTGTAAACTCATCGAGGGCCTCCGGGTTTGCGGACAACGTGCCGTGTATCAACACGTTAGACGCGGTCGGAGGCCTCTTTGTTTGGCCCGGTCTGAATAATCCAGGTTAGACGAAGCCGTCGAGTTTTAAGCTGGCTGTGGGTCCAGCGGACGGGAACACTTCCGTGGCCCCTCGGGATGGCCAGGAATCCCTCCCCGTCAACTCCATACCGACGCGATGGAACGCGGCGATCGCCGTTCCGAGCCGCTCGTCGGTCCATTCAAGGTCTGGGAGCGACGCCCGAAGGAGCCCGCCCGGATAGGCCGTCAGTGTCACACCGTGCCTTCTGAAGCAGCCGCGGAGTGTGTCTGGGTCCGCACCCCGGGCCAGATCAAGGGAGGACTGAATGAGCAGGATCCCGCTCTGATGGTCCGCATGGGTAACAAGCGGTTGCCAGCCAGCATCGCGGACAGCTTGAGTGAGGACGCTGCGGTTTTTGATCCGTAGCTCGTAGCGGCAGCCGGCCGAGTCCGCCCGGCCGAGTTGAGCCGAGACTGCGGCGGCAGCCGGGAAAAGGGGGGCGAGGTTCACCGTCTCGCCTCGTCCCCCGAAGGCACCCGCCGACAGAGCCCTCGATGGAAATGGACGTGTAAGAGGGACCCACCCTGGGCGCGTAAGAGGGACCCACCTCGATCTTCAAAATAGCCGCTCTGGGCAAAAGCGGCAACCACGGTTCAGTCGGCCTTCCGGCCCTTCTTCGCCTTCATCGACTCGCGGAAGCGGTAGCTCTCTCCGTTCATCTCGAAGATGTGGCAGTGATGGGTCAGGCGGTCCAGCAGCGCCGCGGTCATCCGCTCACCCTGGAAGATCTGGCCCCACTCACTGAACGGCAGGTTGCTCGTCACCAGGATGCTGGCCCGCTCGTAGCGGTCACCGAACACCCGGAACAGCAGCTCGACGCCCCCACGACTCATCGTCACGTAGCCCAGTTCGTCGCAGATCAAGAGCTGCGCCCGGTCGAGTTGGCGGAGGAACCGGTCGAGCGTGTACTGCTTCTGCTCCTTCTCCAACTGGCTCACCAGCCCCGCCGCCGTGAAGAACCGCACCCGCAGACCCGCGCGACACGCTGCCAGGCCGAGACCGATGGAGATATGAGTCTTACCAGTTCCGTGACTCCCAACAAGACAACAGTTGTACTTCTGTTCGATCCACTCACAACGCCCCAGCTCCAGGACCTTCGGCTTGGATAGCCCCGGCAGGGCCGTGAAGTCGAACGTGTCGAAGTCCTTCTCGACCGGGAACTCCGCGTTCTTGATCCGCGTGGCCACCGCGTTGGTCGCGCGGGCGGCCAACTCGATCTCGGTGAGGCGGAGCAGGAACTGAGTGAACGTCTGGTTGCTCGCGGCGGCGTCCCGCGCCAGCGTCTCGAACTCCCGACCCATCGTCGGCAGGCGCAACTGCCGGAAGTGGGTCTTCAGCAACTCGGTCGTGACATCAGCCATCAGAACATCCCTTTCGCATCAAGCGATCAGGGGATCAGCCCGGGCCCGACGGTCGGGCTCGGAAGCATCCGCGTGGCACCGGATCAGGCGAAGAAGACGCTGACCGGGCTCTCGACGTCGGGGCCGCTCAGGAGTTGGTTGAACCGGCTCAGGTCGGGCAGCGGCACCTGGACGTGGGGGATCAGAGACGGTTCGGGAGGCGGAGTCGCACCGCCGCGCGTGGCGGCCTCGATCGCGCCGAGGGTCTGCGTCCGCTGGATGACGGCCTCGGCGCTCTCGAGGTGCTGGCGCTGGCATTCCTCGACGGCCTGACGCACGCGCGTCAGGGGATGCTCGCCCAGGAGTTGCAAGACCCGCACGAAGCGGCGGGAGCCGCCCAGCGCGCCGTGATGTCCCTCCAGCGCGGCCCGGAAGTCGGCGAAGCACGCGGGGAGCTTCCAGTCACGGAAGACCGGCGCATGGTCCAGCGCGCCGGGCTTGCGGCCCAGTGTCGCCAGATAGTGGACCGGATCGAGGATCATCGTCTGTTTTAGAGAACATCTCTCGTGAGTTGCAATCACCTGGCCTTCCCCCACGATCACGACGCGGTCGACGTAGCCCTTGACCGTGACCATCTGGAACGCGAACGACCGCGGCACGCTGTACCGGTCGTTGTCGAAGGCCACGGTCTGGTACTTGTCGACCACGCCCGCGGGGCGGACCACGCAGGCGTCGAACCGGTGCGCGGGCAGCGGAGTCGCCGCGGCGAGGTCCGCGGCGAGGCGGTCCTTGATGGTGAACGGGCCGAAGAGTGCCTGCACGACCCGTTCGCGCTCGGCCTCGCAACGGTTGCGAAAGAGCATGTTCAATTCATCGAGATTGGCGACGCGGGGCACCGGGGTGGCGAACCGGCGCTGCACGGCCTTGACGGTCCCCTCGGCGTCGGGCTTCTCGTTGCCGCGGGCGGGCATGCAGAAGAGGGGGTTGAAGACGTAGTGGCTGGCCAGCGCGGCGTACCGCGGATGGATCAGGCGGTTGCGCCCCTGAAGAATCAACGTAGCAACAGTTCTTGGATTATCCCACCAAACCTCCTTGGGTACGGCGCCGTGGAACTCGAAGGCCGCGACCATGCCTTCGAGGATGGCCTCGGTGCGCTCGAAGGGCAGCGCCAGCACGAAGGGTGCGTTGGAGTAGGCCCAGGCGGTGACGAGGAAGGGGACGAGCCTGCGGCCGTCGGGGAAGTCGACGTGGATGTGGCCGAAGTCGGCCTCGAGGCGTTGGCCGGGGAGGTGCCCGAGGGGGATGAAGGTCTCCTGATGTCGCCGTCGGTGCGTGAGCACATAGCGTCGCACCTGGGCATACCCACCGCGGTAGGCGTGCTCGTCGCGGAGGCGGCGGAACATCTGCGCGGCGGTGTGCCGCTGCTTGGGCGGGGCGTCCTCATCGTCGATGAGGATCTGGTCGATGACCGGCTCGACCGAGCCCAGGAGGGGCGCGCATCGCGTCCTGGTCCGCACCGCCGGCGGGGGCTCGGCATGCTCCAGGACATGCCGGATGGTTCTTCGGGAGTGTCCGAATTGTCGGGCGATCTCGCGGATGGACAAGCCATCGCGCCGCGCCCGCCGAATCGCGCCGTAGTCGTCCACCGTAAGCACGTCCTCGGCCTCCGTGTGGGTGAGTCGGTCCCTGTAGGAACGTTCACCCTAACGAAGGCGGCTCCGGTGGGTCCCTCTTACGCGCTCATTTTGCCCCCAGGTGGGTCCCTCTTACGCGCCCATTTCCACTCGAGAACAATAGGAGCGGGTCGTCGATGCGTTGTGCCCCGAGGAGCGACTCGGCGACCTCGCAGACGGTCCCCCAGGAGCGGCCCCTCGGAGCGATGGCGACGCTCAAGGGCATCCCCGAGCCGATCCATTTGTGGCACCCGGCAAGGTACAGGTCGCCGGGGCCCGAACTTAGGTCGAGCGGCGTATGACCGAGGGCTTGGGCCGCGTCGACGACAACAAATCGCGGAACCCTGGTGGTGGCGAGAGATGCGGCGAGCCGCGTAACGGGCAAGTGTATTCCGTCGTACGTCACTTCGGTAAGGAAGAGCCCATCC
>JBBRTK010000189.1:0-4255 GCA_038244455.1 Actinomycetota bacterium
GATCGATGATTCTGAGGGGACGACACCGGATGGACCTACCGGGCTAGACGGGATCGACAAGGACTTGGCGCGCATGGCGGACATCGATGAAGCACCTGAAACCAGCTAGATAGATACCGCTGTAGCCCGACCTATTTGGCCTTGCTGATCGATGCCACGCCCGCAACCGCTACTCGCAGCACTTCACGCTGAGCGGCCATGAACACCCAATCGCCACCGTCCGCCTGGTAGAACTCCGCGTCGAGTTCTTGGCGGGAACCGTTTAGGTAGAGGATCAGATAGGTATTCATAGACCGCCCTGCCGATTCCTGGCCACTATTCCTGGCCACGAGGGTTCGCACAGTCTGTCGCCGAGCCGCATGATCATCGAGGATACCGAGGCGTTCACCCCCTCGCTACGGGGTCGGCGACGAGGTCGCGCTCGGGGATGCTGCCGAACTGGGGAAAACCGAGGCGGCTGGGGTGACCGTTGGCGCCGTTGCCAGCGTGATCGTCGCGGGAACCACGAGCGAAGTCATTGCGCCCGAGGTGAGCTGAGGCACGGCCAGTACCGTGCAGCCCGCCGCGCCTGTGACGAACGGACCGCACTGGGGGCCCGGCGCCTGGCCGCTGGTCACGAGAACCGAGACGTACCTGGCGCTCGCATCCAAGGCGAAGGTTTCCGTCCAGGACACCACTCCCGACGGGCCGCCCTGACGCGTGACCTGTCCGACGAGCGTTCCCACCCGATCGTTCGCGCCGTATCCACGCATCGTAACGTTCAACGAATCATCCGCGCCGACACCGGTCGCACTTACCCGCATCGTCGCGATGATGGGCCGCGACGACGTGTCGAAGGTCACAGCCGCCGCTGGAATGGCCCGCCCCTCGAGCAAGAGCGGTGGGATCACTCCGGCCATCAACGCGAGCCCGAACAGGACCGCAGAGATCGCGGCGGCCCAGCGAAACATGCTCGCCCGGCTCTCGTAGAGGCCTTGGAGCACGAGGGTATCGTTCATGTTGGCGGCGGGATCGCGTCCGGCGAACAAGGGGATCGACGCGAACGCGATAGCCGAACCGCCCAGGACGAGTGAGAGTCCCAGCCAGCCTGGCGTCTCACGCGCCGCGAGTCCGAGCCCGCCGCTGAGCCATCCGAACGCCAGGAGCGCCACCATGATGAACCCCTCGACGCCGATCAATGTCCATATACGCCGTTCGGCGCGGGATGTTTCGGCGCCGGGCGACATGTGAAGGAGCGCGGAACCCTCAACCTGAGCGTCCCAAGCATCGACGGGTGTCCCATGCGCGACGGCCACTTCGAGGTCGCCGGTTCCGGTGAAGAGCATGTCGTGGGTGGCAGCGGGCGAGGCTTCGGCCTTCGGACAGGTGATCACCACGCGCCATGGGGTGCCGCCCAACAAGGACGTTCGCGCGTCGTACAGCGGCGTACTGCGGATCGCGTCGATCAGAGCAGGCTCGGTGCTGTCGGCGATCGCGAGACTCGCCGCGAGTTCGTCGAGCCGGAAGACGCCCTGGGGGATGATGATCTGCGTTCGTTGTGGTTGGCGCGTGAGCAGCGCCGTGGGTGCGCGAGCAGCCTCCGGGGAAGCTGGCCCCGATACGGGCTCGTCATCGATGATGACGAGATCATCGCCCGCCGGAGTCGCCAGCATGTGCGGAGCGCCGCCCCGCGCCGCTACGCGGTCGATCGAGGGTTCCGCACCGCGCAGATCGTCGAGCTCGTAGCGGCCGGACTCTTTGGTGATCGAGCCTCGAGACATCAGCACCACGGGCAGGTCCTGATATCCGGCGACGCCCGAGATGAGCTGTTCGATGCGCCCGACCCGCAGGTTCGGTCCGTCATCCAGCTGCCTCACCGCGGCGAGGACGTCCTCCGTGACGGCGAGGTATGCCTCCGGCTTCGGCAGCAGGGCTCGTTCCAAGCGAACCTGGGCGGTTACGTCGACGCTGCCTACTTCGACGCCGCGCCGATGCGAGGGGTGCGCGCATATGTAGATGGTCATCCCAGTCTCCTGTCGCCGGTCACAGCGTGTACCCGCTACCGGTCCGCTCCTGGGTGCGGACCTGACCCGAGGGTGTCTCCTGGATGTTCTCCTGAGTCATGGTCCGAGTCCGGCCCGCCAGGAGCAGTAGCATCAGGCCGATGAGGGCGCAGCCGATCCCAACGATCATCAGGATGGCACCTCCCGTGTGGATGTTGAAACCGCTCGTGTGCACCTTGACCGCGAAGCGCATGATCGCGCCGGCCACACCCAAAACGATACCGAACATCAACAAGCCGCTTCCGGGGCCTCTGTTCATCGTTCTCTCCGTTCCACCTGCCGGCACCCCATGAATGGGATCGCCGGAGTCGACAAGCTCCTAACCTGGGTATCCCCTCGGGCCCTCAGGTTCAAACCTCCCTGGACCAGGCGAGAAGGCTGCGCAACCGACCGCTCAGGCGACCACGCGGATGGAGGCCAGCGACGGCATGCCGGTCCCTGCCTCGCCGGTCAGATACCGTGACGCAGGGGCGTCGTCAGGCGTTCGAGGATCCGCTGATGGACCGAACGATCCTCCCACCGTGCCGGCTCGATCGCTTCGCTCCGCTCGAGGTCTTCGTCGAACTGCGCATCCAGGGTCGCGACGACGTCGTCGTCCATGATCACGAGGTTGATCTCCTCGTCGAGTTCAGTAGAACGCGCGTTGAAGTTCGCCGAGCCCACATTCGCGACCAGGCCGTCCACCGTCATGATCTTCGCATGCAGCATGGAGGGCTGGTAGTTCCAGATGTTGACGCCGCCGTTCAATAGCCCCGCATATCTTGATTCAGCCGCCACCTGCACGAACCGTTTGTCGGCGTGAGGTCCCGGGAGCAGGATCTCGACCTTCACGCCTCGCTTCGCCGCGGCGCAGAGCCGGTCGATCAGTTCCTGGTCGGGGACGAAGTACGCGGTGGTGATCCGAACCCGATGTTCGGCCCGCTGCAGCAGCGTCAGGAACAGCGTGGTGATATCACTCCGTCCCGCCTCGGATGCGCCGCGCACGCATTGGATGATGCTCGACCCAAGCCGCGGCTGCGCGGGGAATCGGTCGATGCCATCCTCGAACAGGATGGGGCACGTCTCGGCCCAATTGTCCAGGAACGCCGCGCGCAGGCCGTCCACGGCAGGACCGTGCACGCGGAAGTGGGTATCCCTCCATTCCGACTCGTTCCGGGCATCGCCGTCCCATTCGTCGGCTATCCCCACGCCGCCCGTGAAGCCGACGGATTCGTCGACGATGAGGACCTTGCGGTGGGTTCGATGGTTCATCTTGGATGGTTCGAACCGGCGAAGCGGACGGAACCACTGCACTGCAACACCGGCAGACTCCATCAACTGGATCAGCGGCGGGTCGATGGGATGCGCACCCCAGCCGTCCAGGAGCACTCGCGCGCGCACGCCGTCCCGGGCTCGGGCGGCGACGGCTTCGGCGAACTTCGCTCCGATCGTGCCCCGCCAGTACACGAAGGTGAGGAAGTCGATGGTGTGCTGGGCACCATCGATCGCCTCGAGCATCGCGGGGAAGATCCGGTGACCGTTGCGGAGGATCTGGACACTGTTGCCTTCGGTGGCCGGGACACCGATCACGCCTTCCAGCGTACGCCGAAGGTCCGTCGATCCCTCCGTCACCTTGCGAGCTCCGCCGGCTCCCCGTCCCTCTCGGGTTCGGATCCAGCGACCTTCGCCTGGCTCTGGGGCAAGGCAGCTCCAGCTCGGACAGCTTCGAGCTGAGCGGCGATCGCCGCTCCGAGCAACAGCGCGATCGAGGCGAGCAGTGCCCACAGCATGAGTGCCACGATCCCGGCGAGTTGTCCGTACGTCTTCCCAAAGGTCGCACTGAGTTGGAACATCAGATCCAGCACGACGGTCACCAGGAGCAGCAGGATGACCGCGGCCCCGGCCCCAAACGCGAGCCAGGACCATGCCGGCTGGCGGCGCCGAGGGGAGTGCCGGAAGACCAACGCGATGCCGGCGGCGAGGGCGGCCAGTGCCAGCGGCCAGTGCAGGATGTTCCACACCGTTGCAAAGGTGTGGTTCGAGATGGACGTGCCGATCGCGCTTCCCAATGCGAGTGCTGCGAACGCGGCGACGGAGAGCATACCTGCGGACAGTGTCAGCACGAAGGCGCGCAGGTATTTCTGCGCGGTAGGACGGTCCTCTTCGATCCCGTAGATGCGGTTGAGACCGCGCTCGATCTGACCCATCAGCGTGGTGCCGGTGATGAGCGCGCC
>JBBRTK010000190.1:0-4232 GCA_038244455.1 Actinomycetota bacterium
GGCGCTCATCACCGGGGGAACCTCCGGGTTGGGACTCGCCATGGCCGATGCCTTCTGCCGTGAGGGGGCCCGCGTGGTCATCACCGGGCGGAACCGCGATCTCGGCAGCGCCGCCGAGTCCGGGCTCCGTTCGGCGGGGCGGGATGCCACCTTCTTCGCCGCCGACGCGGCCGACCCCGAGCAGATCCGCGGCAACGTCGCCGAGACCCTCGCGCACTTGGGCGGGTTGGACGTGCTGGTCAACAACGCCGGCATCGGCGTCCAGGCCGGCGCGCTCGATACCCCGCTGGAAGATTTCGACCGCACGATGAACGTCAACGTCCGCGGCGCGTTCGTCTATGCGCAGGAGTGTTTCCCGCACCTGGCCGCCCGGGGGGGGAACATGATCCATATCGCCTCCGATGCAGGGGTTACCGCCGAAGCGGAGATCGGCATCTACTCGGTTTCCAAGGCTGCTCTGATCATGCTCAGCAACACCCTCGCCATCGAAGGGGGTCGCCGCGGCGGCGTTCGTTCGAACGCGCTCTGCCCCGGTGATACGAAGCCGGGGATGCGTCACATGGGCCCCCCCGGTGACCCTGACCGCCCGGAAGACGATGCGTCCGAGTGGCCGATGCCGCCCATAGGCCGTGTCGGGGAGGCCGTGGACGTGGCTGAGGCGGCGGTGTTCCTGGCCTCCGAAAGAGCTTCGTTCATCACCGGGGTCGCGTTGCTCGTGGACGGCGGGATGCGTGCGGGGGCCAGAACCAGTACGTGGCTCGATGGCACCGTCACCTGACGCCCCGCTAGACTGAACCAACGTGGTCACCATCGCCCACATCTCCGATCCGCATGTCGGCTCTCCGTATTTCGTCCCGAATCTCATGAACCGGGTCATCACGGAGCTCAACGAGCTTGCCCCCGACGTCGTCGTGTGCAGCGGCGACCTGACCAACGAGGGATACCGCCAGGAGTTCAAGAGCTGGGCCGCCTACGCCGAGCGCATCTCCTCTCCCGTTTTCACGGTTCCGGGCAACCACGATTCCCGCAACGTCGGCTACCTCCACTTCGAAGATCTGGTGGGCCCGCGGATGTGGTCCGAGGACGTGGGTGGTGTCCGGATCGTGGGTGTGGATTCCAGTGAACCCGATCTGAACGAAGGTAAGGTCGGCAGGGCTCAGTACGAGTGGATCCGGCGTGAGTTCGCCAAAGACGCCGACCTGAAGATCTTCGTCCTGCATCACCATCTGCTGCCCATCCCCGGCACGGGGCGTGAACGGAGCACCGTCATGGATGCCGGAGACCTCCTGGAGGTCCTCACGAACGCCGGGGTACATGTGGTTCTCTCCGGCCACAAGCACGTGCCCTACGTCTGGCGCTTGGAGAACATGTACGTGGCTAACGCCGGCACGGTGTCCTCCCTGAGGGTGCGCGGGTACGGGAAGCCCTGCTACAACGTCCTGGAGTTCGATGACGGCGAGGTGAAGATCCACCGCAAGTTCCCGTTCGGTGCGGACACGGTGATGGCCCACTTCTCCTTGACAGCCGGGCAGGTTCACCGTGAGCAAGAGCGTCCGATCCAGGAGCGAGCCTTGGCCACGGAAGACCGATAGCGAACCGGAGCTCGATGAGAGGGGACCAGGCCATGCGGACGCTCGTCCTCGTGGACGGAGAACACTACCCACCCGTCACGCGATGGGCCATCGATGTTGCCCGCGAACGCGGCTACGACGTGATCGCGGCGCTGCTCGTCGGCGGAAGCGAGAAGCTCGGTGCCGGGGAGACGCCAGACCTTACGGTCCCGGTGCGGGTCGCCGGCCCGGACCGCATGGGCGCCCTCCACGAGGCCATCGACGCCGCGGGCCCAGACGTGATCCTCGACCTCTCGGACGAACCCGTTCTCGGCTACCGCGAGCGCATGGAGCTGGTCGCTGTTTCGCTGATCGCCGGGATCCCGTACGAAGGTCCGGACTTCCGGTTCTCCCCGCCGGAGAGCGGACCTGCGCTCCGGGTCCCGACACTCGCCGTCATCGGCACGGGCAAGCGAACGGGCAAGACGGCGATCGCCGGCGAGGTGGCGCGCGTCGCGGACGCCATGGGCTTGGACCCGGTGGTCGTCGCCATGGGCCGCGGCGGGCCGGCCGAGCCGCAGGTGATCGAACCGGGGTCGGTGAACCTGGAGCGCCTCCTGGAGCTGGTCCGGCGCGGGGAGCATGCGGCATCGGACTATCTGGAAGATGCCCTGACCACCGGCGTGGCAACGGTCGGCGCCCGCAGGGCGGGCGGTGGTCTCGCGGGCACGCCGTTCGTCTCGAGTGTTCGGGAGGCGGCTGAGCTGGCTGCCTCACGCTCCACCGGGCTCGTCATCTTGGAGGGGAGTGGGGCGGCCGTGCCTCCCGTGCCATGGGACGCGGCAGTGCTTGTGATCCCGGCGGCCGCGCCCCTCGAATACGTGGGCGGATACCTGGGTCCATATCGACTGTTGCGTTCGGACCTCGCCGTTGTTACCATGGCGTCCGGCTCATCCGGGCCAGAGCATCTCTCCTCGCTCCGCTCCCACGTCCTTCGTTATCTCGACGACGAGCGGTACCTCGTTACCGATTTCGTCCCGAAGCCTCTGGCGGACGTGGCGGGCAGGCGGGTGTTCTTCACCACGACCGCGCCAGAACCGGCGGCAGCCGAACAGGCCCGCCATCTGGCCCGAACCCATGGGTGCGAGGTCGTGGGGTGGAGCGCGCGTCTGGCCGATCGAGCGGGTCTCAAGGAGGATCTCCAGCGGGCCGGAGGGTTCGAAGTCCTCCTCACGGAGCTGAAGGCCGCCGCCGTCGACATCGCTTGCGGCACAGCCCTCAGCCTCGGTGCGGAGGTGGTGTTCGTTGATAACCGCGCGGTGGTCCGGGAGGGCAAGGACCTCAGGGCCGCCATCCGGGAAACCATCGAACTGGCGCGCGAACGAGCGAGCAGGCGTTGACCGACAAAACACCTCACATCCTCATCTCCGACAACGAAGCCGGACTCCCGTTCTCCAAGGGGCTCATGGCTGCTGAAGTCATGGTGACCGGCCTGTCTCCCTACCGGGCCTATCAGGTCGCGGAGGAGATCGAAACCCGGCTGCGGGCAGAAGGCCGCGACTCGGTGACGGGAGACGAACTCGACGACGTCGCCCTGGACGCGCTGCGGCAGATGGCGGGGGATCGCTACGCGACGAACCTCGTTCGCTGGCGAGAGGTACAGCGGCTCGATGTTCCGTTGGTCATCCTGATCGGGGGCGCCACGGGGGTCGGCAAGTCCACCATCGCAACCCAGCTCGCAGCGCGCCTCGGGATCGTTCGCGTCGTGGCCACAGACGCGATCCGCGAGGTCATGCGCTCGATGCTCTCGCCTGAACTCATGCCGACCCTCCACACCTCCTCGTTCGCGGCCGACACCGCGCTCCGCGAGCCGCCAACCCGGCCGTCGGACGCGCTGGTCCTTGGGTTCCGCGAGCAAACCGCCTCGGTGAGCGTAGGCATCAACGCGCTCATCGAGCGCGCCGCGGTCGAGGGCACCAGCATCATCATCGAAGGGGCGCACGTGGTCCCGGGCTTCTTCGAACTGGAGGCTTACGCCGACCGCATCCTCGCGGTGCCGTTCGTCATCGGAGTGGAGGACGAGGAACGACACCGCATGCACTTCGCCGCCAGGGAGGATGCGGTTGCATCTCGTCCGGCGCTGCGATACGAGGCAGGCTTCGAGAACATCCGCCGGCTCCAGCGGTACGTGAAGAGTCAGGCGCTCTCCCACGGGGTACCCGTCATCCCCAACTACGGCTTCGATCAGTCGATCGCAACGGTGATCGACCTGGTCATGGAACGCGCAACGGCTCGGGCCGAACAGGCCGGCCGGTCGGGCCAACGACAGAAAGGCAGGATCGCATGAGGCTATTCCTCGACACCGCCAGCATCGAAGAGATCCGAGAGATCAACCGGTGGGGCGTGCTGAAGGGCGTCACCACCAATCCTTCGCTGATCGCGAAGGAGCACGGTGATCCCGACGCGATCTGGGCAGAGATCCTTGCGACGGTTGACGGCGACATCTCATTGGAAGTCACGGACCTCTCCAGCGCCGACGGCATGGAGGCTGAAGGTCGCAAGCTCGCCGAGAAAGCCGAGAACGTCGTGGTGAAGCTGCCGATGACCCCCGATGGACTTTCGGCGGGCAAGCGACTCACCAAAGACGGGATCCGGATCAACGTGACCCTGGTGTTCTCTCCA
>JBBRTK010000191.1:0-4200 GCA_038244455.1 Actinomycetota bacterium
CCCGTCCCACCCTTTCGGCCACCGATAGCCGAGATGAGTGCGGCGCCGATGGCGATGACGCCCGCCGCCAACGCCACAACCTCAAGCCGCTGGCCCAACATCGCGCTCGAGGTCAACCGAACGGTGATGGACGCGAGGAACTTGGAGCTCGGACTGATCCGGTGAAGCCAGAGGAGGGCCGAACACGCCGCTCCCACCAGCCCCACCAACACCGCGAGGAGCGTCATCGGGTTGGCCTTGCTCCCCGAACTTCCGTAGATACGACCACTCATCATGTGCCATCCAAACACCGAACGACCGCGGCAGGCAACCCCGGGATGGTGAGTCCTGCCCCGCCCTTCACGAAGTCGTACTTGATACCCGCCCACTGGCCCGGCAATCCGGGATAGGACTTCGGGTTCGGTCCGGCGCTGTTCCACTGGAAGCCCGACCAATCGGGAGACTGCCATCCGTGCGTGGAGAACGGTGCGATCGCCGACACACCGCTCCCGAACTGCCGGCGTTCGACCAGGAAGCGGCCCTTGAACGCCGGATCCCCGGGCGTCGTGAGCTTCACGTACCAGCGCCCGATATCGATGAGGTACCCCTTGTCCGTAGGGGGTGACTCCGGCCCCACGAAATACCGCATCGCCACCACGTGGAACGGACCCGGATGCCCGCCGGCGATGCCGATCTGCTGGAGCGGGAACGTGTAGTTCGCCGATCCGGGCGCGGGAGAGGAGTACCCATTCACGCATGAGATAGGCTGCGCCGGAGTGGGAGTCGTACCTGCCGTCACACCGGCGACATGTGGTGCGCACGCCGCCAACAGCGGGATGATCAGCATCACCCAGAACCTCCGCATCATCGCTCCATTCTCCACGACGGACCGAGTTATGGCTTCCGGCCTGATAGAACTTATGCGGATGAACAACGACTGCCGGGGCGCGTGATGCAAGAACCGATCGGGTCGCACCCGCGCCACGAGGACCGCCGGCCCGACCATCCTGAGCCGGTGTCGCGACGCAGGTTCATGGAGAAGTCGGCCATGGCCGTTGCGGGCGGCATCCTCTTCAGCTGCACCGGTGGCAAGCTGAAACCCTCACCGACGTCGGTCTCGTCCTCGCCCGCCTCGACGGTAGACACGAAGACCCCCATCAAACGCGTCATCTACCTCATGCTGGAGAACCGGAGCTTCGACAACGTGTTCGGCAGGTTCCCCGGGGTGAACGGAACAACGACGGGCGTGATGCTGGGGCAGGAGCGGCCGCTCCTGCGTTGTCCGGACTGGCTGCCGGGTGATCTGGGGCACGATCGCGCTTCGGCGCTGCGGCAGCTCAACGGCGGCAAGGTCGACAACTTCGGCATCAATGACTACGGCGACCCGTGGGCCTACACGCAGTTCCGAGGTGACGAGATCCCCGCCTACTACGGCTGGGCTTCCGACTACGCGATCAGCGACAACTTCTTCTCCTCGGCACTCGGGCCCTCCTATCCCAACCACTTCTTCTTCATCGCGGGGCAGTCCGGTGGGGTCATCGACAACCCCGAGAACATCATGTCGGGGGTCTACGGCCAGACGACGGGTAAGCCCGGAGGCGGGCACTTCAAGAGTTGGGGATGCGACGCGCTCGGGCAGGACGTGTATGTCTTCGTCCAAGACGATCACGGACAGCTCACGAAGCACGACACGTGCTTCCGCTTCAAGACCGTCGGCGAGCAACTCACCGAGAACAAGGTCGACTGGCGCTACTACGCCCCGCTCCCGGGCTATCTCGGCTACTTCTGGAACGCCTACAACGGCATCCACGACGTCATCCACACCGACGTGTGGAACGAACATGCCCAATTCAACATCGACAACCTGGTGAAGGACATCGAGGCGAACGACCTGCCCTCCGTCACGTGGGCCGTACCCCATTTCCAACTCTCGGATCACCCCCCGGCATCGACATCCTTCGCGCACAACTGGGTTCAGGACATCGTGAGCGCGTTGCAGCGCAGCGATCTCTGGTCATCCACCGCGCTGTTCCTCACATGGGACGAATGGGGCGGGTTCTACGATCACGTCCTCCCCCCGACGGTCGAAGGGGAAAGCCTCGGGTTCCGCGTGCCGCTCATCACCATCAGCCCCTACACGCCCAAAGGCCTCATCGACGACCAGCTCGGCGAGTTCTCGACCCCACTTCGATTCATCTCGGACAACTGGGGGTTGCCGTACCTCACGCCCCGGATCCAGAACACCCACGACATGAGTCACATGTTCGACTTCACGAAGAACCCGCAGAAGCCTCGCTTCTCCACGAAGCGGGCCAAGACCTTCGGCACCCCGTGGCAACATCCCAACTCGTTCAAGGACTGGCCTACCGGCACGGTCCCGGCACCGAACGCGTTCGGCTAGGCCCGGCCTCTCCCGAGGATGACCAGGGCATCGACCGCGACGCACCCCTCCGCCGAGACGATCACGGGGTTCACATCCAGGGCGTCGAGCGACTCGCCCAGGTCGGCGGCCAGCACCGATAGCCGCGACACAGTCCGGGCCAGCGACGCAACGTCCGAGGGAGCGGATCCCCGGAGGCCGTCGAGCATCGGGCGCATCTGGAGACCGTCGATGAGCGCGTGCGCGCGAGCTTCGTCCAGCGGGGGCAGCGCGAGCTTACGGTCCTTCAGCAGTTCCACCAGGATGCCGCCGGCCGCGACCACGACGAGTGGCCCGAAGGTCTGATCGCGGACGATCCCGAGCGCCACCTCCACGCCTGCCGGCGCCATCGCCGCGACCACAACCTGCGGACCTAGGCGTTCGGCGATGTCCACGTAGGCATCGCGAACCGCCCCCTCGTCGGCCAGCCCCAGCTTCACGCCGCCGACGTCGGACTTGTGCTGGATGCCGGGCGCGGCGGTCTTCATGGCAACCGGGTAGCCGGCGGCCGCAGCCGCGCGTACCGCCGCCTCCACGTCCCGGGCGGCGGCGGCTCCGATGGTCGCGACGCCGTAATCGGCAAGGAGCCGGAGCCCCTCGAGCTCAGAGACGGGCTCGCCCGTATCCATGCGCGCGCGCCACGCGTCACGCACCTCCGAGGGAACCGGCTCGTGGGGCGCCAGCGGCGCTCGTTCGCGGCGGTCGCGCTCGGCGATCAGGTGGCCCAGGGCCCGCAGCCCGCTAGAGGTGCCCTCTAGAACGGGGATCCCCGCTTCCCGTAGATGTGCGGCCTCGACCGGTTGGATGGCGCTCGCCAGATTGGAAAGTACGCAGAACGGTTTGGTGCTTGCCGACCATGTGTCTTTCGCCACCTGGAGGTAGCCCTCGTCGTAGGGCTCTCCCTGCTCCGTCAGGTCCACCAAGAAGACGAGGGCCGCAGTATCGGGATCATCGTGCAGCGCCAGGAGCGAGTCGCGGAAGATGCGGTCGGCGTCGATGCCGGTCCCCCACCCATCCAACGGATTCGCGGCGAACACACCGGGGTCCAATCCGTCCTGGATCCGCTTGCGCGTGGCTTCGCTGATCTGCGCGAGCGGCACGCCGAGGTCGTGCGCCATGTCGACGAACATCGCGCGCTCGCCGCCGGAGTCGCACAGGGCGCCGAGACCGCGCCCGCCCGCGACCCGGCGCGGGCTGGACAGCAGTTCGATCGTGTCCGCCATCTCGTCGAGCGTGTCCACGACCAGCACTCCATGCGCGTCGAACAGCGCTTCGTACGCGCCGAACTCCCCCGCCAGCGCGCCAGAGTGTGCCGCCACCATCGCCTTCGACCCCTCGGTCCGCCCGACCTTCAGGGCGATCACCGGGATGTCCTTCGCGGCGGCGCGCTCCAGCTGGGCGCGGAACCCCACCGGATCGCGAACGGCCTCCAGGAGGAGCGCCATCACCCGAGTCGACTCAAGACCCAGCGCGTAGTCCATGTAGTCGCTCATCGTCGTGACGATCTCCTGCCCCGACGACACGATCAGGTTGAACTTGAGCCCCCGGTCGTTGAACGCCATCGCCGCGAACGCCGATCCGGAGTGGCTGATGAACGTCACCGGCCCTTGCCGCATGGCGTCGGGCGTCGCGAATCCCGTTGCCCGGAGCTTGGGTCCCATGTTGATGAACCCCATGCCGTTGCCGCCACAGAGCGCCATCCCATGTTCTCGCGCGATAGCGGCCAGGCGGTCGGTGAGCGGGGCGACCCCCGGCGTGGCCTCCTCGAAGAGCGAGGAGAACGTGACGACGCTGCCCGCGCC
>JBBRTK010000192.1:0-4175 GCA_038244455.1 Actinomycetota bacterium
GGGTTCGTCCGTCCGTTGGATCAGGGCGAGGGTTTGCAGGACGGAGTCGTGCAGGTGGGCGGCAACCTCTGCCCGCTCCTGCGACCGGATACGTTGGCGCCGTTCCTCGGTGAGTTGGCGCCCGAGTCGCCAGAACCACGGGCCGATCACGACCGCAAGGCTGACCAGCGTGGAGGCGACGGCGATGGGCGCGCTGGTCGAGAACCCCCGGGCGCCCTGCGTCGTGGTCAGGAACCGCCAGAGGCCGGCCGCGATGAGCAGCATCCCGCCCACTATGCGCACGCGAACCCCGCTGCCGGTGGCCGCGCGCTGCAATCCCGCGGGGAGCCTGCGCACGGCCCGCGACCACCGGGCGCGATCCGCCTCGTCCCCCCGGGTCCATATCACGGCAGAGCCCGCGGCGACGAGCACGGCCGGCCACACGAACCGGTCTCCCAGCCAGAGCCCCGTCTGCCGCAGCATGACCAACGCGCCGAGCACGATGAAGCCCAGTGCCAAGGCCTGCCGAACGCTCGTCGGCTGTGGCGCGGATGTGGCCGCGGTTCCAGGCACCGACGCCAGCCAGGCAGCGAGGTACGCGACGGCGCCGATCCCCGCCGCCAGCGACAAGGCGACGAAGCACAGGCGCACCACGGTGGGGTCGACGCCGATGCGCTCACCGATGCCCCCGGCAACGCCGGTGAGCACGCGGTCCCGGGTGCTTCGACGCAGGGCGCGGCTGTGTTTGCCGACGCGGCGTGAGGCATGTTCTGGGGCGTGGGCTGTGGTGGGTTCCATCGAGCCTCCGGGGGGCGATGTTCTCACAGGCCAGATCGTCTCTGCCTGGGGGAACGACCCTGGTCTCTGTCCGGCGAAGTCGGGGTAAGACCAGGGTCATCCCCCGATGGCGTCCTCGCCGCCGCCCGGGAGGATGAGGGTCATGGAGACCATTGAGCGGGTACTCGTCAGGCGCAAGCAAGGCCGGATCGTCGCCGGGGTCGCCGGCGGGCTGGCGGACTACACCGGCACGAAGGCGAAGTGGTGGCGCTGGGGGTTCGCCGGCATCGGCGCTCTGGGCTTGGTCGGATTCTTCATCATCGAGCCTCTGATCGGTGAGCGGCTCTCGTTGTACGCGGCTGATGCCACCTGGTGGCGCGTGGGATTCCTCCTGGTCTTGTTCGCCGGCGGGCTGGCCGAGTGGGTGTACCTCGCGCTCTGGTTCCTAGTTCCCCGGGCCGATCTTCCCCGGCCCGCCGGCATGCGGATCGCCGACCGCTTCACGGGCGGGCAGACGCGGGTCGGTCTGGCGGCGCTCGTTTTCGGCGCGGGGCTCCTTGGGCTCTGGCTCGGACTCTGGGGAGCGGTCGTGGTGTGGGCCTCGCTGTTGGTGGGCGTCGGGCTCGCCATCTTCAAGCGGACCGACGAACCCGAGGCGGCATCCGCCGAAACCGTCCCGATCCCTCCGGCAGGTTCCAGCTGGGATCCCGCGGGACCCGACGCGTCGCCGGGCGGCGCGGGCACGGCCCCACCCGCCGCGCGGCGTCGCCAGGAGCGGCACCCGAAGCGCCTGAAGCGCCCACGCTCCAAGCTCGGCTGGCTGTTCCTGGGGCTGGCGATCGCAACCGGGGGGATCCTCTGGATGCTCGACGCGTCGGGCTCCGCGCACCTGGCAGGGTCGCAGTTGCTCGCCGTGGTCGTCCTGGTCCTGGGTGTCGGACTCCTTGTCGGCGCCTTCGCCGGGCGGGCGAAGTGGACGGTGTTCCTGGGTTTGCCGCTCATCCCGATCCTCGTCGTCGCGAGCGCGATCGGCATGCCGCTGATCGGCCGCTACGGGGACGTGAGCGTCACGGCGACCAGAGCGAACGTGCTCAAGCCCTCGTACCTGCGCACCGGCGGGAAGATGCAGTTCGACCTGACCCCACTTCCGAGCGGGGCTCGTCCCGGCCCCATGCGAGCCGACCTGGGCGTCGGGCAGATCACCGTCACGACGAATCCGTGCGTGCCGGTGGTGATCACCGCTCACGCCAACCTCGGGACCATCCAGTTCTGGGGGCCCAATGGTCCGTACGGCGTGGACACCGCCGGGCCGAACGTGTCGTCCGTGTTCCACACCACGGGCGTCGATCCTGTCCGTCTGGATCTGCATGTGGGGCTCGGCTCGATCCAGGTGTATGAGAACCCGCTCACGAAGAAGGGGAAGGCGGCGTGCACGCGATGAAACGACATGGGTTCGACCCACTCTCGTTCCTGTTCGGGGTGGTGTTCGTGTTGGTCGGGGTGACGTTCACCTTTGGAGGAGGCATCACACAGGTGAAGCCGTCGGAGTTCTGGCCGGGCGTGCTCGTGATCGCGGGGCTGACCTTGGCCGGCTGGGTGCTGGCGACAACGTTCAGGCGCAAACCCGCCGAGGCGTCCGACGCGCCGGAGGAGGCTTCCCGAACGACGGAACCCTTACCTGTTGATGTTCAGGAAGGCCCTCGCCCGTAGCGGGCCATGATCTCCGTCAGCGACCCGTGGTCCAGGGCGTGGGCGGTGATGCCATCGCGGCCGGTCATCGTCTCGGCGGCGATGAGCGCGTTGAGGATCGCCTCCTCGGTCGCCTCGATCGCGCTCCAGAACAGTTCGGTCATCGACCCTTCGGGCACCATCCGCACATCGAACGGCTCCGTCGAGGCCTCCATCTTGTAGCTGCCGAATCGCCCCGCGTTCCCATTCGCGAACGCCACGATCAGATCACCGCTGGAATGTTCACCACCGCCGCCGACGCGGGCGATGCCGAGCGCCGCGCGCTGCGCCAGCCGTTCGCATTGATGAGGCAGGAGGGGCGCGTCGGTGGCCAAGACCACGATGATCGAACCGCTCCCGGCGGCGGCGATCCGATCCTCTTCGTCCCACGGCGAGGGAACGACGTCGACGCCGAGTTCGCGGCCGACGGGAACTCCGTCCACCGCGAGCCGGAGCCGCCGGCCGTGGTTGGCCTGGACCAGCGCGCCGACGGTCCACCCCGCGTTAACGCGCGAAGCCGTGCCCGTGCCGCCCTTGAACTCGTGACAGATCATGCCGGTGCCCCCGCCGACGTTCCCTTCCGGGACGGGGCCGTCGGCCGCGCCTGCGAGCGCCGAGAGGACGTGTTCGGTTCGAACGTGGAAGCCGTTGATGTCGCTGAGCGAGCCGTCGTAGGTCTCGCCAACTACCGGGAGGCTCCAGAACGCGGCAGACGTCCGGCCGTGCGCGTCTACGTCCGCGGCGACCAGGCCGTCGCGCACCACTCCAACGCTGTGCGTGTTCGTGATGGCGATCGGCGTGGTCAGTTGGCCGGATTCGCGGATCCACTCCAGGCCCGTCAGCTCGCCGTTCCCGTTCAGCCGGTGGCATCCGGCGAACACCGGCGCATCGGTGATCTCGGGGTGGGGGATCACGACGGTGACGCCTGTTCGGATCGGGCCCTGCCCGACCACCAGCGGGCCGTCCCCTTCGATGAGCGTGGTCATGCCGACGCTCACGCCGGCGACATCGGTGATGGCGTTCAGCGGGCCGGGCGGTAGGAGTCCGACGGTCAGGCCAAGGTCACGGTAACGGGGGCGCGGGGTCGTCATGGAGCGTGAGGGTATCGCAGCCGGCGGGCCGGGTAGCCTTTCGCCGTGCGCATCACCTCCGAGGTCCCCGAACTCCCGATCGACGCGGTACGGCGCGCACTGCAAGGCCTTCCAGTGGCCCACGGCTACGAACTCCGCGTGAAGCCGCTGCGCTACCGCGAGAAACCGCACCTGGCCGCGCTGACCGAGTTCGACGAACGCCGGATCACGATCCAGATCCCCGAGCCGTTCTTCCCGTTCGGCGAGGTGATCCCGTACGCGGCCAAACGGCGCCAGGGAACGGGCAAGATGCGCTTCATCTGGTTGACCGACGGCGTCACGTTCCGGACGCGACGGGAGGTGCTGCGCTTCCTCTACTGCCACGAGTGGATGCACTGGTACCTCAAGGAGGCGCTGGGTCGCAAGTCACAGGCCGAAACAACGTGCGACCGGTTCGCGCTGTTCAACCGGCGGCGGCCGATCGTCACGATCGAGGATGCGGAGCGCGCACTGGCGTGGCGCTACGGAGATGCGCGCTAGGCGCTCGCGCAGGAAGACGGCGTAGTGTCGTCCCTCAGACAGGAACGCGTCGTCATGATTCAATCCGCGCTGTCGCGAACC
>JBBRTK010000193.1:0-4136 GCA_038244455.1 Actinomycetota bacterium
GGGTCCGCCGTTCGCCGGGGACGACGCCGCGTACTTCCTCTCGCTGAACCGCAACAAGCGCTCCGTCGTGGTCGACCTGAAGGATCAGGAGGGCGTGGCAGCGGTCCGCCGGCTGACCGCCGGCGCTGACGTGCTCATCGAGAACTTCCGGCCCGGCCTCATGGGGGAGTTGGGTCTGGGTCTGGATGAACTCCGAGCGGCCAACCCTCGCCTGGTCACGTGCTCGGTGACGGCGTTCGGCGAAGATGCCGCGGAGACGGCAGACCGCCCCGGCTACGACATCATCGTCCAGGCGCTGTCCGGCCTGATGAGCATCACCGGCGAACCGGGGGGCGAACCGACGAAGACCGGCGTGGCGCTCCTGGACGTGATCACGGGGCTGTACGCGGGGATCGGCATCCTGGCCGCCCTGCGGGAGCGCGACCTCACGGGCGCGGGCCGGCATGTGAGCGTCTCGCTGTTCGACGCCAGCGTGGCCGCCATGGTCAATCAGGCCGCCAACTACCTGGTGGGCGGCGTGGTACCAACGGCGATGGGTTCGGAGCATCCGAACATCGTGCCGTACCAGGTCTTCCATGCCGTCGATCGTGGGTTCGTGCTCGCGGCCGGGAACGACCGGCTGTTCGCCCGGACGTGCGACGTAGTCGGGCACCCCGGTTGGGCAACCGACGAACGCTTCGCGACGAACGAGGCGCGCGTCCAGAACCGCTCGGCGTTGGTGCCGCTCCTGGCGGACGTGTTCGCGACGGAGCCCGCAGATGTGTGGCTCGCCGCGTTAGCGGAGGCGGGGGTTCCATGTTCGCCGATCCGCGCCATGGACGAGGTGTTCGCTTCGCCCGAAGGCGCCGCGCTGCTCCAGAAGATCGCCGACCCCGTACGCGGCCCGCTGCGGCAGGTGGCCGACCCGATCCGGCTGGACGGGCAAACCCTTCCCATCCGCCGGCCACCGCCGACGCTGGGCGAACACTCGGACCTGCTGAACGGCTAGGAGACGGTGAACGTTCCCGCGGCGATGTAGGTGCCCCGGTCTCCGTCGTAGCGGGACGCGTGCACCTGCTGCGACCCCCCCGTGACGACCGACAGCCTCAGGAACTCCATGGTGTGGGCGAGCCCACCGAAGTCGCTGGAGGCCTTGGGATCGCGGCTGGTGTAGGTGAGGGTGAGCGAGACCCGTTGTCCCTTCACCGAGCCCGCCACGCTCACAGTGATCGTCTTCGTCTGCACCTGGACGGCCGGGAAATCGCAGTGGAGCCCTCCCAGCAAGTCGAGGGTCCCGGTTCCGGTCACCGTGCCCGTCGAGTCCTCCTGCAGCGAGAGGGTGCCTCGCCAGTTCGTTCGGCAGGCTCCCCCGACGTAGAGGGTGTGCACCGTTTGCAGATCGAGGGTCCCCGTCAGCGTGGTTCCTGCAGGAGTGGGAGGAGGGGTCGTGGACGTCACCGCGACGCCGGGGTCGGTCACTCCCGGCGGAAAGGGATCGGAGTGGCCGGCGATGACGGCGCCGACGGCGAAGCTCGCGGAGAACGCGAACACCCACCCGGTCACCTTCATCCATCGGTTCATGCCCGCCACTCTACGATGGGATGTGAACCCGAGGGCTAGCGAGCCACTCCGAAGAAGAACCGCTTCTCATCGCCGTCCAGGCGCATGCCCAGTGCCCTGGCCACCCGTTGAGCGCGAAGGCGCGGCAGGGCGTGTGGGCGATCCGCGATCTCCTTCGCCAGATCGCGTACCTGAACCGCGCGGATCTTGCGGTCGGCGCGAGGAGCGCCGGCAGCCGCATGCGTGAGGCAGATCACCGGCTCCACGTGAACCGGGACAGCCGCCTGCGAGAGGATGGACTGCAGCCGTTTGGCCTCGGCGCGGAGCCGTCGATGGCCCTCGAGCGAAGCGCCGTCCACCCGCAGTCTGCCCCGGTGAACATCGGCCGTGCCGGCCGCCGTCACCGCCGCGATCAGGAAGGCACCCGTCGAGCCGACCACCACGAAGTCGCCCGCACCTTGGTACGGCAGGATCCAGAACGTGAAAGGGTCCAGCCGCTTGAGTTGCGCGGCGATCCGCGTTCGGGCCTCGGTGAGGCGTTCGGCGATGTCGAGGGGGGCGACACGCTGCATGGTCTGAGTTTTCGGCGCCCCGGCTACCCGGCTTTAGCCAGGCCCGACGGGGCCTTCAGGCACGCCCCAACCCGGTCATGAGCGCCCGCAGGGTCAGCCCGAAGCAGATGAACGCCGCCGCCGCGAACGGAACCCATGTGGCCAGTGGGCGCTCGCCGGGTTCGGTTCGGTCCAGGTCGCGGGCCAGACTGTGCGCGATCACCAGGACGACGATGGGCCCGAAGCCGTAGACGTAGTGGAGCCAGACGTCCGGGCGCTTCCCCAGGGCCAGGAGCACCAGCCCGATGAGCGCCTGTAGCCCCGCCAGTACCTGCGCGACCGCGAGCCACACCCAGAACCTCTCGCTCGGGGCACGTTTGCGGATCACCGCACCCAGGCCCCAGATCCAGCCCACGGCGAACACGCTCACCACCACGAACCCGACGAACTTATGAACCTCCGGCACGGTGGGCAGTCTACGGGAGCCGGACGTGTCGGCGGGCGTTGATAGGGTCGCGCAGTGACGGATCCGAGCCGTATCCTCGAGCGCCTGAACCCGGCGCAGCGCGAGGCCGCGCGCGCCGTTCGTGGGCCGGTAGCCATCCTCGCGGGAGCCGGGACGGGCAAGACCACCACCATCACGCACCGGATCGCCTTCCAGGTCGCGACGGCGGCCTTCGCCCCTGGACAGATCCTCGCCGTCACCTTCACGGAGAAGGCCGCAGGCGAACTCAAGACCCGCCTGGCGGATCTCGGCGTCACCGGCGTGGAGGCGCGCACCTTCCACTCCGCCGCCCTCTCACAGCTCAACGGGCTCTGGGAGCGCCACACCGGCCAGCCGCTCCCCCAGATCCTGGATTCCAAGGCACCGCTCGTGGCCTCACTGGCCAACGCCCTGCCGCCGCCGCACAAGTTCCTGCCTCGCAGCGAGCTGTCCGGGGAGATCGAGTGGGCGAAGAACCGGCGCATCACCCCGGTCGGCTACCTCGAGGCCATCCAGGCGCAAAGCCACGAGCCGCCCATCCCGTCCGAGCTCATGGAGCGCGTCTACGACGGCTACGAACGCCGCAAGGAACGGATGGACCGGATCGATTTCGAGGACATGCTCGGTCTGGCGGTCGACCTGTTCGACCGGTATCCGGCGGCGGCGGACACCGTCCGCGAACGGTTCCGGGCGTTCACCGTGGATGAGTATCAGGACGTGAACGGGTTGCAGGCAGCCCTGCTGGATCGATGGCTCGGCGAACGCGACGACCTCTGCGTGGTCGGCGACGACTATCAAACCATCTACACGTTCACCGGCGCCTCACCGTCCCATCTGCTCGGCTTCCCCGACCGGTTCCCCGGCGCCACCGTGATCAGGCTGGAGGACAACTACCGCTCCTCGCCGCAGATCCTCGCCGTGGCGAACGCCCTGGCCACCAAGATGGGCGGCTTCCACAAGGAACTGCGCGCCACCCTTCCCGACGGGCCGAACCCCACCGCGCGCGCCGTCGTCGACGCGAACGCCGAGGTGGCGTTCGTAGTGGCGCAGTGCCGGGAGCTGAACGCGGCCGGCACGCCGTGGGACCAGATAGCGATCCTCTACCGCGTGAACGCCCGCTCCGAGTTGTACGAGGAAGCCTTCGCCGCGGCGGGGATCGCCTATCAGGTGCGTGATGGGGCGTTCCTTCGCCGACCGGGCCCCCGGTCGGTGCTAAGCCGACTCCGGCGCGCGCCGGCCGGGCCCGACGTTGCCGCCGTGGTCAGTGCCATCACCGACGAACTCGGTTTCGGCCCGGAGGCCGCCCCCGACGCCGACGAGGAGATCACGCGGCAAGCGGACCTGGGACGACTGCGCGCGATCGCCGCCGAATACCAGGCCTCGGCCGGCCCGGGCGCCTCGCTTTCCGGATTCCTGGCCGAACTCGACCATCGGTTCACGGTGCAGCATCAGGGCCGCGGCGTACAGCTCATGACGTTCCACCGCGCGAAGGGTCTGGAGTTCGACGCGGTGTTCCTGCCGCGTCTCCTGGACGGCGAGCTCCCCTACAAAGCGCGGCGGAC
>JBBRTK010000194.1:0-4129 GCA_038244455.1 Actinomycetota bacterium
CCACGACCGCTACTTCCTCGACAACGTGGCGAAGTGGATCCTGGAGCTCGACCGCGGCCGCGGCATCCCGTTCTCGGGCAACTACACCGGCTGGCTGGAGCAGAAGCTGGACCGGATGTCGAAGGAGCAGAAGACCGCCGATGCCCGCCAGCGGACCCTGGCCCGGGAGCTCGAGTGGGTTCGCCTCTCCGCGCGCGGCCGCCAGGCGAAGGGCAAGGCGCGTCTCGGCGCCTACGAGCAGCTGCTCGCCGAGGCCCAGGCCGACAAGGGGAACGCCCGCGAGCTCGAGATCGCGATCCCGCCCGGGCCGCGCCTCGGGGACACGGTGATCGAGGTCGCGAACCTGCGCAAGGGCTACGGCGACCGGCTCCTGATCGAGGATCTGACCTTCTCGCTGCCAAAGGCGGGGATCGTCGGGATCATCGGCGCCAACGGCGCGGGCAAGACGACGCTGTTCCAGATGCTCGTTGGCCAGGAGGCGCCCGACGCCGGGACGGTCAGGATCGGCGAGACGGTGCAGCTGAGCTACGTGGACCAGGGCCGCGACGAGCTCGGGGCGGACCGCACGGTCTTCCAGGAGATCACGCAGGGCGTCGAGCTCGTCAAGGTGGGCCAGCGGGAGATCCCGGCCCGGGCCTATGTCTCCAGCTTCAACTTCCGGGGCACGGACCAGCAGAAGCTCGTGGGGCAGCTGTCCGGCGGCGAGCGCAACCGGGTGCACCTGGCAAAGCTCCTCCAGTCCGGCGGTAACGTCCTGCTCCTGGACGAGCCGACGAACGACCTTGACGTGGACACGCTTCGGGCGCTGGAGGCCGGCCTCGAGACCTTCCCGGGGTGCGTCGTGGTCATCAGCCACGACCGCTGGTTCCTGGACCGGATCGCCACGCACATCCTCGCCTTCGAGGGCGACAGCCAGGTGCGCTGGTTCGAAGGCAACGTCACGGACTACGAGGCGTTCCGCCACCGAGAGCTCGGTGCCGCGGCCGACCAGCCGCACCGGATCAGGTACAAGCGGCTCGCCGGTTGACGTGCGCCCAGTGGCCGACGGGGCCGGCGCACGCGGGCTGCCGGGACATCAACCGCCAGCCAGGAGCACGGCCGCGATGTCGGCGGCCCAGGCGCGGATGGCCGGCCAGTTCCGGAAGTCGCCGACGGGGTGTGTCGCCAGGATCTGGGGATCGATGCCGGAGGTGTCGGGGTCGAGCCGCCCGCCAAACGTGCGGTGCTCGATGTACGGCAGGTCACCCACGATCTCCGCCGCGTGCCTGGCGATCGGAAGGTTCTGCGCGGCCTGGCAGTGGTCCAGCGGCCCGCTGGAATAGAGCCACAGACTGCGGACCCAGAGGCCCTCGCGGTGGCGGATGAGGAGCCGGTTGGCCTCGCGCTGCCAGTGGGCCGCGTACAGGGCGCTGCCCAGGATCACCGCGCCGTACGGGGAGAGGTCCCGCACCTCGCGGGCGGGGATCGCGTCGGCCTCGACGCCGGCGGCGCGGAGGACCTCGGCGATCGCGTTCGCGACCTCCGTGTTGGATCCCATCTTGGTCGCGAACGCGACGAGCACGCGCTCCACCATCGATCCCCCTTCGCGGTGTGATACCGGGGGCGCCGCCGGACGTCCCACACATCTTGCCGCAACGGCGCGCACCGTGGACCATGATCCGACTACGATCCCGCTGCCGAGTCCCGCCCAGCGCCGCCCGGAGTCGCCCGATGACCGACATCCAGCTCACCGAGTCCCAGCAGGCCGCGATCTCGGCCCTGATGCACGACGAGGGCGTCATCGCGCCGCCCCTGGCGCTGGCGCGGAACGCCTATCTGCGCAACGACACCGTGGAGCGCGACCGTGCCCTGCGGGACCCGGACGGGTTCTGGGCCGAGCAGGCCGCGGGCGTGGACTGGATCGAGCCATGGACCCGGGTGTCGGACATCAACCCGCCGGACCACGCCTGGTTCCTCGGCGGCAAGCTGAACGCGTCGGCCAACTGCCTGGACCGCCACGTCCACGGGGAGCAGCGCAACACCGCCGCGCTCATCTGGATCGGCGAGGACGGCGAGGAGCACACGTACACCTACGCCCGCCTGTACCGCGAGGTGAACCGCTTCGCGAACGCGCTGAAGCGACTCGGGGTGGGGAAGGGTGACCGCGTCGTCGTCTACATGCCGCTGGTCCCGGAGGGGATCATCACGATGCTCGCCTGCGCCCGGATCGGCGCGGTGCACAGCGTCGTCTATGCGGGGATGGGCACGCAGGCGCTGTCGAGCCGGATCGCGGACAGCGGCGCGCGCGTCGTCGTGTGCTCGGACTTCACGTTCCGCCGGGGCAAGAAGATTCCCCTCAAGCCCACCGTGGACGAGGCCGTCCGCGACGACCCCAACGTCGAGTGGGTGGTCGTCCACCGGCGGGGATCCCGGCCGGGCGATGCGCCCGTGAGCTTCGAGAGCGAGCGTGAGGTCGACTTCTACGACATCCAGGAACCCCGCGAGATCCACTGCCCGCCGGAGCCGATGGACGCCGAGGACCCGCTGTTCATCCTCTACACGTCGGGCACGACCGGCAAGCCGAAGGGCGTCGTCCACGCCACCGGCGGCTACATGGTGGGCGTGACGTACCTCGCCCGCGCCTTCTACCAGATCGGCGAACGGGACATCTACTGGAGCACGTCCGACATCGGCTGGATCGTCGGGCATTCGTTCATCGTCTACGGCCCGCTCTCGATCGGTGCGACGGTGCTCGTCCGCGAGGGCGTGCCGGACTACCCCGACGCCGACGTCACCTGGGAGATCTGCGAACGATTCGGGGTCAACGTGATGTTCACGGCGCCCACGGCGGTCCGCATGTGGATGAGCCACGGCCCGGATGCACCCGGCCGCTACGACCTGTCGCGCCTGCGCCTGGTCGCGTGTGCCGGCGAGCCGCTCAACCCGGAGGCGCACCGCTGGGCCCAGCAGCATCTCGTCGGCCAGTCGGACGGGATGGTCGTGGACAACTGGTGGCAGACCGAGATCGCCGGACCCGTCCTGGGCACCCTGCCGACGTTCGAGGCGCGGCCGGGCAAGGTGGGCAAGGCGATGCCGGGCGTCGTGGCCGACGTCGTGGACAAGGAGGGGAACTCGCTCCCGGCGGGTCACGGCGGGCTGCTGGTGCTGCGGCGGCCGCTGCCGTACATGCTGCGGACCATCTGGGGCGACCACGCCCGGTACGTGAAGTACTGGGAGCAGATCCCCGGGGTGTACACGGCCGGGGACATCGCCGTGCGCGACGCGGACGGCTACTTCGCGGTGCTGGGTCGTTCCGACGACGTGATGAACATCGCGGGACATCGGATCGGCACGGCGGACGTCGAGGGCTCGCTGGTCCGCCACAAGTCGGTGGGGGAGGCGGCGGTCATCGGCCTGCCGGATCCGGTCAAGGGCGAGCGGATCAAGGCCTACGTGGTGCTGCGCAAGGGCGTCGAGGCAGGACCCGGCCTCATCTCGTCGTTGAAAGATCACGTCCGCCAGGACCTCGGGCCGATCGCGCAGCCATCGGAGATCGAGATCCGGGACTCGCTGCCGAAGACCCGCTCCGGGAAGATCGTGCGCCGCTACCTCAAGGCGATCGAGCTGGGCGAGGACCCCGGCGACCTGTCGACCCTGGCGGACTGACCGGGCGCCGGGATGGGCGCCTTCGAGCCCGAGGCCACGCCATCTGGAATCGCCGGCGTCCGGCCCGCCGCGGCGCGGCTGCGCGCGTGGCTCGGCGAGGCCCCGGCCTACCCCGCGGACGCCGCCGACCTCCGGAGCGTGGAGATCCTGGGCCTGCGCCTGCCCGTCCGCGCCTCGGTCGCCCTGGTGGTCGTGATGTTCCTGCTGCTGCTCGACTACCACGGGCACGTCGACGATGGGATCACCGCGCTCACCGGCTGGGTGGCGTCATCCCCGGCCGACGGCAAGCGGATCCAGAGCATCGGGCGGCTGCTGCTGCTCGGCGGCGTGCCGCTCCTGGTGATCTTCCTCGGCTTCCGCGACCGTGCGTCGCGGTATGGGCTCCGGGTGGGGGACTGGCGCACGGGGGCGTCGATCGGGCTCGGGATCGCGCTGGTCATGACCCCGGTGGTGCTGGTGCTCGCCCGGATCCCGTCCTTCGCCG
>JBBRTK010000195.1:0-4126 GCA_038244455.1 Actinomycetota bacterium
CGCCGTCATGGACGGGCGAGACATCGGCTCCATGGTCTTCCCCGATGCCCCGCTCAAGCTCTACCTCGCCGCGGACCCGGGGGCTCGCGCCGCCCGGCGGATCGCGGAGCGGCACTCGACTCAAGCTGAGGTTGAAGCTTCACTGCACGCGCGCGACCGCAGGGATGCCCAAGTGACTCCGCCCGAGGCCCCGCCTGGCGCTATCCGCCTCGACACGGCCTTCCTCGGCGTCCGCGAGACACTCCAAGCCGCCCTCGAACTGGTTCGACTGAACGCACCTGGGTTGCTCCCATGAGCGCGCCCGTTCCCCGCATCGCCGTGGTCGGCCGACAGAACGTCGGGAAGTCGACGCTGGTCAACCGTCTCTTCGGACGCCGTGAGGCCATCGCTCATCCGATGGCGGGGGTCACGCGAGACAGGATCGAACTCGAGGCCGAGTGGAACGATCGACGCTTCACCCTCATCGATACCGGCGGCTACGCACATGGTGCCCGTGGCATCGAGTCGAAGGTCGCGGATCAGGCCGCGCGCGCCGAGGCCGAGGCAGACCTCATCCTCCTCGTGGTCGACGCGCGTTCGGGCATCACACAAGACGACGACGATCTCGCGAAACGGCTGCGCCGAACCACTGTCCCCGTATTGGTCGTCGCGAACAAGATCGATGCGGAGAAGGAAGAGGTCGAAGTCGCAGCGTTCACGCGCCTGGGCCTGGGGGAGCCGTTCGGGGTGAGCGCACTGCACGGTCGAGGCGCAGGTGACCTCCTCGACCGGATCGTGGCATTGCTGCCGGACGCGCCCCGAAGCACGGGCGAGAACCGCGAACCGGAACCTCGGTTCGCCCTCGTCGGGCGCCCGAACGTCGGGAAGTCCTCGCTGTTCAATCAGCTCATCGGCCAAGACCGATCCGTCGTCTTCGAGGAAGCAGGCACGACCCGCGACGCGGTCGACGCGCTGGTGGAGTGGCCTGGGCTCGGCACGGTCAGATTCGTGGATACGGCGGGGATGCGCAGAGGAACCAAGGTGCGCGGGGTTGAGTACTACAGCGTTCTCAGAGCGACAGAGGCCATCGAGCGAGCCCACGCCGCCGTCCTGGTGCTCGATGCCACCGAGGGATTCACCGGAGAGGACAAGAAGATCGCCAACCTCGCTATGGACGCCGGCCGGGCGCTCCTGGTGGTCGCGAACAAGTGGGACCTGGTCGAGGACAAGGACCGAACCTTCAAGAATATGCAGGAGGAGGTTTCGTTGTTCGCGAGGGCGGAAGCCATCCGGACGTCGGCCATCACGGCCCAAGGGGTGCACCGGCTCCCGCCCATCCTGATGGAGCTGCACCACAGGTGGAGGCTTCGGATCCCGACCTCCAAGGTGAACGATGTCCTTCACGCGGCACAAGCGGAGCGTCCCACTCCCCGCGCCGCGGGAAGCCTCCACTACGCGACCCAGGTAGCCGCAGCACCACCGACGTTCGTCATCTTCGGCGGGGCGAAGGAGCCGGGCCCCGGGTATCGCCGCTACATGGAGAATCGCTTCCGGCGAGAGTTCGGATTCGAAGGGGTACCCATCCGGTTCTCGTATCGTCCGCGAACGAAGGGCGGCGCCGGCGGCGAACGTCGATGATCCGCCCTGGGGCGTCGCGTTCGCGGTGACTGCTAGGATGCGCGCGACGGGCCGTGGCGCAGCTTGGTTAGCGCGTCTGACTGGGGGTCAGAAGGTCGCCGGTTCGAATCCGGCCGGCCCGACCGATGAATGGGACAGCCGATAACGGATCCCGCCCCGCCGACGCGTCGGCGGCCATCCTCACCGTCCCGAACCTCATCTCCTCGATCCGCATCCTCCTCATACCTGTCTTCACCTATCTGATCGTGCATCGCTCCACGACGCTCGGGGGGATCGCGCTCTTCGCCTTCGTCATGGCAACCGATTGGGTGGACGGGGTCGTCGCGCGCCGGACCGGCCAGGTCTCCGACCTCGGGAAGGTCCTTGATCCGGTCGCGGACCGCCTCTCGATCGCCGCGGGGCTGGCCGCCCTGGTTATCCGCGGCGCTTTCCCTCTTTGGGCAGCCCTGTTGATCTTGGTTCGTGACGCGGCCATCCTGCTAGCGGGTGCCTCGCTGCTGGCGGCGCGGCGGATCCGTCTTGACGTTCGGTTCATCGGCAAGACGGCCACCTTCTGCCTCATGGGCGCGATCCCGTCGATCTCCTGGGCGCATCTCGGCTACCCCTTGTCCTCGGCCTTCTTGGTCATCGGATGGGTGTGCTTCTGGGTTGGGATCGTTGAGTACTACCTCGCGACCGGCGTGTACGCCGTCGACATCCGCCGGGCCCTGGCTTCAGCGGCATGAACCCAGTCGCAGGGTCCGCTATCGTTCCCGTCCTACGATCAGGAGGTTGACGTGGAGTTCCCAGATGACGTTGGCTACACCAAGGAACACGAATGGGCGCGCCTGGAGGGCGATCGCGTGCGGATCGGGGTCACCGACTTCGCGCAGGATGCGCTCGGCGACGTGGTCTACGTCGACCTTCCGGACACCGGCGCAGCGATACGAGCGGACGAGGCGTTCGGTGAGGTCGAGTCCACGAAGTCCGTCTCCGATGTGTATAGCCCGATCTCGGGCACCATCGTCGAGAAGAACCCACTCATCGAAGACGCTCCCGAACTAGTGAACCAGCAACCCTACGGTGATGGCTGGCTCGTCCTCGTGGAGCCCGCCGATCCCGCCGACGTGGGGCGACTCATGAATGCGGATGGGTACAGATCGATGGTTGAGGGTTCTTGACCCCGCCCATCCAAGGTTGAGCGTTACCCCTATCCGGGGTTGAGACTGCCTTCGTGCCTTGGTTGACCCTATGCGAGACCCGCGATAGGGTCACCGCACGACTGAGGGTGACAGTGGGACCTGAACCTATACTCTCGGCTAGATGGCGGCGTCCAGGGAGTCTCGACCGTGAAGTGCACCCATTGTGGACAGTCCAACCCGACCGACGCGCTGTTCTGCATGCGTTGCGGCCGTGCACTCAAGGGTGACCCCACGCTGACCCTGAGCCCTGTCGAGACCGACGATGAGTCGCAGGACGACTTCCCTTTCCCCAACGATGAACTTGAGGCCGGTCAAGCACTCCTTCTCGTCAAGCGTGGCCCGAACGCGGGCTCGACCTTCCTGCTGGATTCGGATTCAACAGCCATCGGCCGCGATCCCGGGAGCGAAGTCTTCCTCGATGACGTGACCGTATCGCGCAAGCACGCGTTCATCGAGCGACGGGGGGGTGCCTGGTTCGTCAAGGACGCGGGCAGCCTGAACGGGAGCTACGTCAACGGAGAGCAGGCTGACGAGACGGCGCTCGCCGACCACGATGAGATCCAGGTCGGATTGTTCAAACTCGTGTTCTTCATGGCAGGGGAGTGATCATGGCGGGAACGCGCAACTATCGATCGATCGGCGAAGTGTTGGTCTCGGTCAAGACCGAGTTCCCCGACATCACCATCTCCAAGATCCGGTTCCTCGAAGCCGAAGGGCTCATCGAACCCGAGCGCACGCCGTCGGGCTACCGCAAGTTCTACAGCCGGGACGTCGACATGCTGAAGTCGATCTTGCGCATGCAGCGCGACGAATACCTGCCATTGAAGGTCATCAAAGAACGTCTCCTTCAGCAAGCGGCCGAAGACGAAGCCGCGGCCGCCGACGGCGATGGGGGAGAGGCGGCGGCCGGACGGGCCGAAGCCGCGGCTGCGAGCAGGGCTGCCGCATCCGAGGAGATCGCGGATGCCCCGACGGGGCTGCAGATGTCGCTCGAGGAGATGGCGGCCGCCACCGGGGTGGACCGCGACCGCATCAAGGAGCTGGAGTCCTTCGGGATCGTCAGCTCTCACGGCCCGGAGAACGCCCGCTACTACGACGGCGACGACTACATCGTTCTCTCGATCGTCAAGGACTTCTTCCGCTACGGCGTCGAACCCCGCCACCTCACGATGTACAAGCACTTCGAAGAGCGGGAGGCCTCCTTCTTCGAACAGATCGTGGCCCCGATGATGCGCCAGAAGAACCCCGACGCCAGGCGTGCCGCCGCGGACACCCTGGCCGAGCTGACGGTGACCTCGCGTAAGTTCAAGCAAGCCCTCCTCCGAACG
>JBBRTK010000196.1:0-4116 GCA_038244455.1 Actinomycetota bacterium
CGTCACGTTCTCGGTTCGCGCCAGCACATCCGTCGGATCCCAGAGCGCTTCGCCGTAAATCACCACAGTGGCCGACGTGACCGCGACGCCGATGAACGAGTACAGCGCCATCGTCGTGGGAAGGCCGAGCGCCTGGCCGAGAACCTGGTCGCGTTGCGTGCGGGCGTAGCGGGTGAAGTCGGGGATGTTCAGCGAGAGCGTGGCCCAGAAGCCGATCATCGCCGTCAAGGCCGGGAAGAAGAACGTCCAGAACTGGCCGGCCTTCGGGCCCCCCGGGGCGAACGCCGAGGGCTTCGCGAACATCGGCCCGAACCCATGCGCGGCCTGGTAGGCCCATGCCAGCAGCGCCAACCCCAGCGCCAGCAGCAACGGGGCCTTGATGTTCAGCAAGACCCGGATCGAGTCGATGCCTCGGTAGATCACCGCCATGTTCACGGCCCAGAAGGCGAGGAAGCAGGCGAGTTGTGCGGCGTTGATGCCGAGTCCCGCGATCGGGGGGAGTTGCTCCCAGGCGGGAACGTAGATGGCGAGGATCTTGTAAATGGCCCAGCCGCCGATCCAGGCCTGGATGCCGAACCAGCCGCACGCGACCAAGGCCCGCAGCAGAGCGGGGACGTTCGCGCCGCGGATTCCGAAGGAGGCCCGGCAGTAGACGGGGAACGGGATGCCGTACTTGGTCCCGGCGTGCGCGTTGAGGACCATCGGGATCAGGACGATCGTGTTGCCCAGAAAGATGGTCAACACCGCCTGCCCCCCGTTCATCCCCTCGGCGATCAAGGACGAGGCGAGCATATAGGTCGGGATGCACGCCGACATCGAGACCCAGAGCGCCGCGATGTCCTTCGTACCCCAGCGGCGCTCGGCCGGGGTCGTCGGCGCGAGGTCGTCGTTGGAATAGGGCGAATTCGCCAGGGTCGTTGACCCTTCGCCGGCATCGGCATCGGCCTCGGCGGTCAGGTTGTCGATCGCCGACGTTTTTGCCATCGCGCTAAGGTCCCCTCTTCGCTCGGCGATGATCGGGGAACGGGCATCGGTCCAGCTTGCCTGACCGCCGAGTGAGGGTCTACTTGGGTGCAATCGCGCCACTGCCACGGGTTTCCCCGGGATTCGTGTGGTTTTTTGCCCACAAGTGCCTTCAGTTTCGCTGCTCGCTCAGCCCGCATCTTGAAAAATGAGCCGGCTTCTCGGTGTGTTGGAGGTGGCCAAACCATACCACCACACCAGAGAGGCCGACTCGATGGACCATGCTACGGCCACCGCCGCGTTGCTCGCAACCCACTTCGCCACCTCCTTATTCCCGTTGACCGTGCGCGTGATCCCCGTGATCGCTCAGATCGGCCGCCTCATCGTCCGGTTCCGCAAGGCGGATGTGACGCCCCAGACCTGCTACCAGTTCGAGACCCAGTTGCAGGCTCAGCTGCGCGAACTCGGGCGGATCATCGTCGAATGGATCTTCAATCACATCGAGCCGCATGACCGGCGAGATATGCCCAGTCCGATCGGCTTCCAGGGCGTGTGGTATCGCCGCCGCTTCAAGTCCCCCAACCGCACCGTGGCCACCCTGTTCGGGACGATTACCCTGTGGCGGATGCTGTACCAGCCCTTGCACGGCGTCGAGCGCTCGATCGTTCCCCTAGAGAGCCACCTGGGACTGGAGGCCGGCTTGGCCACACCCGCTTTGGCCGAGCGGGCCGCTCAGGCCGCGGCGGTCTCCACCCAGAGCGCCGTCTTGGCCAGCCTCCAGCGCGATCATGGCGTGTGTTTCTCGGTGGCGAGCTTGCGCACCGTCCTGGCGGGAGTCGTGGAGGGGATGGAGCCCCACCGTCAGGCCGCCCAAGTGGCTCACGTCTTGAAGCTGTTGGAGCAGGCGTACCGATCCCGGGGTGGCCGCAAGCCGGTGTTGGCGGTGGGTCGTGACGGGTTGATGTTGCCGATTCGTGGTGAAGCGTGTTATCGGGAAGGAGCGACGGCGACCCTCGCGGTCTACGACCGGAGGGGTCGGCGGTTGGGGACGGTGTATCTGGGTCGAATGCCTGAGCCCGGTCAGGAGACGCTGTCGCGGCAATTGACAGCGTTGCTCGTGGCCGTGTTGACGCAGTGGACGGGGCCGCTGCCACGGTTTGCCTATGTGACCGATGGGGGCTACCAGCAGACGCGGTATTTCCGCCGGGTACTCCAGCGGATGCGCCATCCTCGTGAATCGGGTCAGCGGCTGGAGTGGGAATGGGTCATCGATTACTATCACGCCTGTGAATACGTCTCGAAATTGTCCGAGGCGTTGTTCTCCGATACCAAGCGTGCCCACGCCTGGGCGCGAAAAATGCGTCGTTGGCTGAAGGAGAAACCGCGAGGGATCTATCGCGTGTTGCACTCGGCGGCCGCCCTGCGGCAACGGCGGATGATGTTGGGCAAGAGGCGGGAGCAATATCGCAGCGCGTACAACTACCTGCGGAAGCGGATCCGGTTCCTGGACTATTCTCGATACCGCAACCACCACCTCCCGATCGGCAGCGGTGTGACCGAGGCGGCGTGCAAGACGGTGTTCACGCAACGGCTGAAACAGTCGGGGATGACCTGGAAACTGGAAGGAGGCCAGTGGATCGTGGACCTGCGCGTGATCCAACTGAGCGGGGTTTGGCAGGAGGTGTATCAGTCGTACTTAGAGGCGAGAATGCCTCTCGAAATGGGGACTCAGGGGGACACCGGGAAGAAAAAGTCCAAGAAGGTCGCATAATCGTTGGCAGTGGCGCGACTGCACCCGTTGTGCCCCCAGGTGATCGCCGTCCTGAGCCGGCCGCGAAGCGTGCGTTCCTCCGCGGCGGAGTCGTAATCGCCGTGGAATGTGACGGTGGTGGAATCGTTGTGCAACTCGTCGATGTCGACGTCGAATTCGCGGACGGCGCGGGCGGCGACGTCGAGGACCAGCGAGGCGACATCGGCGTCGAAGAGCTTGTCGAGGGCGCGTCCGACGCGGTCGTCGTTGAGCGCGTCGAGTTGCGTCTCGGACAAGCCCAGCAGCGCGGGGACATACCGCGCGGCCCACTCGCCGAGTCCGTAGAGCGGCTCGCGCGACAGGAGCAGGTTCCTGGCGAGCAGCAGCAAGGCGGCGGCGTTGGAGACGCGGCTGCGACGGTCCTCGCGCGGGAGGCGGCCGTGGAGCGCCTCGTCGAGTCGGAGTCGGTCGAGGAAGCGGTCGAGGATCGGCAACGCGGCGATGCGACACGAGTTGAGGTCCTGACCGTCGGCGCGAGCGATCTCGCCGGGCCCGGTCCTGTCCTTCGATCGCGAGACGCGGCGCGGCCGGGGATCTTCCACGGGTGCTGCTCCTGACAAGGGGGTGTCCGGCGAGTGACCGTGTCGCGGTCGCCCGCGGTGTGCGATCGGGGGCGAAATTGCCGGCGCGATTCCCATGGGCATGGTTGTCCGGGCAGAAAACAGGTCAAGTCACGAAGGACTTATTTCATATAAGAGGTGGTCTGGCTTATCGGGGTGGGTCATGATGAACCGAGGTTCGACAAGAGATCTACGCGAAACCGGCTCGAAACCGGGGTGCGCGCCCGTCGTCGCCGCGGCAGCGTGGATGGGAACCGCGGAGGGGTGGTCTTGAGGATTCGGGGGAGGAGTCGGCGCGAGGCGACTTGGACACCTGGCGTACTTGACGACGGGAAAGGATGAGTCGGGCCGGACGAAGTGGCGCGGGACCGGGTGTGACGGCCACGCGGCTCGGCAGCCGACGAGAAGGTCGGTGTAGCGAGCGTGGTGTTGCGATCGCCGGCATTGCGCCGTCAGGCGTTGGCGGCCCGAGTGCGGAGGTCGTCGCCGCGCATCACCCCCTGGCCGCTATCCGAGCCGGGGGAAATTCGGAGATATTGTCCGGGAGATGTGCGGAATGTAGGCTGGATCGAGAGGCCGAGCTGCTTGAGGTTGTTGACGCACTGGGTGCGGCGGGCGGCCTCGCGGGCAGCCTGGACCGCGGGGAGCAGGAGGGCGATGAGGACGGCGATGATCGCGATCACCACCAGCAACTCGATCAGCGTGAATCCCGCGCGTCGCGGTGAACCATTGGTGCTCGTCGACATTTATGCGTCTCTCGTTTCGTCGGGACAAGGAAGATGA
>JBBRTK010000197.1:0-4086 GCA_038244455.1 Actinomycetota bacterium
GTGGAGACCATGGAGCAGCTGGAGCAGGCGCTTGCGGCCGGCGCCGACCGGCTCCTGCTGGACAACCCGACCCCCGCCCTGGTCCGTGAGGCCGTGGCGCGGGTCGGTGATCCGCTCCGCCTCGAGATCAGCGGCGGTGTCACCCTCGACACCGTTGGGGAACTGGTGAATGCCGGGGCACGCGTCGTCTCGGTCGGCCGCCTCACGCATTCGGCTCCGTCGCTGGACATCTCGCTGGAGGTGACCGATGTCGTCCTCTGATGCCGCCGCGTTCGTGGCCGCTGGATATGACACGTGGGCCGCAGAGGTTCGGCGCCTGGCCGACGAACGCGGCGCCGTGATCCTGGCCCACAACTATCAGGTCCCCTGGATCCAGGACGTCGCTCACCACGTGGGGGATTCGCTCGCGCTCAGCCGCGTGGCCGCGGATACGGATGCCCGCTCGATCGTGTTCTGCGGCGTCCACTTCATGGCCGAGACCGCCAAGCTCCTCTCCCCGGACAAGACCGTCCTGCTGCCGGACCTAAGAGCCGGGTGTTCGCTGGCGGATTCGATCACGGCGGACCAGCTGCGGGCATGGAAGGCCGAACACCCCGGCGCCGTCGTGGTGGCCTACGTCAACACCTCCGCCGAGGTCAAGGCCGAGTCGGACATCTGCTGCACGTCCTCCAACGCGGTGGATGTGGTGCGCTCCATCCCCGCGGACACCGAGATCCTGTTCCTGCCCGACATGTTCCTGGGCGCGCACGTCGAACGGCAGACCGGCCGCTCCATGCAGATCTGGATGGGCGAGTGCCACGTCCATGCGGGCATCCAGCCCGGCGACCTCCGCGCCCGTATGGAGGCCGAACCCGGCGTCGAACTCATGGTGCATCCCGAGTGCGGCTGCACCACCAACGTCATCTACCTCCTGGGTGAGGGCGAGCTCCCCGCCGACCGCACCAAGGTGCTGTCCACCGGCGGGATGGTGGCCGAAGCCGGAAGTTCGCCGAACACGCGATTCCTGGTGGCCACGGAGACCGGCATCCTGCACCAGCTCCGCAAGGCCCAGCCCACCAAGACCTTCGAGCCGATCGATCGGGCCGCCGAGTGCCGCTACATGAAGATGATCACCCCGGAGTCCCTGCTGGTCGCCGTCCGTGACGGCGTCCACGAGATCACGATCCCCGGCGATGTGGCCGTCCGAGCGCGCCGGGCGGTGGAGCGGATGATCCAGATCGGCCCCTCCCCGGCCGCCCTGCGCGGGTAGCGGCGTGCGAACGGTCGTCGTCGGCGCGGGGGCCGCAGGACTCTGGTGCGCCCTGCACGCGGCCGACCGCGGCCCGGTGACCCTAGCGGCGTCGTCCGTGACCCGGGAGAGCGCCACCTCGTGGGCGCAGGGCGGTATCGCTGCGGTCGTCACCAGCAACGATTCGTTCGAACTCCATGTGGCGGACACGCTCGCTGCTGGGGCCGGACTGTGCGACGAGGCCGCGGTCAAGGTGCTCGTCGACGAAGCGCCGCTCGCCGTCCGAGGATTGCGCGATCTCGGCATGCCCTTCGACGACGGCGGGGAGCCCACGCTGGAAGGCGGCCACAGCGCCCGGCGGGTATTGCATGCCGGCGGCGACGCCTCGGGCGCGGCGCTCCTGAACACCATCGTCCACGCCGTCGAAGCGGACCCGCGGATCGAACGTCTGGACGGCCGGGCCATCCGGGTGATCGTGGAAGCAGGGCGCGCGGTCGGCGTCCTGCTCGAGTCCGGCCGGGAGTTGCGCGGGGATCGCGTCGTCCTGGCGACCGGCGGGGCGTGCGGGATCTTCGGCCGTCACACGGGGCCGGACGCCTCCACCGGCGCCGGACTCGCGCTGGCTTGGGAGGCCGGCGCGGCCCTGGCCGACCTCGAGTTCGTCCAGTTCCACCCCACCGCGTTGACGGTGCCCGGCCATCCCGCCCGGCTCCTCACGGAGGCGCTAAGGGGCGAAGGCGCGCTCCTGATCGATGCCGACGGACGCAGGTTCATGCCGGCCCTGCATCCCCGGGCCGAGCTGGCGCCGAGAGACGTCGTGGCCCGCGCGGAGTTCAGGATCATGGCGGAGACCGGTGAGCCGGTGTTCCTGGATGCCACCGGAGTGGTGGATGTCCTCACACGGTTCCCCACCGCGGTCGCGCAATGCCGCGAGGTAGGGCTCGACATCTCCAAGCACCCGATCCCTGTGGCCCCGGCCGCGCACTACTTCACCGGCGGCGTGCTCACCGACCGGTGGGGCCGGAGCACGGTGCCCGGTCTCCTGGCGTGCGGCGAAGCCAGTTCGACGGGCGTGCACGGGGCGAACCGCCTGGCCTCCAACTCACTCGCTGAGGCGTTGGTGTTCGGCCGTCGCGCGGGGATGGCCCCGGGTGAACCGGCCATGGGCCTGCTCGCCGGAGCCCCTGTGCCGCTGGGCGCCGAACCCCCGGGCAACGCCCTTCCCCTCTCCGCGATCCACGCCCTGGCCGATCGCGATATCGGGGTCAGCCGTTCGCGCGAAGGGCTGGAGACCGCCATCGCCGAACTCGTGGCCGGGCGAGCGGGTGACCCGGAGCCGAGCCATCCGACCGCATCGCTGGCCGCCTGGCTCACGGCCCATGCCGCGCTTCGCCGGGAAGAATCTCGAGGCGGGCACTACCGGAGCGACTTCCCCGAGCCGCGCGAGGCGTGGCGGTTCCGCCAAGCGGTGGACAAGGGCGGCTGGCGGGTCGTGGCGTCGTCGGTTCGCCCGCGCTGAGCGCAGCGCTGAGCCTCAGCGCGCGGGGCGGTACTCCCCGAACACCTCGCGCAGCACGTCGCTGACCTCGCCGAGCGTGGCCCGGGCGCGAAGCGCCTCCTTCATCGGTGGGAGCAGGTTGCCGGTTCCCTCCGCGGTGGCTTTCAGCTGGGCCAATCTGGCGGTGACGGCGGACCCGTCGCGTGAGGCCCGCAACGCACCGACTCGCTCGATCTGCTTGTCGGTATCGGCGGCCGAGACCTGCAACAGCTCCATCGGTTCCTCGTCCTTGTCGACGAACCGGTTCACCCCGACCACGATCCGCTCCTCGGACTCGATGGCCTGCTGGATGCGGAACGCCGACTCGTGGATCTCGTCCTGGTAGAAGCCGGCCTCGATGGCCGCGACGGCGCCGCCCATCGCGTCGATCCGTTCGATGTAGTCACGGGCCATCTGCTCCAGCTCCGTGGTGAGCGACTCCACGAAGTAGGACCCGGCGACCGGGTCGACGGTCTCGGACACGCCGGTCTCATAGCCGATGATCTGCTGGGTGCGCAGCGCGATGGTCGCGCTGCGTTCGGTCGGCAGCGCCAGCGCCTCGTCGTAGGCATTGGTGTGGAGGGACTGCGTGCCTCCCAGGACCGCCGCCAGCGCTTCCAGCGCCGTCCGAACGATGTTGTTCTCGGGCTGCTGCGCGGTGAGCGTGGCGCCGCCGGTCTGCGTGTGGAACCGGAGCATCGCACTCTTGGCGTTCGCGCCGAAGCGCTCGGTCATGATCCGCGCCCAGAGCCGCCGGGCCGCGCGGAACTTCGCGATCTCCTCGAAGAAGTTCATGTGGCAGGCGAAGAAGAACGAGAGCCGGGGCGCGAAGTCGTCCACGGTGAGCCCGGCGTCGATCGCCGCCTGCACGTACGCGATCCCGTCGGCCAGGGTGAAGGCGATCTCCTGCGCGGCGGTGGAGCCCGCCTCGCGCATGTGGTAACCGCTGATACTGATCGTGTTCCACTTCGGGATGTGCTCCCCGCAATAGGCGAACAGATCCGTGATCAGGCGCATCGACGGCCGCGGCGGGTAGATGTAGGTCCCGCGCGCGGCGTACTCCTTCAGGATGTCGTTCTGGACCGTGCCGCTGATGTCGCCCGCCGGCACACCCTGCTCCTCGGCCACCAGCTCGTACATCAGGAGCAGGATCGGGGCGGTGGCGTTGATGGTCATCGAGGTGCTGACCTTGTCCAGCGGGATGCCGTCAAGCATCCGCGCCAGGTCCTCTACCGAGTCGATGGCCACGCCGGTCTTGCCCACCTCGCCCTCGGCGCGGGGGTGGTCCGAGTCCAGGCCCATCTGCGTCGGCAGGTCGAAC
>JBBRTK010000198.1:0-4021 GCA_038244455.1 Actinomycetota bacterium
ATCCTGCAGGGAACCCAGATCGGCTCGGTGCTCGGCTTCCTGGCACAGCATGTGATGGGCCAATACGACATCGCGGTCCCCCGCGGCGGCGACAAGGCGCTGCTGTTCGTCACCGCCAACATCGCGAAGTTCGAGAAGGACTGGTCGCTTGAACCGACGGAGTTCCGAACGTTCCTGGCTATCCACGAGGTCACGCACCGCTTCGAGTTCGCGCGACCGTGGACAACCGAGCGCTTCGCCCGTCTGGTCGATGACTACCTTTCCGGGATGACGATCGACCTTGAAGGAGTGCAGGCGCGTCTGGCATCGTTGGATCCCAGCGACCCGGATTCGATGGAACGCGCACTTGGCGGCGAGGCCTTGTTCGGGCCCGTTATGGATGTCGAGCAACAACTCAAGCTGGCACGGATCCAGGCGTTCATGGCGGCGGCCGAGGGGTACGGCGCCCACGTGATGCACGGCGTCGGCAGCGAGCTCCTGGCCACCTACGACCGGATCCAGGAGGCGATGCACCGCTACCGCGAAGGCGAATCCGGCGACCCCGTGTTCGAGCGCCTCCTGGGCGTGGAGATGCGGCGCGAGCAATACGAGGCCGGGCGCACCTTCTGCGACGCCGTCGCCGCGCAGAGCGATGAGGCCACGCTGTCGCGGATGTGGGACTCCGCCGACGCTATGCCATCGCTCCCCGAGATCAACGAGCCGATCCTCTGGCTCTCAAGAACCGTTTGAGGCCGGCCCCGGCCGGCCCGTCGGTCAGCCGACCAGCGAGTGCGCCGTCGTCCGGACGACCTCGCCGAGCACGTCGCGGAGCGTCGGTTCACCGATCTCCTCCAGGTGATAGGTGACCCGCACCGCAGGCTTGTCCAGCTTGATCACGTGCCGAAGGTCCATCGGCGTGCCGATCACGACCGTGTCGCACGGCGTCTTCCGGATCGCGTCCTCCAGCTCCAGCAGCTGTGCGGGCGAGTAGCCCTGGGCGGGCAACACGGCCCCGACGTCGTAGCGTTCGAACACCTCCGCGATGGTTCCGGTGACGTACGGGCGTGGATCGACGATCTCCGCCGCACCCGCTCGCTCGGCCGCTACCGTCCCGGCACCGAACTTCATGCCGCCGTGGGTGAGCGTCGGACCGTCCTCGATGACCAGCACGCGCTTGCCCGCGATCAGGTCGGGGCGATCGATCTCGAGCACGCTGTTCGCCCGAAGGATCGTTGCATCCGGGTTGAGCGCACGCACCGAGGCCTCGACGGCGGCCACGTTCTTCGGCTGGGCCACGTCGATCTTATTGATCAGCACCGCATCGGCCATCCGAACGTTGACCTCACTGGGCAGGTACGCCCGCTCGTGCCCTGGTCGCAGCGGGTCGACCACCGTGATGAGGACATCGGGCCGGTAGAACGGGAGGTCGTTGTTGCCTCCGTCCCACAGCAGCACGTCGCACTCCTGCTGTGCCTGCTCCAGGATGGCGCCGTAGTCAACGCCGGCGTACACGATCGTTCCCTCGCGGATGTGCGCTTCGTACTCCTCGCGCTCCTCGACGGTGACGCCCGCCGAGTCAAGATCCTGGAGCGTCGCGAACCGCTGGACGCGCTCGGCCACGAGGTCGCCGTAGGGCATCGGGTGCCGCACCGCAACGACACGCAGGCCCTCCTCCTTCAGGAGTTCGGCGATGTACCGCGTGGTCTGGCTCTTGCCGCAGCCGGTCCGTACCGCGCAGACGGCGACCACGGGAACGGCGGCCTCCAGCATCGTGGCCTCTGGCCCCAAGAGCAGGAAGTTCGCTCCGGCAGCCATGACCTCGCTGGCCTTGTGCATGACGTACTCGTACGACACGTCCGAGTACGCGAACACCACGTCGTCGACACCTCGGTCGACGATCAGGTCCGCAAGCTCCTCTTCCGGATGGATCTCGATGCCGTTCGGGTAGTTCGGCCCGGCCAGTTGGGCGGGGTAGAGGCGGTCGTCGATGAAGGGGATCTGCGTGGCCGTGAAGGCCACGACCTCGGTGGTGGGGTCACCCCGGAATACGACGTTGAAGTTGTGGAAGTCGCGACCCGCGGCTCCCATGATCACAACGCGGCGCTTCATGGCGCACTCCCTTTCCTCCCGGCCACGCGATGCGCGGCTCGTCATCTAGCTCCCCCCGACCGTAGGGCCGCCCAGCCCGCGCCGGGGGGGTCAAGGGTCCCCCGGCGTCCGGGCCGAAGGCGGCCAACGGCCGCGCTCCTCGGCCATACCCTGAAGGTGAGTCGGGAGGAAAACCGACCTCCCGCCCGGGCGAGGAGGTAGACGATGAAGACCTCGGTCGTACGTTCCAGCAGTTCCGGTGAGCCCGAGCTCAGGCGCGAGATGGGTGTATGGGCAGCCACCGCGATGGTGGTCGGGAACATGATCGGCTCAGGGGTGTTCCTGCTTCCTGCGGCCCTGGCCGGTGTTGCCCTGGCCTACGGCTCCAGCGTGCTGCTCGCGTGGGTCGTGACCGGAATCGGCGCCATGCTCCTTGCCGGCGTGTTCGCGACGATGGGCCGTGCGTACCCGAAGACGGGCGGGCCCTATGCGTACGCGCGGCGGGCCTTCGGTGACTTCATCGGCTTCCAAACGGCATGGGGCTACTGGATCGCTGCGTGGGTCGGCAACGCCGCGATCGCCACGGCGTTCGTCGGCTACACCACGGTGATCTGGCCGGGCCTGTCGAACAGCAACCTCGCCATGGCGCTGTTGGCGGTCGGGTCGATCTGGTTGCTGACCTTCGTCAACATCCTGGGCGTGCGAGAGGGAAGCCGGGTTCAGGTGGTGACTACGGTGCTGAAGTTCGTGCCGCTGGCGTTGATCGGGGTGATCGGCCTGTTCTACTTCAAGGCGGATCACTTCACCCCGTTCCTGCAGGCGACGGGGACGGCGGGGCGGCACGCCCTCACGCTTCTGGAGGGCGTCACTGCAGCGATCGGGCTGACACTCTGGGCGTTCATCGGCCTCGAGTCGGCCACGGTGCCTGCCGAAGAAGTGAAGAACCCCGAGAAGACCATCCCGCGGGCCACGTACCTGGGAACCATCCTCACCACGATCATCTACATCGTCGCCACGGTGGCCGTCATGGGGATCATCCCGCTCGCGACCCTGGCGGGATCGAACGCTCCGTTCGCAGACGCTGCACGGTCGATCTTCGGCGGAACCTGGGGCAAGTGGGTCGCCGTGGTCGGCATGGTGTCGGCGTTCGGAGCCCTCAACGGGTGGATCTTGCTGACGGCGCGGGTGTCGCTGGCCGCCTCGAACGACGGGCTGTTCCCGAAGTTCTTCGGACGGGTGAGCGGAACCCGGCACACGCCGGCCTACGGCCTGGTCGCAGCCGCCGTCCTGGTTACGGGGCTCGTGTTCATGAACTACACGGCCTCCCTGGTGAGCCAGTTCACGTTCATGCTGCTCCTGGCCACGCTGACGACTGTGGTGCCGTACGCGTTCGCGGCTGCGGCTGAGATCGCGCTGATGATCAAGGAACCGGGCCGCTTCGCGGGTCGGAAGCTGCTGCGCGACACTGTGGTGGCGGCGTTCGGCTTCGTCTATGCGGTCTGGGCGATGTACGCGACCGGCTCCGAATCCATCGCGAAGGGGTACCTGCTGCTCATCGTGGGCACCCCGCTGTACCTCTACATGCGGTGGCGTCGGCAGCAGGACCGGGCGATCCCCCAGCCCGAGCTCGCCGGAACGTTCGAGTCTCCCAAGTCGACCCATGACGGGGAGCGCGTATCGGTCGGCTGACCCGATAGACCGGTCGGCGCGGTCGGACCGGGAGGCTGGGAGGCGGCCACGCGCCCTCTCCCAGCCTCTTTCGCTATCCTTCCGCCCGATGGAGACCGTTGGAGAGCTCGTCGCCGCCGCGGTAGTCGATGCCCGTGTGTGGGAGGCCTACGGGCGGGAGTCCGCCGACGGGGTGTATCTGGTAGGCCAACCCGGCCCGGCGATGTCCTTCGTGATCTACCGGGCGTGGAAGGTGCCGACCGGCTTCGTGAACGAGGAGGTTCGC
>JBBRTK010000199.1:0-4019 GCA_038244455.1 Actinomycetota bacterium
AACTGCCGTACAAGCGAACCCGCACTACCTTGCCGTCTCGTACGGTGAACACCTCACCGAGCTCCCGCTCGGCAGATACGCCGCTGGTTCGACCGTGACCGCTCTCCCGGGCAAGGACGACCACTTCGCCACCGGCGTCAACGATGTCGTGAACCTCGATCTCGTAGTCGCGCCACATGCCGATCCAGCTCTGTATCGCCGCGCGGACTTCCCCGATGCCGTGGTAAACGCTGGCGTCGGGACCCAACCCGGGCATCTCCTCCCACTCGACTTCGGGGCTGAACGACTCGAACACTGTGTCCCAATCATCGCGCAGAAATGCCTCTGCGCTTTGGCGCACCACCTCGACGTTCTCCTGCGACATCGCCTACTCCCTTAACCCGGCGGCTTCGAGGGCTTCGTCGCGATCCCGGTAGCCCCCCGTGAGTTGCACGACCTTCCCGTCGCGCAGCGTCCAGACGTTGAACAACTTCATTTCGGTTTCGACCCCGCTGCCGCGTCCGGCTCCCGATATCCGGATTTTGGCCACGACCCGCTTACCTGCGTCGACGTACTCCTCGGGGTCGATCCTGAGGCCCTCCCAAACCTCGTCGATTACTTCGACCGCCCGCCGGAACCCGTCGTAGCCCCGATAGATGTCGGGGTTAAAGACATTCCGAGAGAGGTCAATGACCACATCCGGATCAAAGATCTCCGTGAGCTGCGAGAAGTCTCGCTCGGCCCAGAACCCGTAACAGCGCCGCACGATCTCCACGTTCTCCTGCGACATCGTCTACTCCCGCAGCCCGGCGGCTTTGAGGCCATCGGCGCGGTCCGAGTACTCCTCGACGCGGAGGACCTTGCCGCCCTCGACGGTGACGACGTGAGCCAGCTCCATGTCGATGGGAACCACACTGCCTGCACCGTGGCCCGAGAACCGGACCCAGACGAACGCCTGATTGCCGTTCGTCTGGATCTCAAGCGGCTCCACCTGCAGGTCGGGATAGGCCTCGACCCATCGCCCTACCTGCTCCCTCACCGCCTCGATGCCCCTGTGAATGCCGGGGTCGGGATCGTTGGCGTCGTTCACATAGACGGCGTCGGGATGGTAGAAGTCCAACGAGGCGAGCTTTCGCTCGCCAGATGGGCTTGGTTCGGCGCGGTTGAACCTGGCGTATGCGCTGCGGATGAAATCTTCGACGTTCTCCTGCGACATCGCCTACTCCCTTAACCCGGCGGCTTCGAGGGCTTCCTGCTTGGTCGCGTGCTGCTGAATCCGCCAGATCCTTCCGTTGCGCACCCAGTAAGCCCAGGCTTCCTCGACTTCGAGTTCCACGCCGCTTTGTGCGCGGAGGTGAAACAGCAACGGCACGACGATCGCTTCACCTGTCTCGATGAACTCCTGGGCCTCGAACGTCGAGATTGCCCATGCCTCCCGGAAGCTCTCCACGCTGCGCCGAAGGCCCTCGACCCCGTGGTAGGTGGACTGACCGGGGCCATCCGACCGCGTCGTGAATTCAACCTTTGGGTCGTAGCACTCGCTCGCCACGTCGCCCGTTTCAGCGAAGTACTCGATTGCCCCGCGCACCACCTCGACGTTCTCCTGCGACATCGCCTGCGCAGTATCGCCGCTGGCTTGGGGTGGCGCCAAGGACGCTCCAAGCCCAATGGGCACCAGACCGCTTCTGGTGCCCATATCCACGGACATCCGCCCGCATCCAACGGCATCCGCGTGTGCGGGACGGGCGTGTGCTTTCGGCCAGAGTTGGCTTGCTAGAGCCAAGAATGGCCTGTGGAAGCGAATGAACGGGCTACCGCTTCACACGCGAGAGCTCGCTGGTTCGAAACCAGCCGCGCCCATCCTCAGCCAGGCCGCTGAGGCGCCTTTTGGGTGCCCCTCTGGGACACCGGGCCTAAGGGACGACCTTGAAGCGGAACTTCGCTGCCTTGCCGGTGTTCGCGGCCCGGTCGGTGGCCCGGACGCGGAAGGTGTGCCAGCCGTCCTTCACCTTGTAGGTCTTGGAGTGATGGCAGCGACGGAAGCGCCCGCGGTCCATCTTGCACTGGAAGGTCGTGCCGCTCTCGTTCGAGGTAAAGCCGAACTTGACCTTGGTCCTCTTGCCCGAGCTGGTGACTTTGTGCTTGGGGTGCTTTCTGATCTTTACCTTCGGCGCCTTCGAGTCTTCGACGTAGGTGATCGTCGAGCTCGAGCAGAGCGAGAGCTGGCCTCCCAGAGCGAACGTGACCGCGTGCAGCGTCGTGGTCGAGTTGTTTGGGACGCTTATCGGGAAGCCTGGCGAAGCGAACGTCGACGCGGACCCGTTTGCCGCCGGGGCGCCGGAGCAATCAGGCGAGGAGTAGAGCGCGACGAAGGACCCGGGCGGTGCGCTCCCGAGGACCTTGGGAGTGTTGTTGTTGCGCGGCGAGGACGGGTTCGTCGTCGCACTCGGCGGAGCTAACTGCGGCACAACGCCGCCGGCGACTGCGCGGATCACTGCGTTGCTGTGGTCGGCAATCAGGAGCCCGCCGTCGGGCGTGATGGAGACGAACTCCGGATCGCGGAGCTCGGCGGCGGTGGCGGGGCCGCCGTCGCCCATGTAGCCGGCGGTGCCGTTGCCAACGATCGTGCTGATCATCCCGGAGGGAGAAACCTTCCGAATCCGGTTGTCCGAATCGTCGGAGAACAGATAGCCCCCATCGGCGGTGGGGGCGACCCCCTCGGCGAAGTTCAGCTGGGCCGAGCTGGCCGCGCCACCGTCACCGCAGGCGGCCGTTGAGGGAGTGCAGCCGACACCCGTGCCGGCAACCGTCGAGATCGTCCCCGAGGCTGAGACCAAGCGGATCCGATCGTCGGAGGTATCTGCGATCAGAAAGCTCCCGTCAGGCAGGGCAGCAACGCCCTCGGGGAGTGAGAGTTGTGCAGAGGTGGCAGGACCGCCGTCGCCGCAGACGGCGGTCGATGGCGTGCAGGGGGTGCCGTCGCCCGCCACGGTCGTGATGGTCCCCGAAGCGGAGACCATGCGGATCCGATTGTTGTTGGTGTCGACGATCAGATAGCCGCCGTCAGCGGTGAGCGAGAGGGCATGCGGCATGCTCAGCTCCGCTGAGGTGGCGGGGCCGTTGTCACCGAGAAAACCCTGGGTGTGATTTCCAGCGACCGTCGTGATGGTCCCCGAAGCGGAGACCTTGCGGATCACCTGGTTGCGACGATCCGCGATCAGATAGCCGCCGTCCGGCGTCAGGGTTATGCCCCGGGGTTGGTAGATCTCGGCAGCAGTCGCGGGTCCGCCGTCGCCGGTGTAGCCGATGGTCCCGTCTCCGACGACGGCCTGGATCGCCCCAGAGGGCAACACCTCGCGCACCCGCTGGTTGCCGAAGTCGGGGATCAGGAAGGCGCCGTCGGGGGTTGGAATGGCGGCGGGAGGAAGGTTGAGCTCGGCCATCGTGGCCGGGATTCCGTCGCCGTTGTAGCCCTGGGTGGCGTTGCCGGCGACGGTCGAGATGTCACCCGGCGCGGCGCTGGCGGAGGACACCAGAACCAGAGCGCTCGCGCCAACCGCGAGCATGACACTCAGTGCTCTTCTCTGCTGCCGGGAGCAGCGAAAGCTCATTTGCAGGCGAACGTCTCTCAGGCGCAGCGGACTGTCAAGGACCGACCTTTGCTCCTTCCGTGTGGGGTGGATCCTCACCAGGGTCCTTTTCGCCAGGCAGCAAATGCACGGCGCGCGATATTGACCTTCTCCTGCGACATCGCCTGCGCAGTATCTCGCTCTGACCTGCGGGCCGCACCCGGGTTCCGGCCTGAGAAATCCGATCTGAGTCAGCCTTAGGGTGACTATTCGACGCGATCGAGTGCTGGATCGGGGTGCTCGCCGAGGGCCGCGGGCAGCAGCGAAGCCGGCGGCGGAGCTAGGCGATGCCGGGGGTGGCGACGTTGCGGCGGTGCATGAGCCAGGCGAAAAGGCCCGCGGGGACGAACATGAAGGTCGCGTAGACCGCGGCGGGCACGGTCAACACGGTCGCGATCGTCGCGCCGACCG
>JBBRTK010000200.1:0-3995 GCA_038244455.1 Actinomycetota bacterium
CTACATGGGGTTCGGCACGCTCCGTGTCTTCAACGACGACCGACTGATCCCCGGCGCCGTGTGGCCGATGCATCCCCATCACGATGTCGAGGGCCTCACCTACGTCGTGGAGGGGCTCTTCGGTCACGAGGACAACGTGGGCGGCCCACCAGGTCCGCTTCCCGCCGGCTCCGTGCAACGGATGACCCTCGGTTCGGGCGCCCTGCACAGCGAACGAAACGCCAGCCCTACTGAACCCATGCGGTTCATCCAGATGTGGATCATGCCGGGGGAGAAAGGCCTCACGCCTGGCGTCGAACAGAAGATCTTCTCCATGGAGGATAGGACCGACCGGCTGCTCAAGGTCATCAGCGCCGGCGGCGGGGACGCGGTGTTCGTCCACGAGGACGCCCACGTGTTCGTCTCGCGGCTCACGTCGGGAACGTCCGTGTCGCAACCCATCGGTGAGGGCCGCGGCGTCTATCTCTACGTCATCGAGGGGGATGCCCAAGTGAACGGCGAGGCCATGCGCACCGGCGATGCCGCGCAACTGACCGATGAGCACGGACTCACGGTGACAGCCAACGTCGACACCGAACTCATCGCAGTCGACGTCGATCTCGGCTGAGGGTTCGGTGACGGGGACACTTGCCATCCGCCACCGGAGGGCGACATGCAACCGATCTACCTAGATGAGGCTTCTTGAGGTAAGACCGGGAGTACAGGTGGATCGAGATGCGGACTTCGAGCGCTTCTATGCGGCCCAGTGGCCGAAACTGGTGGCTGCACTCGCGCACGCCATCCCCGCCGGCGACGACCCACGAGATGCCGCCCAGGAGGCTTTCGTTCGGGCATACGCCAAGTGGCCTCACGTCAGGGACCACGAACGCCCGGACGCCTGGCTATTCCTCACCGCCTTCAGGATCGCGACGCGTCTGCGGAAGCGCTCGGCCAGGCCGCCGGAGATGTTCCCGCCGTTGTCCGCCCTGCACGTTGATGATCTGGGTGTCGCACTGGCCCTGCGAGACGTGCCTGACCGGCAGCGGCTTGTGCTTCTGTTGCGCGGTGTGTACGGACTCTCGACCAGAGAAACCGCTGATGCGATGCATTGCCCAGAGGGCACGGTGAAGTCGCTGTTCGCGAGAGCTCGCGTAACGCTCGCTGCATCGCTGGCTGAGGAGGACGTAACGGATGGGTGAGGATCTGAAGGGTTTCGATGATATCCGTGAGAGCGTCGAGCGGATCCGGCGCGGCCTCGCGCTTCCGGAACGATCTTCGTTGCAGGATGTCGTCCGTCGTGGCAGGCGCCTGCGCCGTGGGCGTTCCGGCGCGGCTGCGCTGATAGGGATCACTCTTGTTCTTGGTGTGACGCTTCCACTTCGGGCGCTCTCCCCGCTCGGCGAGTCAACCCGCATCCCGCCGGGAACCACCCCAGCCGGGACCCCAACCACAACCCCCTCCGAGATAACCCCGACCCATCCTGGCTGGGTGGACTTTCAACTCCCCGCGGAGGGCTTGTCGATCCAAACGCCGCCTGACTGGAACCTGATCCAGGTTCCGAACCCCGCCCTCTACAACCCGAGTTCGGTGTTCGAGATCGCGAGTTACTACGCGCCTGCGGCGCCGAGTGACGGATGCGCCCCCACCGACGCGATCTCGAAGCTGCCCGACGACCAGGTCGTCTTCTGGCTCGATGAGTGGGGTTCGCTCTCGGACACGAACAGCCCATTCGCTCCCAGAGCTGATCCGTTCCCCCTGCAGAACCTTGCCTCGTACGAATGCGTCGGCCAGCCTGGCTATCTGACTAGATTCAGTGACGCCGGCCGGTACTTCTCCCTCTTCGCGGTCTTCGGGCCGCACGCGACGGACGGATTACGCCAGCGCGTCATCGATTCGCTGAGTAGCCTGCAGGTTGACCCGGCGGGCGCGCCGGGGCCCGGCGCTGATGCGGCCGCGTCCTGGTTGTCGCCACCCACGTTCGATCCTGTCCCCGGGTGGCTGACACAAAGCACCAGCGCCGACGGGAGCTCCCTCCAAGGGGGAGGGGGACCGATGACGTGGGCATCGAATGTTCCCTTCGACCCGGCAGACCTGGGAACGATGACGGGTGGCGCGCTCACCGGCGGGGTATGGCCGCAGCACACGATCAACTCGCTCCCAACCGATGGGGTCGTGATCGTCGCCGATTTGGCGACCTTGGGGTATACCGCCCCATCAAACAGCGCCACGTTCCCGGTTCGACCAGCACCACTCGACGTGCACGATGCCATCGGTCCGGTTGAAGGGGGCAAGCAGTTCGTTCTCACCGCGGCGGTGAACGAACAGTTCGTCGAGATCCGGTTCTTCTACGGAACCGACACCCCCAGTTCCGCACAATTGCAAGCAGCGCAGGATGAGTTGGATCGATTGGTCGTGCCGTCGCTACCGCCATCCGCCTGAGGCCGGGATCCCGGGTCAGTCCTCGTCCACCGCGACCGGGAACGGGAGCGCGATGGGGTCGGTGAACGGCGAGTTGCCGTGTTCATCGAAGCGGTCCATGCGGAAGTGGCCGGGGTTCTTGACCACGCGGGTGCGACCGGCCAGGGATAGGTCCGCGGCGATCCGCGCGATCGCGGGACCCCACATCATCCCGTGGCCGTTCGCGGTGGCCACGGTCGCGCCATCCAGCTCGCTGCCGTCTCGCAGCACCACCGGGCCCAGCAGCGGAAGGTGGTCGGGGGTGTATTCGATGGTTGCGGCCCAGGCCTTGCGGATGCCGAGCTTCTTCGTGAGGGGGACAACACGATTGAGCTTCTTCTCCATCAGGCGCAGGTAGTCCCAGTCCACGTCGCGCGCGGGGCCCGGCGTCTCGTTCGGGTTGGACATGCCCCACATCAGGCCGCCGTCCTCCGGCCGCCAGTAGATCCCCGACGCCAGGTCGAACGCCATCGGTCGCCCGGGTACCTGGAACTCCGGATGGGGTTCGGTCACGACCACCTGGTGGCGCGCCGCGCCCACCATGAATCGCGCCCCGACCAGCTTGCCGACCTCGCGGAGCGTGGGCCCCCCGGTCAGGATCACCCGTTCCGTTGCGATCACGCCGGCGGGCGTGCGAACACCCGTGACCCGCCCGCGCGAGGTGCGCACCCCGAGGAACGGCGTGCGCTCGCGCAGGTCCACCCCGGCGCGCGCCATCGCGAGCGAATAGGCGCGCACGTTGCGAGGCGGATCGATCCAGCCGTCAGTCGGACAGTAGGTCGCGCCGCGGAACCCGCCCGAGAGCGTCGGGTTCAGCCGGCGAACCTTGTCCGCATCGACCCACCGAACATCCAGGCCCACCGCGCGCTGCATGGCGACGCGATCGCGGGCCTTGCGTTCATCGGCTGCGGTGCGCGCGAGGATCAGGTAGCCCTGTTCGCCGAAGCCGGAGTCGGTGCCCAGCAGGCGCTGCTGCCGCCGGTAGAACGCGATGCTCCACATCCCCAACCGGACGGTATCGGGCGAGCCACCCTGCGCGCGAACCATGCCGGCTGCCCGCGATGACGCTCCCTGTCCGGCCACGTCCCGCTCGAGGACCACGACCCGGCCGGCCCCGTGGTCGGTCGCCGCGAACCAGGACGCCCATCCACCGACCGCCCCGGCGCCGACGATGACCAGATCCGCCGACGTGCTTCGCCTTGCCATGGAGCGCTCCTTCGTTCGGGTCAGGGCAGTCTAGAAGAGCGGCGGTGCGTACAGTGAGCCGGATGGAACCCACCGGCTTCCCGCCCGCGCCTGCGGCGCCCGCCGACCGGCGGACGCTCGTGGAGGAGATCGTCGTCGTCCTGATGCTCTCGCTGCTGGCGAGCGCGGTCGGGGCCGTCATCAGCCTCCTGACGGCACCTGTGTCGGGTGTGCAAGTCAGCGTGGGGGATCAGTCGCCCGCCTTCTATCTCCAGGTCATCGACTTCGTCTTCTCGCTGGCCCCGGCGCTGCTGGTCCTGCACCTGGCGCGCCGCCACGAGGGCGGGATGGCATCGCTCGGCCTCGACGGCGAC
>JBBRTK010000201.1:0-3948 GCA_038244455.1 Actinomycetota bacterium
CACCGCCAATTACCCGAATCTCGTTCGGTTGTTCGAACATCTGGGCGTTCCGACCGAGCCGAGCGACATGTCCTTCTCGTGGTCCCTCGCGGACGGCGGCGTGGAGTTCGGGAGCCGCGCAGGGGCGTTCCTCGCGCAACCTGCCAACTGGGCGCGGCCTGCGCACTGGCGCATGCTGCTCGACTACCGTCGATTCTGCGCGGAGGCACCCGCGATCCTGGCCTCAGGGAGCCGGGAGCCGCTCGGCGCCTACCTCGAACGGAACGGGTACGGGCCCGGGTTCCGGCACGATCTGCTGGTCCCGCTCATCGCGTCCGTGTGGTCCTCGGACACGAGCACGATGCTCGAGTTCCCGGCCGCGACCATGATCGGGTTCCTGCAGAACCATGCCGTCCTGCAACTCGGCGACCGACAGCGCTGGCGGACGGTCACCGGAGGGAGTCGCGAGTACGTGAGGAGGCTCTCGGCAACTTTCCTCGACGGCGTACGGCTCTCCACGCCGGTCGCATCCGTCGAGCGCGATGAGGATGGCGTCACCGTACGCGACACGCATGGCGGAGTTGATCGGTTCGACCATGTCGTGTTCGCCACCCACGCCGATACGACACTGACAGCGCTCGGTACCGACGCGACGCATCAGGAGCGAGCGTTGCTGGGAGCGTTCCGTTTCCAGCAGAACGTGGCTGTCTTGCACCATGACCACTCGCTCATGCCTCGCCGCCGCGCCGTTTGGTCTGCATGGAACTACCTCACCGCGGCGGAGAGCGGGCAGGCGCGCCCCGGGGCGGCCGTGTCCGTGACCTACTGGATGAACCGGCTCCAGAGCTTGCCGACGCGAACCCCTGTGTTCGTCAGCCTGAACCCCCTCAAGGAGCCCCGCAGCGAGGTGGCCCGCTTCCCGTACTCGCATCCGCTGTTCGACCGCGAGGCGATCGACGCGCAGGGACTGCTGGCGCACCTACAGGGCCGGCGCCGGACCTGGTTCGCGGGAGCGTGGACCGGCAGCGGGTTCCATGAGGATGGCCTCCGCTCGGGGCTGGCAGTGGCGGCGGGGCTCGGATCTCCGGCCCCGTGGGGCGTCGTCCCGAGGCCAACCCTGGCAGGGGTCTCGTGAACAGCGCCGTCTACACAGGGCGAGTGGCGCACCGCCGCTACTTCCCCACGGGGCATCGGTTCTCCTACGGCGTGTACTACCTGTGGCTGGACCTCGAAGAGCTTGAGGATCTCGACCGGCGCGTGCCGGGGTTCGGCTACAACCGCGCCGCGCCGTTCGCGTTCCACGATCGCGATCACGGCCCCCGCGACGGCTCGCCGCTCCGCCTGTGGTTCGATGCGCAGCTTCAGCGCGCCGGGATCGACCTGGAGGGCGGTCCCGTGCGGATATTGACGATGCCCAGGATCTTCGGTTACGTGTTCAATCCGCTGTCGGTCTGGTTCGGCTTCGGACCCGCCGGCGATCTCCGCGCCGTGCTGTACGAGGTCTCCAACACCTTCGGGCAGTGGCATCACCATCTGTTCGCCGCCGGGACGCCTGACGCGACCGGAGCCGTGCGGCACGTGTTCGGCAAGGAGCTGTTCGTGTCCCCGTTCATCGGCATGGACGCGTTCTACGAGTTCCGTGTTCGTCCGCCGGCTGAGCGCGCAGCCGTGATCATGCGCGAATTCCAGCCGGAAGGTCAGGTGCTGACTGCGACGCTCACGGCCCGCCGCCGACAGCTGTCGGGGACGGGGCTCTGGCGGGCCTTCGCCGCGCACCCGTTCGTCACCGCCAAGGTGATCGGGGGGATCCACTTCGAGGCGTTCCGCCTATGGCGCAAGGGGATCGCTCACATGGCGCACGGCGCGCAGCCCGAAGAGCTGGTCACCTTCGAAGCCAGGGACGGTGGTGTGCCTCCTGCCCCGCTCACGCCGGCGCACGGCTGAACGCCTCGCACGCGTCCCACAGCCGAAGCGAATCGGGCCGGCTCACGTGGGTTCCGGGCAGGCGTTCCGTCGCCCTCGGCCGCCTGTCCAGCCAGAACTTCCCGGTGGACCTGACGGCATCGTCGGCGGCGGCCAGCCACACGATGGTGTCGGCACCTTCCCGTGACGTGCGGAGCCTTGGGCCGATGATCCGGTAGAACCGCGGCATGGTCGCCGCGATCCCGGGCGTGTCGGCCCACCCCGGGTGCATCGCGTGAGCGACGATGCGCCTGCTCGAGAGCCGCCGGGCCCACTCCTGCGTGAGGGCGATCTGGGCTCGCTTCGCTCGCGCGTACGCGACGCTTCCCCGGTAGGGCTCTCGCTCCATCTGGAGGTCATCCAGATGGAGGCGTTGCGTGTACATGCCGCCGGAAGACACCGTGAGCAGGCGGCTCGCGCCGGCCTCCGACGCCGTTCGTGCCAGGAGCGGAACGAGCGCGTCCGTCAGGACGAACGGACCGAGGACCATCGAGGCGAAGGTCAGCTCGATCCCGTCGGCCGATTCCTCCCGCGTGAGCACGATCCCCCCTGCATTGTGGATCAGAACGTCGAGCCGAGCCTCCGCGGCAAGGATCTCATCGGCTGCCCTGCGGACCGACGTCAGGTCGCTCATGTCCGCGAGGTAAACACGGACGTCGACGGCGGGGGACCCGCTCGCGATGGCCTCGGCCGCCCTCACGCCCTTCGTCTCGCTGCGCACGAGCAGGCGCAGGCTGGCGCCCATCCGGGCAAGTTGCATCGCACTCTCGAGTCCGAGACCCGACGTGGCCCCGGTGATCAGCACGACGCGGCCGTCCATGCGGAGCGAGTCCAGGGGCTGCCAGTCGAAGAGCCGGCTGCGCAGGGTAGGACCCACGTCGGTGAAGCTCGGGACCACGAGGGCCTCGAGAGCATCGTCGGCGAGACGTCTAAGGTCGAACATGGGTCCTTTCCCGCGTCGCAACTGCGTAGGTTTCCACGATAACAGTGGTCGTATGGATCGGACGGTGACGAACCCACGCAACTATCCTGATGAGTAAGGAGGGATGCCGATGCCTGTGCTACACGAGGAGCTTGAAGTGGCCCGTCCGATCGACGAGGTGTGGACGTTCGTGAGCGACTTCGCCAACTCGGCAACGTGGGACCCGGGGGTGGCGGAGGCACGGAAGGTCACCGAGGGCCCCGTTGCGGTGGGGACTCGCTACGAGCTGATGGTGATCTTCAACGGCAAGCAGCTGCCGATGACCTATGAGGTCACCGCCTACGACCCTCCGAATCGCGTCGAACTTCGGGGGACGGGCGAGAGGGTGCTCGCCGTCGACGACATCCGGTTCGCCTCGACACCGGCCGGTACCGAGATCCGCTACAAGGCCGACCTGCGGCTTCGCGGGCTGCTTCGGTTGGCTGAGCCGTTGACCCGCTCGCGGTTCGACGCGATCGGGAAGGCGGCGATCGACGGGATGCGCCGCACGCTCGAGACGGGGATCTAGGCGGTTCGACCGGGACTGAAACCCCTGCATTAACCCCTGCAACACGCATCGGTTAGTCCCGCCATCGTGTACCATCCTGGCATGTCACCAGCGGCGCCGGAACTCGGGTCGGGGGCGGAGGGACATCAGATCGCCGCCGTTTCCTCCTTGCTGGGACTGCCCGTGCCCACCATCCGCTCATGGGAGCGTCGGTATGGATTCCCCGTGCCTCCGCGGACCGGTGGCAGGCACCGCCGGTACACGGACCTAGAGATCGAGCAACTCCGCGGCGTCCGAGATCTCATCACCAAGGGTCATCCGACGAAGGAAGCGGTGGGGAAGGTTCGCACGGGTCTGTCCGCCGGAGGCGCCATGCAGGACGCGCTCGGAGAGTTCTCCGCGGCCGCCCTGGCGCACGACCCGGATGCGCTCCGAGCGGTGCTCGAGCGATCGGCCGATCAGGTGGGAGTCGAGGTCGCGATCCGTGACGTGTTGCTCCCTGGGATGAACCAGATCGGCTCGGCATGGAAGGCGGGGA
>JBBRTK010000202.1:0-3919 GCA_038244455.1 Actinomycetota bacterium
CTTCACCAAGCAAGCATCTGCCCTGCGGCTGCCCGGACAGGGTCCGTACGGCCCCGCGCATGCGGGACCTTCCGCCCTGCCCGAGCCCGCCCCGGGTCCGCGAACCCCTCGCCCCGCATGGGACCGCTACGATCCTGGGCGTGCTCCCGGATCTCCCTCTCGACGACGATATGCGACTGACGACCTCGCACCTGGACCTGGCGCCGCTCATCTCCGAAGACGCGACGGACATGTTCCTCGTGATGGCGGACCCCGCACTCGGGCGGTGGACGGGGGACGCCCCTCCGGCAGATGCGGACGAGCTGAGGACGAGGTACGTCGGGTGGGCATCACGGCGCTCCCCCAGCCGTGAGGAACTCTGGTTGAACTGGGCCGTGCGCCGCCGGAGCGACGATCGCGCAGTGGGCCACCTGGCGGCGACCGTGAGCAAGTCAGAGACCGCGATCGCGTGGATCGTCGGAACCGCCTACCAGCGCCAGGGGGTTGCCACGGAGGCCGCGCGCGCGCTGATCGCCTGGCTGCTCGAGGTACTAGGTGCGATCTCGATCGTTGCCTCTATCCCTGCCGGCCATGAGGCTTCGGAGGGCGTCGCCCGCAGCGTGGGTATGCGCCCGACCGATCGCCGCGACCACGGTGAGGTGATCTGGGAGCTTGACACTCGAACGTATGTTCGATACCCTACGCGGGCTGTCTCCTCCCCCGTGACCGGAACCGAGGTCCCGGGTGCCCCCGTTGAACCACCGTGATGACGACGACCTGATCGACGCCATCGACCAAGCGCATAGACGCATCTGCGACACGCAGCGCGAACTCTTCCAACTGATCGGCGAGGTCGACCGGCGCGAACTGTGGCGTGGATCGGGTGCCCGCGACATGGCCCACTGGCTGTCGATCCGCCAGGGCATCTCGCAATGGAAGGCACGACGCTGGATCGCGGGGGCGCACGCGCTCGAAACCCTCCCGGACCTTGATCGCTCGTTCGCTTCGGGTGAACTCGGCGTCGACAAGGTCGTTGAACTCGCCCGCTTCGCCACCTTCGAGTCCGAGGCGGGGCTGGTCACTTGGGCGAAGTTCGTCTCGTGCGCCGCCATCCGGCGCAAGGCGGACCTCGCGACCCGCTCGCTCGAAGATGTTCAGGAGGCAGAACGGGGTCGGTTCCTGCGTTGGTGGTACCTGGACGATGCCACGCGCTTCGGGCTCGAGGCCGAACTGCCCGCCGCGCAGGGAGCAACCATCGCCCGTGCGCTGCAACGTGTGGCCGACTCTATGCCGGTGATGCCCGGCGAAGACGACCTCATGTTCGCGGACGCTCGACGCGCCGACGCCCTGCTGGCGTTGTGTTCAAGCCGTCTCGCGCAGGACGCCGATGCCGACCGCGCGACCGTCGTTGTGCACGCTCGCCTCCAGGACCTCGTCGAACAGGATGGCGGGGCCGAGATCGAAGGGGGTGGCGCCATCCACGCCGAAACCGCGCGCCGTATGCTCTGCGACGCGCGCGTCCAGATCCTGCTGGAAGACAGTGAGGGCGAGCCGATGCGGCTGGGCCGTGTGTCCAGGGAGCCGTCGGCCGCCATGCTCCGCCAGCTTCGGTACCGCGACGGCGAATGTCGCTTCCCCGGATGCGGAGCACGTCGCTTCACGCAGGCGCATCACATCCTCTGGTGGGGCGAGGGAGGACGAACCGACCTCGACAACCTCGTCCTCATCTGCTCCTTCCATCACAAACTCGTCCACGAACACGGATGGCGCATCGTCCGCGAACAGGGCGGCGAGGTCCGGTGGTTCCTCCCCGGCGGCGCGAGGTATCGGGCAGGTCCGGACGCTCAAGGGAAGGTCACCGATACGTGCCTCGAGTCGTCGGCGCCTGGGGCCATCGGCGCCGACAGCACGTAGAGCAACCCGGCGATAAGCGTCGGATAACTGGCGACCGCCAGAGAGGGCATCCCCAGCCCGCTCCCCAGGCTGGAAACGGCCATCGGAACGACGCCAAGACGAGCAGCATCGCGCCGGCCATCTTGGTCCTCTTCAAGCTGAGCAGCGCGACCACGGCCGACAGGACAAACACTAAACGCGCGGAAACCAAGCTAGCATCCAGTGTTCGCGGGATGACGGACCAACGTGGCTGGCGAAACGAGAGATCGGGGGGAACATGAAGCCGACAAGTCGTCCGGATGGCGAGGCCGCTTCAGCGAGCATCACCGAGCGGATCCAAGAGCTGGAGGATTGGAGAGGACAGACCCTGGCTCATGTCCGTCAACTCATCCACGATGCCGACCCCGACATCCAGGAGGAATGGAAATGGGAGAAGCCGAAGTCCCCCGGGATCCCCGTCTGGTCCCATGACGGCGGCGTCTGCACAGGGGAATCGTACAAACAGGTCGTGAAGCTCACGTTCTTTCGCGGAGCCTCCATCAAAGACCCGAAGACGCTCTTCAATTCCAGCCTGGAAGGGAACACGCGGCGTGCGATCGACCTCCGCGAAGGGGAGAAGATCAACGATGCTGCCTTCAAGCAACTTATCCGCGCCGCGGTGGCGGCCAACACCGCAGCGCGCGCTGGGAGGGCAGCCAAGAAGAAGTGAGTGACGAAGCATCTCCTGAGGCGCTGGTTCCTGCAGGCCCGTCGATCGATCTTGAACAGTGCTATACGGCGAGGCCCCGCCGGCCATCAGCCTGCGGGGCCTTGTAGAGCTTGTCCCGACGGATCAGCGAGCGGCGGCACCCACGCGCTGGAACGTCGGCTTCGTCTCCTCGAGCACCGTCACCTTGGGCGTGCGCCCAGCGGCGAACGCCCAGATGCCCATCACGAGCATCAACGCGCCACCGAAGATCGCCGTCCAGATGATCGGCGAGAACGCCACGGGCTTCATGGTCTCGTAGTTCTGGAGGTTCGCATCGAACGTCCCCACCAGCCCCTGGAACCGACCCATCGACGCGGGCATGTTCTGTAGCGCCGCGGCGGTCGCAGGGAAGTTGCTCCCGAGGAACGTCTGGAGCTGGTCTCCGGTCATGCCGAGCTTCCCGGCCAGCGCGGGCAGCATCGTGCCGGACATCTCGGTGCCCATGGTGCCCACGGTGGTGAGCGCGCCACCGGCCTGGTCGATCATCTGCTGCATGTAGACGGGCTTCAGGTTCGCGTTCATCTGGTCGGCGTCGGCCGCCTTGGCGGGGAGCGAGAGCGCGAACGGCATCGCCACAAGCAGCGCGCCGAACACGATCGCGATGACGCCACTGATGCGCCGCACGAACCACATGAAGATGCCGATCGAGAGGGAGAGGATCCCTGCGATCAGCAATGCCCACGGGATCGTAGTGGCAGGCAGGTTGGAGGTCGGGATCGAGTCCGCCGATGCGAACAGCGTCCGCTGTGCGTCGAGCGTAGCGATCAACCCTTTGAACGTCGGGACGATCTTCGGAAGGGCCGCCATGCCGTCGGCCACCCCGGGGAACGTCGTGCCCACGTACGCTTGGAACTGCGCAGGTGTCATGCCCAGTTGCAGGGCCATGGCCGGCGCGACCTTGGTTTGGAATTCTGTGCCCGCGGCGCCGAGGTTCGCCACGTCGGTACGCGCGGTCTGCATCGCCGCGGCCGTCAGCACTGGGCGGAAGCCGTTGGTGAGGTTCTCGAATGCCGGCCCCACGGCGAACAGGTTGTTCACGATGGTCGTGCCGATCAGCACCGCGCCGACCAGCATCACGATCACGGCCGGGATCCGCGTTCCCCGTCCGGTACCGGGCCTTTGTGTGGTCGAGGCCATGGCGTCGTCCCTTCTCTCGAGGTCTACGCCCTGCACGCTATGGCCAACGGGCGGCCTCGCCCGGGTCCGAACGGCCCGCCTCCGGAGGGTCCACCGCCGACCTCGGAGCGTGCGGCCGCGACAGGAGAAGCGGCCCGGGCGATACGCCCTCTGACCTGCGGA
>JBBRTK010000203.1:0-3896 GCA_038244455.1 Actinomycetota bacterium
GAAGGGTGATATCGGCACCTTCGAGCAGGCGGTCAACGCGGCGGCTCCGACCGACTACCCGGACATGCGCTACGCACCCTGGTGGATCGTCATCACGAACGGGGAGATCACGTCCATCACCCAGCAGTTCCTCCCGTAGTTCCCCTTGCACAGCAGCCCGACGGCGCGTAGCGGCGCCGGACCCTAGATGAAGAGCGACACAGCCGCGTCGCGCATCTCAGCGATCGCCGTGGCGGCGCCGATGGGATCCTCCAGGCCGTCGAGGAGATCCTCGTGCTTGAGGCCCAGCAGGTCCATCGTCATCTGACACGGGATGAGCCGAACGCCCAGGTCACGCGCCGTTTCGATGAGCTCCTCTGGCTTGGCCACCTGCTTGTCGTTCGCGAGCTTCTTGAACATCGCGGGGCCTGCGCCGGCGAAGTTGTAGTGCGAGAGCTTCGCCTTCTGCGCCGATCCGGGGTTCATGGCGCTCATCATCTTCTGCATCCAGTTGTCGCCAGTAATCCGCACGCCGGGCTTGACGATCGCGAACAGCCCCCAGAACGTGAAGAACACGGTGGACTCCATGCCGCTGGCGGCGGCAGTGGTCGCGAGGATGGTGGTCGGCCAGATGCGGTCCAGGTCCCCGCCCCAGGCGATGATCGTCAGCTTGTTCTTCTTCTTCACCTGGGCGCGCTGTTCGGCTTCCAGGGCCTCGACGCGAGCAAGCAGGTCCGCGTAGCTGACCCCCGGCACCGCACCCGTGGGGGTGAGTTCGGCGATGCTCATGTCAGACCTTCCGAACCACGTAGCGGAACTCGGCGCCGCCGGCCAAGATCTCGGACTCCAGGAGTTCGTTGCCGCTGATGGTGGCCCAGCTGGGTACGTCGGACTTGGAACCGGGGTCGGTGGCGAGCAGCTCGAGCAGGTCGCCCTGCTGCGCGTCCTTCAGGGCCTTGGCCAGCGAGACCAGCGGCCCGGGGCACGACTGGCCCCGTGCATCGACGGTGCGGGTGATGACGTCCATCGCAGGTACCTCCGGATGAAGAGAAGGGGAGAAAGGAAGGGGTACGGCCGGGCAGTTACGCCTCGGGGCCGCCGCCTGGCATGCATCGACAGCAGATGCGGTCGGGGATCATGGCCCCCACGATGCCGGCTTCGCGTGTGCAGATCATTTGCAGGTGCAACAGCGTAGCTCAGGAAGCCATTCCCGGCAAGACTCAGGCTACGGGCGGGTGACTCGGAACGAAACCGAGCCCTGGCAGGCGTAGCCGTCGTCGATGCAGTAGCGAACGGTCCAGTTCCCCGCCCCCAGCGGCCAGGAGGTGTGCGACTTCGGGCCGATCCAGGTTGCGCCGTTCACCTTCGCCTGGATGTAGCGCCAGGCCAGGTAGTAGTCGACCTTCGGGTTCGAGGCGTTGGTTCGGTAGACACCCAGCCAGTCGTTGCGGTTGCCGTAGGCGTTCGTCCAGGCGATCCGGATCCGGTGGCCCTGTTTCACGACGGGGTGGGGAGTGGTCAGCGTGGGCTTCGCGCCAGGGGCGACCACCGACACGCGGACGCGACCTGCGTCCGTTCCGCCGGAGACCAGGGCAACGTCGTAGTCGCCCGGCGCCAGCGATCCGGTCGGGAACGCAACGGAGCCGTCCACCGACGGTGCCGGCTGCGAGCTCAGCGGGATCCCGGCGTCGCCGCCGGGCGGGAGCAGTTCGATCACGTCGCTCGGCGTGGAGCGGCGGTAGGTCACCTGGATGTCGGCGCCCTGCGTCACGCGCGTGTCCGCGACGGACACCAGCGGCGGCGGACTCACCGGATGAACGGTGAAACTGCCGAGGACCGCGCGGTGGTCGCTGGGCCACGGGCTCACCGGCATCGTCACGTCGGGCGTGCCGGGCGCTCCAAGGATCTGGACGCCGTTCGTTTGGACCGCGCCGCCGTTCCAGATGAAGTCGATCCGGTAGAGCAGGTGCGAGGGGTTGATGGCCGGCTTCAGGTCCAGGTACGGGGAGATCCAGGTGGTCCCCGGGAACCGGATCGGGTCAGGGTGGACCTGCCGGTAGCTGTCGCGGAACCCGAGGTGCTCCATCGCCAGCGAGACCGGCCACCGGAAGGGATAGGCGAGCCTCGGGTTCGCCCGGACGGCGGCCTTGGTCCAATCGCGCCACGACGTCGAGTTGAAGTCGCCGGTGAAGAAGGTGGGGACGCCCGCCGCAACCAACGGGGCCGTCTTGTCCAGCCACGGCTGGATGTAGCGCAGGCGTGTTCGGCGTTCCATACGCATGACCTGCGCGCGCGGAACCCCCCGGGTGATCGCGCGCAAGCCCGCGGGCGCGGACGGCAGGTGCGTGTCGGCGAACGCGACGACCTTGCCCGGCGACACCTCCACGTAGCAGAGGAACCCGTTCGCGTTCGGTGGCTCGATGATGGGGAAACGGGACAGGACGTAGCAGCGGGGCGAGGCGTACCAGCCGAGTTGCGCCGCCATGAGCCGGAGTTCGCCGAAGGGTTCCTGGAGGCCGACGATGTCAGCGCCGGAGGTCCGGATCACGCGGAGCACGTCGTTGATCGGCGCCGTGACGGCCGGGGAATCGGGCTTGTGGTAGTTGCCGCCCCACTCATCGCCGCCGCTGTTGAACGTCAACACCTTGAGGTCGACGGAAGGGGTCGCCGACGCGGTGACTGCGCGGACGGGCGTTCGGATCGCGCCGACCGACGCCATCAACCCCGCGGCTGCGAGGAAACCGGCGGCCAGACACAGGGCCCCCCGCCCTCGCCGGTTCGCTCGCATGGGCCGACCCTATGCCTGATGCCCACGCTCCGCTAACCCAGCGAGCTGACCTGAGGTCAGCGTCATCCGCCTGGGATAGGCGGGGTGGTCAGGCATCCTGCCGGGCGCCCGACCAACTTCAACCCTTGGAGATCGCCGGGACCGAAGGTGGCCATGCCGCCGCCTGCGTATTCCATCAGTTCGCCCTGCTGTTTCACGTGACCCAACCCCACCACATGACCGAGCTCGTGGAGGATGGTGGCGCCTTGGACGAACGGCGTGCCGAACCCTGGCGGGTAGCCGTCCCGGTCGTTGAGGACCACGAAACCACTCACGTACTGCCGCGCTCCCGTCGGTGGCCACATGGGTCCGCCGATGCCGATGGCCTCGCGCCCCTTCTTGTCCTTCGTGAACTTGAAGGCGGAGAGGGCGGGGTCCACCCATCCGATGAGCACCGGCGCCCACCGCTGTCCGTACCGATACGGCTGGAACGACTGGCGTTGCGGCGTGGGGACCTCGGTACTCGGCCCGTCGTAGACGAACGCGATCCCCGACGCGGAGGAGATGGTCTCCACCGCCGCCGTAACGTCGACGAGCGAGCCGGGCGGGGCGTTCGTCAGGTTCACCACGTAGTGGATGGGGGCACACGGGTTCCAGCGGACGGGCTGGCCGTTCACGGTGTCGATGAAGCTGTATTCACCGCGATGTGCGGCCGGGTTGTACTGGATCGCCGGCGCGATCGCAGCAGCGATCACCGCGAGCAGCGCGACCACGGAGACCGTTACGACCCAGGGCCTCCCGCGGCGCTTCGGCGGAGGCCAGGTCTGGATGACGGGAGGCGGGGGCAGCGGACGGCGCGTGCCACCAACGTCGGGACGAGCCGGGGGCGTGACGAGTCCGGATGGGGGAAGGGGTTCCATCTCCATGGATGGTAGAAGCATCGGCCCCGAACGGTGAGGGCTTCAGCGCACCCGGCGACGCCGGTCCCCCGGGCCGTAGACCAGGAGGATGCGAGCGCGCAGGGCCTCGCGGGTCACCGGGCCGAAATGACGGCTGTCGGTCGAGGCATCTCCGCGGTCCCCCTCAACCCAGTACTCATCGGGGGCCAAGGTACGTTCGCCGATGACGTCTCCGGGGACCTGGGTGATGC
>JBBRTK010000204.1:0-3851 GCA_038244455.1 Actinomycetota bacterium
CCTGGTGGATCCGGATGCTTCCGCCGCCCAGTTCGAACCCGTTCAGGACCAGGTCGTAGCCTCGCGCGACTGCGGTCGCCGGATCGAGGTTGTCCGGATCCTTCGGCGCGGTGAACAGGTGATGCACGCTCACCCACTTCGCCTCTTCTTCGCTCCACTCGAACAGAGGCGGGTCGGTTTGCCAGCAGAACGCCCAGGTGTCCGCCGGGATCAGACCCAACCGCACGGCCAGGGAGCGCCGCAGTCCATCGAGCGCGACCGCCACCCGATCGGGCTTGTCGGCAACGATGAGGATGATGTCGCCGACCTTGGCGCTCGTGTGGTCGATGATGGCTTCGAGCTCCTCGGCGGACAGGAACTTGGCCACCGGGGAGCGGAGTTCGTTCTCCTCGACCACCATCCAGACCAGCCCCGCGGCACCGCGGCCCTTGGTGTCCTGCACCAGGCCGTCCAGCTCCTTTCGCGACAACTGGCCGCCACCGGGCGCGCAGAGCGCCTTGATCCGCCCGCCCCCGGACAGCACGCCGGCGAACGCGTTGAACCCCGTGGCGGCGAACACCTCCGCCAGGTCGACCAGCTCCATGCCGTAGCGAAGGTCCGGTTTGTCGGATCCGAACCGTTCCATCATCTCGGCATAGGGCAAGCGCGGGAAGGGCGCTGCGACGTCTACCCCGCGGAGCTCTTTCAGGAGCCGCACCATGAGCGGCTCGATCAGCTCGACGATGTCTTCCTCCTGGATGAAGCTCATCTCGATGTCCAGTTGCGTGAACTCGAACTGGCGATCGGCGCGCAGATCCTCGTCCCGGAAGCATCGAACGATCTGGTAATAGCGGTCCTGGCCGGCGACCATGAGCAGCTGCTTCAGCTGCTGCGGCGACTGCGGCAACGCGTAGAAGGAGCCGTTCGACAGCCTTGAGGGCACGAGGAAGTCCCGGGCACCCTCCGGCGTGGACCGGGTGAGGATCGGCGTCTCCACCTCAACGAACCCACGCGCGTCCAGGTGGTCCCGGGTGATGCGGCTCACATCGTGGCGGAGTCGGAGCCGCTTGGTCATCTCGGGGCGGCGAAGATCCAGGTAGCGGTACTTCAGGCGCAGCATCTCGTTCGCCTCGGTGAAGTCCTCGATCTGGAAGGGCGGCGTCTCTGCCTCCGCCAGGATCTCGAGTTCGATGGCAGTCACCTCGATGGATCCCGTGGGGAGCGCCGGGTTGACCATGCCGGCGGGCCGCGCGCGGACCACACCGGTGATGCGAACGACGTCCTCGGCCCCGAGCCGCTGCGCGGCGGCGTGCGCCTCGGGCGCCTCCGCCGGGTGGAACACCACCTGAACCACGCCTTCTCGGTCGCGAAGGTCGATGAAGGTCACCCCTCCGTGGTCGCGCCGATGGGCGACCCAGCCGCAGAGTGCCACGTCCTGCGCGTCGTGGCTCTCGCGCAGTTCGCCGCACGCGTGGGTTCGCATGGAGGTTCGCATGTCATGGGGTCCAGTCGTCGAGGCGGGTCAGCCACCCTACGGCATCACCCGCGGGCACCGTCTTCTGGATGCCGTCCACCAGGCGTTTGAGCGTGATCACACCCTCCGCCAACTCGCGCTCCCCGATGATCGCAACGAACGCCGCGTCCGCGCGATCTGCCATCTTCATCTGGGCCTTCATGGGGCGCTCCTCGAACGCTGCGGCGCTCGGTAGCCCCGCCGCGCGCAGTTCGGCCACCAGGGTCTTGGCTGCGGCGCGCGCCTGCTCCCCCACCGCGACCACGAAGCACCGGAGGCCGCGCGGTGAGGGAAGCTCGACGCCCTCACCCTCCATGGCCAGCAGTACCCGGTCCAGGCCCAGTGCGAAACCGACCCCCGGGGTGGGCGGTCCGCCCAGCACTTCGGCCAACCCGTCGTAGCGCCCGCCGCCGCACACGGTGGCCTGCGCCTCCGAGAGCACGCCGGAGACGAACTCGAACGCGGTTCGCGTGTAGTAGTCAAGACCACGCACCAGCCGTGGGTCGTGCTGGTAGTCGATCCCGGCCCCGTCGAGCCCGGCCCGAACGGCGGCGAAGTGCGCTGCGCAGGGGCCGCACAGGTGATCGCTGATCATCGGAGCCGCCAGGACGAACGCCTTCTTCCCGTCGACCTTGCAGTCCAATACACGAAGTGGGTTGGACCGCAGGCGTTGTTGGCAGTCATCACAGAGGTCGTCACGGTCAGGCTCCAGGTGATCGATCAAGAGCTGGCGATAGGCCGGGCGGCACTCCGCGTCACCTATCGAGTTGACCACCAGGGTGGTTCGCAGGAGGCCCTGCCCGCGGAGGTAGGCGTCGGAGAGCGCGATCACCTCGACGTCGGCGTCGGGTGCCCCCACCCCGATGATCTCCACGCCGAACTGACGGAACTCCCGCGTACGTCCCGCCTGTGGACGGCCGTGCCTGAACTGCGAGCCCAGGTAATACCCCTTGAAGGGCAGGGGCAGGTCGTGGGCGTTCGTCAGGTACGCCCGCACCACGGACGCCGTGGTCTCGGGCCGCAAGGTGAGCGATCGATCGCCCTTGTCCAGGAACGTGTACATCTCCTTGGACACCACGTCCGAGGTCGCTCCCGCGGCCCTGGAGAACAACTCCGTGTGTTCGAACATCGGCGTTTCCAGATACCGGAACCCGAAGAGGCGCGCCCATCGGTGCGCGCTCTCGTAGAGAGCCAGCATGGCCTCGGCCCGAGGGGGCAGGAGGTCCGCCGTGCCCCTGGGCGGCGCAAGCTCCACGTCAGACCACCTGACCCTGGAGGAACGGGTTGACGGCCCGCTCTCTGCCAACGGTGGTCGTCGGTCCGTGGCCCGGATAGACGGGCAGGTCATCCGCGAGCGTCAGGAACCAGGCCAGGCTCTCGCGCATGGCCGCCGCGTCCCCGTTAGCGAAGTCGGTCCGTCCGACCGAACCGGCGAACACCAGGTCACCCGAGAACAGGAGCGCGTCCGTCAGGAAGGCGCAGTGGCCCGGCGTATGGCCCGGGGTGTGGACGGTCTCCAGCGAGAAGCCGTCGAAGTCCAGGACCTGGCCGTGGCTGAGCGTGCGAAGGTCGGTCACCGGCTCCAACGGATTCGCGAAGCCCGGGTTCCACGCGTCGATGTCGGTGAACGCGACCGCGTCGCCCTGGTGGATGTAGACGGGGACGTCCTCGCCGGCCAGGATCCCAGCCTCCCGCGCGTGGTCGACGTGCGCGTGGGTCAGGACGATGGCGGCGAGCTGCTTGCCATGGTTCTCCAGGCGCCCGAAGATCTCCGCCGCCGCGAACCCCAGGTCGATGATGACCACCTGGTCGCTCCCGGGGCTGGACAAGATCCAATAGTTCGTGCCCCAGGGGTTCTGATCGAAGACGTCGATATCCATGGAACGCCCATCTTACCGGCGGCGCGCTGGGCGGCTTCTCACGGGAGTTCGGCAGCGTCGATCACGAGGGTGACCGGGCCGTCGTTCAAGAGTTCGACCTGCATGTCGGCCCCGAAGACCCCGCGGCGGACGCGAACGCCGAGGCCTTCCAGGGCGAGCGCGAAGGCCTCGACCCGGCCGGCCGCGATGGCGGGATCCTCCGCGCCCGTCCACGAGGGCCGTCGCCCTTTGCGGATGTCGCCGTAAAGCGTGAACTGGCTCACCACCAGGACCTCGCCGTCCGCCTGGTCCAGTGACAGGTTCATCTTGCCCTCGGCGTCGGAGAAGACGCGCAGCGTCGAGATCTTCTGCGCCAGCTTCGCCTCCTGTCCCGGCGGATCCCCGGCGCCGACCCCCACCAGGAGCAGGAACCCCCGCCCGATCTGGGCGACCGGTTCGCCGGCAACGCTGACACAGGCCCGGGCAACCCGCTGCAGGAC
>JBBRTK010000205.1:0-3851 GCA_038244455.1 Actinomycetota bacterium
CGGTCATGTACTACATCGGATTCCCCAAGGGACCGAACGAGACGCTGGTCATCAGCGAATTCCTCTTCCGCCCCGAGACCATCGCCGATCCGGAGTTGTTCAAGCCCGACCCCGTGGTCGAGTTCTGGGACCTCATCAGCCTGCAGGACTGGGACGTCGTTGAACGAGCGCAGACCGGCGTGGGGTCGCGCGCGTTCACGCGGGGCGTCTATCCGCGCCAGGACCGGTTCCTCTACTGGTTCAACGAGGAATGGCGCCAGAAGATGGGCCGCCCGCTCGAGGGCTGACGAACGCCATATATCCTTCGCCCGTCATGACGGCCATCCCGGAACACCTTGCCAATCCCGACATGTCGGTTGTCCGTTTCGGCGGCGGCAGCGGGGACCTGCCCGCGCGAGCCCGCGTAGTGGTGATCGGGGCCGGGATCATCGGGTCGAGTGTGGCCTACCACCTGTCCAAGCTGGGGTGGACCGACGTTGTCGTGCTTGAACGGCACGCGCTGACCTCGGGAACCTCCTGGCACGCGGCCGGTCTGGTCAGTCAGGTTCGCGGTTCGCACGCCATGACGGCGCTCGCGCGGCTGAACGTGCCGCTCTATTCCTCGCTCGAAGCCGAGACGGGCATCCCCACCGGCTTCCGGCAGGTGGGATCGCTCTCCGCCGTTCGGACCGATGCGCGGATGACGGAGACGCTCTACGGCGTGACGCTGGCTCATGATGCCGGCGTCCCCATGGAGGTCCTCACGCCGGCGCAGGTGAAGGAGTACTGGCCGGCGGTTTCGGTCGATGACCTTGTCGGCGGAGCCATCACGCCGAACGACGGCACGGTGAACCCAGGTGACGCGGCGCTCGCGCTGGCCAAAGGCGCCCACGACCGAGGTGTCGCGTTCTTCGAGGGCGTGACCGTGACCGGGTTCACGAGCGCCGCCGGCGCGGTCACCGGTGTGATCACCGACAAGGGAATCGTGGAGTGCGAGTACGTCGTGCTCGCCTCAGGCCTGTGGTCGAGCGAGTTGGGCCGCCTGGCGGGTGTGCCCTTGAGCCTCTACCCGGCGGAGCACGTCTGGGTCATGACCGACCCCTCGCCCAACGCCGACGAGAAGCTCCCGTTCCTTCGCGACCTGGACGGCTATCTCTACATCCGCCACTACAACGGGCGGTTCGTGGTCGGGGCGTTCGAACCCAAGGGCAAACCGATCGCTCCGCGCGCGTTGGGGGAAGACTTCGCGTTCGGGGAGTTCGGGCCCGACTGGGATCACTTCGCGCCGGTGCTCGCGAAGGCGCGCGAACGCCTTCCCGAACTGAGCGACCTCGGGTTCCATCATTATCTCCGCGGACCCGAGTCCTTCACTCCCGACGTGAACTTCAACCTAGGGGAATCGCCCGAGCTGCGAGGGTTCTTCGTGGCTGCGGGGTTCAATTCGCAGGGGATCATCTACGCGCCCGGTGCCGGGGCCGCGCTCGCCGAGTGGATGGTCTCCGGTGCGCCCACCTACGACCTGACGGAGGTCGACCCCGCGAGGACCGGCGGGTGGGCCAACAACCGGGCATGGCTCCACGAACGAACCGCCGAATCGCTCGGGCGGCTCTACGCGATGCACTGGCCGCACCTGCAACCGTCCACCGCGCGCGGCCCCCGCCGGACGCCGCTCTGGGCGCAACTGGACGCGGCCGGCGCCGTCTTCGGTGAGGCCGCGGGTTGGGAGCGCGCGAACTGGTTCGCTCCTGCGGGCGCCAAGCGCGAGTACGCGTACAGCTTCGGCAAGCAGAACTGGTTCGAACCCGTGGAAACCGAGTGCCGCGCCGCGCGTCAGTCGGCCGCGCTCTTCGATCTGTCGACCTACGCGAAGTTCATGGTGCAGGGTCCGGCCGCGCTCGGCTGGCTTCAGCGGCTCAGCGCCTCCGACGTGGACGTGCCGGTCGGCCGCGTCGTCTACACGACCTGGTGCAACGAACGCGGTGGCGTGGAGATGGACCCCACGGTGACGCGGCTCGGGGAGGATCGGTTCCTGGTCGCGGCGCCCACGGCGTGGCAACGGCGCACGGAATGGTTGCTCCGCCGGGATGCGCCGGCGGGCGCCGTGATCACCGACGTCACGAGCGGCTACGCCGTGCTCGCCATCCAGGGCCCGCGGAGCCGCGAGATCCTGGCTCGCGTGACGGACGCCGATCTCTCCTGTGACGCCTTCCCGTTCCTCACCGCCGCCTACCTGGACGCGGGGTGGGCGAAGGCGTGGGCGCTGCGGGTGAGCTACGTGGGCGAGCTGGGTTGGGAGTTGTGGGTGCCCACGGAGTTCGCGGCCGACCTTCACGACAAGCTCATGGAGGCGGGGCAGGACGTCGGTCTGATCCACGCGGGGTTCCACGCCTTCGACGCCCTGCGGATCGAACGCGGCTTCCGTTCGTGGGGACACGACATCGGGGTGACGGACGACCCTTTCGCGGTAGGCCTCGGGTTCACGGCATCCACGCACAAGGCGGTGCACGTGGGCGCGGAGGCGTTGGCGACGCTGCGCGAACGGCCACTGACCCGGCGGCTGGTGAGCATCAAGCTCCGCGACCCCGAGCCGGTTCTCTTCCACGGAGAATCGTTACTGCGGAACGGATCCTATGCCGGGTTCGTGACGAGCGGTGGGTTCGGCTACACGCTTGGCGCGGCCACTGCCATCGCTTGGGTCCACGCCGAGGAACCCGTCACGCAAGCGTTCCTGGACGCCAGACACCTCGAGGTGGAGATCGCAACGCAGCGGTATCCGATCGACGCGAGCATCCGGCCGTTCTACGACCCGACGGGCGAGCGGCTCCGGGGTTGAGCCGGGCTCAGACGTCCCAGCCGGCGTCCACCGGGATGTCATGCCCGGTGATGTTCTTCGCTCCGGGCGAGAGGAGGAAGTCGATCGCGTCGGCGATGTCCTCTTCCTCCACGAAGCGCCCGAGCGCGGTCTGTCCTGCGAAGTCCGCGTAGACCTCCTCCGGCGTCTTCCCGAGCCTTGCCGCTTTCGTTGCGACGATCTTGTCCATCCGCCCGCCGTTGGTCACGTTCGGGCAGACGTCGTTCACCGTGATGTCGTGAGGACCGAGTTCGAGCGCGAGCGTGCGGGTCAGTCCCCGGACGGCCCACTTCGAGGATGAGTAGCCGGATCGGTTGCGGTAGCCGCGGAGCCCTGACGTGCCCGAGATATTGACGATCCGTCCACCGCCGCGCGCGATCATGTGCGGGATCGCATGCTTGCACGGCAGGAACGTACCGATCACGTTCAGTTCTAGGATCGCGCGGAACTCCTCGGCTGGGTAGTCCTGCGCTGGAGTTTCGATCGGCCCGGTTCCTCCAGCTGTGTTAACGAGGAAGTCGATCCCGCCGAATCGGGCCGCCGTGGCCGCCGTCATAGCCTGAACCTCTGACTCGCTGGTCACGTCGCAGGTCATGGCCATGCTTTCGCGTTCCGGATACTTCTGGTCCAACAGGGAGGCGTGTTCGTCCAGTGCGGTCCGGTCCCGACCGACCAGGACGACGTGCGCGCCATCGCGGGCTAGGTGCTCGGTCACGACGCCGCCGATCCCCTTCGCGGCGCCGGTGACGACGGCGACCTTACCGGCGTGTGGATTGGTGCTCATGCCTTCCTCCCTGTGGATGTCATCTTCTTGGCTCTCAAGGCCTTGCTCGCGCGGGTCGCGGGCTTCGGACGCGATTCGACCGGAGGCACGTGGTCGCCCAGCGCGTCGGCGACCTCCACCGCCCGTACGTGGATGAGGTGGATCAGATCGCCGATCCGCTCCTGGGCCAGCCTGGCGCTGGGACCGGCGACACCGATGGCGCAGACGATCCCGTCGCGCGCATCCAAGATCGGGCCC
>JBBRTK010000206.1:0-3823 GCA_038244455.1 Actinomycetota bacterium
CCGACCCGATCAGGTTCAGCAGACCTCCGCGGGCTTGGCCCGCGTCCTCGCGGGCATCGCCCGCCTCCATCGCCGCCGTGGTCATCTTCACCAGTGGCCAGCGGACGGGTTCCGGCGGCGCTTTCGCGAACTCTGCGCGGTTGACCGCGAGCGAGGTCCACTCGTCCGCCACCCCCAGCACCTTCGCTGCCAAGATCTTCGCTCCCACGAACGTCTGCGAAAGACCGTGACCGGAGAAGCCGAGCCCCGCGTGCACATTCCCGGGATCGAGCGTCCGGTAGAAGGGCACGAACGACGCGGTCTGGTCGATCGGTCCGCCCCATGCGTGCGTGAACCGAACGCCTTCGAGTTGCGGGAACAACCACAGGAGGCCGCACGCGGCCGCTTCTGCGACACGTCGATCATGTGTCACCGCCCGCTCGATCCGCCCGCCGAACGCAACGCCGCAGGCGCCGCCGCCGATCGCGATCCTGCCGTCGTCGGTCTTGCGCAGGTAGTAGAGAAGATCCCGGCCGTCGCCGATCCCGATGTGATCCGACCACCCGATCTCTTCGAGTCGCTCAGGGATCGGCTCCGTGGCCACCATGTAGTCCACGATGACGCCGAAGCTCCGCCGGAAACCGGGCCATCCGGCCGCCCACGCGCCGGTCGTCAGGACCACCTGCGGGGCGCGAACCCTGCCGCTCGAAGTGGTCACCACCGCGGGGTCGGTGTGCTGGATCCCGGTGACCTCGGTTCGTTCGAAGATGTGGACGCCGCGTCCCAGCAGGACCCGGCGCAGCCCTCGGGCCATCCTGGCCGGCTGCACCGTCGCGGAGTCCGCCAAGTACGTGCCTCCGACGAACCTGGGCGAATCCGCCAGCGCCCGCGCCTCCACAGCGCTGAGCGGGTGCATGCGATCCGCCAACCCCATCCGGGCGCAGTAGCCGGCGGCGTCGGAGGACGCCACCCCGCCTTGCCAGGTGCCGGCGCGGGCGGCCAGCACCCCGTCGTGATGGAACCACGCATCGACCTGGTTCGCCGCCAACCACCCGCCGATCTGCGCGACGGAGTCGGCAACAGCCGTCGCGTAGCGGATCCCCTCGTCGCGGCCGAACAACCGGCAGAGGCCCTCCAGATCCCACCAGGAAGGCGAGATGAACCCGCCGTTGCGCCCGCTGGCCCCGCCGCCACAGATGTCTTGCTCCAGGAGCACCACGCGAAGACTCGGATCTCGTTCGGTCAGTTCGACCGCGGTCCAGAGCCCGGCGAACCCACCACCGACGATGCACACGTCCGCCGAGATGGCCGACTCCAGGGGCGGGCACGGGGCGCCGGGCTCGTTCGCAAGCGCCTCCTGCAGCCAGAACGACCGGGCCGAACCAGGGTCCGGCATGTCGATCGGTACGCGAGAGCGCCGGCTCATGCGGGCACCGCTCGCCCGCGCAGCCGTGCCGTGACCCTCAGCAGAACCCGCCCAGCACCCAGGTACAGCAACGAGAATCCGCTCCCCACCAGCAGGAACGTGACCAACGCACTCCCCTTGGGGGAACCCACGACCCAAGATCGAACCAAGATCCCAACGGGCGCTGCCACGGCCCAGGTCAAGGTGAGCGCGGCCCAGGACCGTCGACGATAGGTGCCAACGGCAGCGGCGGTGAGCGCCCAGGCCGCGCCCAGCGGCACCAGGTTCCTGACCACGACGACCGCGATCCCCGCGTCGTGGTGCGACGCCGCCCCGGTGAGGACGAACGCCGTCAGAGCAAGCGCGTCCATGACCATGAGCGCACGGGCTGAAGGATCCGGTACCGCGGCTGTCTCTTGGTGCTGTTCCATCCGCTCATGCTCCCATCGGTGACCCGTTCTTGACGAGCGTGCAAGGATGAGCGCATCCCATGGCCGGGACACCACATCACCTCGCGCGCGTCCGCGCGGCGCTCGCCTTCGGCATCGCCGCGCTCCTGGCGGCGTGCAACGGCGGACCCGGCCCGTCGCCCGTCCCCTCAACCCCGGCCGCGTTCGCGATCACGGTCAACGGCGAGAACAGGACCGTGGCGCCGGGAACCGCGTTGCGGTCGCTCCATCTGCATCCGCAGCCCGGGCGACTCCTGTCCATCACCGGAGGCGTCCTCGAGCACGGCTCCTTCCAGGGACATATCGAATTGAACGGCGACCCGTACCCGGCTCCAAGCGCTCCGCTCCACGTCGGAGATGCCGTTACCGTGATCGACGCCAAGGACCGCACCGAGGGCCTTCGCCGCCGGTCCCACCTGACCAAGCCCCGCTTGGGTGATCCCGAGACCACGCTCACGAGCTACCCGATGCGCCGGGTCACCACAACCGGTCGCGTGTCGGGCATCGTGGCGTCCATCACCTATCACCCCGTCGGTCACGCGAAACCTCCGGGCCAAGTGGCGTTGTCGTTCGACGATGGGCCTTGGCCGGTGAGCACCTTGCGCGTCCTCAAGATCCTCAAGCACTACCGGGTGCCGGCGACGTTCTGCATGGTGGGCTATCTGGTTGCGCGGTACCCGTCGCTCGCCCAGGCTGTGAAGAAGGCGGGCATGACCATCTGTAATCACTCGTGGGATCACCCACTCAAGCCGGCGTTGGCCGATCTCACGCCCCAACATCTGCACGATGAGTTGTCGCGGACCAACGACGCGCTTGCGGCGCTCGGCATCCAACCCACCCTGTTCCGTCCCCCCGGCGGCAGCGCGAGCGACGCCGTCACGCAGGAGGCAAGGAACCAGGGCATGCGGGTCGTGATCTGGAGTGTCGACCCTCAGGACTGGAAGTCGAGCCTCACCGCGAAGCAGGTCGCCGAGCGCGTCCTGTCCCATGTGCAGGCGGGGTCGATCGTGCTACTCCACGACGGCGGCGGCGACGCAGCCCACACGATCAAGGCGCTCCCGGCGATCATCAAGGGGATCAGGAAGATGGGGCTGGAACTCGTGGCGATCCCAGCCTTGCCTGCGGGGTAACCCCTCTTCCCGGGCCCGCGAGGTCGCTTCGGTCGTACGCTGACGGGCATGCATCCCATCGCCGTGCTCCTCCATGAAGACCGCGGTCCCGTCTTTCCCTCGGTGGGACGATGACTCCGGGCATCGGCGCACGGCGGGACGGCGTCCTGGATGAACTCAACGCGGTGGCCGACCCGACGCGCAAGCCGGGGATGGCCCGCGTCGGTATCAACATCGAACGCGCGATCGGTGTGAGCATCCCCGATTGCCGGTCGATCGCGGCAGCTCATCACGACGACCATGCGTTGGCGATGGCACTCTGGAAGACCGGCATCCACGAGGCGCGCATCACCGCGGCCATGATCGATCGGGTCGACGACGTCACCGACGATCAGATGGAGGCCTGGGTTGAGGACTTCGACTCATGGGATGTCTGCGATCAGGTGTGCCTCAATCTGTTCAGCAAGACCGCGTCGGCCCTCTCGACCGCGCGCCGATGGTGCGCGCGCGACGAGGAGTTCGTGAAGCGGGCCGGCTACTCCATGATCGCCGAACGAGCCGCGTCGGGGGTGGGCGTCTCGGATGCCGAGCTCCTACGCCAGCTCCCGCTCATCCGTCGAGGCGCAACGGACGAACGCAACTACGTGAAGAAGGCCGTCAGCTGGTCGCTCAGACAGATCGGTAAGCGGAACATCTCGCTCAACCAGGCCGCTATCGAGGAGGCCGAACGCATCGCCGATATCGACAGCAAAGCCGCACGCTGGGTCGCGACCGACGCCCTCCGCGAACTCCGCTCGGACGAGGTGCAGGCCAGGCTCCGCGCCAAGAGCTGAGCCGGAAGACAAGGACGGGAGGGGCGCGGGCACCCTCCCCTCCCGCCC
>JBBRTK010000207.1:0-3810 GCA_038244455.1 Actinomycetota bacterium
CAGCGTGAACTCACCCAAGTGGTGAACGAGGTTTCAGACGAAGTCGTCGGGTTCGGACCGATCGAGTTCCTCCTGAAGGATCCGGAGGTAACCGAAGTCATGGTGAACGGAGCCGGCGGCGTATACGTGGAGCGAGAGGGGCGCATCGAGAGGGCGCCGGACGGCTTATTCGAGGGGGAGGAGGCCGTTCAGCACCTGATCGAACGCATCGTGGGGCCATTGGGTCTTCGGGTCGACGAATCATCGCCTTGGGCGGATGCGCGACTACCGGACGGCTCGCGGGTCCATGCGATCGTGCCGCCTCTCTCGCTCCACGGTCCAACATTGACCATCAGGAAGTTCTCACCGGTTCCGCTCGAAGCGCGTGACCTGCTCGCCTCGGGGTCGGTCGGCCCGCGGATGTTGCGGTTCCTTGAGGCGTGCGTTCGCGGCCGAGCGAACATCGTGGTGAGCGGCGGCGCGGGCAGCGGGAAGACAACTCTGCTCGGCGTGCTCAGCGGCTTCATCCCCGACAACGAACGATTGATCACCATCGAGGACGCCGCCGAACTGCGATTGGCGAAGCCGCACGTTGTGTCGCTCGAAGCTCGTCCGGCCAACGTCGAAGGCAAAGGCGAGGTCACGGTCCGTGACCTGGTCCGCAACGCCCTGCGGATGCGGCCGGACCGGATCATCGTCGGCGAGGTACGGGGTGGCGAAGCCCTCGACATGCTCCAAGCCATGAACACGGGCCACGATGGGTCCCTCTCCACTGCCCACGCGAATTCTCCACGACACCTTCTCTGGAGACTGGAAACCATGGCACTCATGTCCGACGTGGATCTGCCGGCAGCGCACATCCGTAACCAGGTGGCCGGGGCGCTCGATGTGATCGTGCAGCTTGCACGACTTCGTGGAGGACGCCGAGTGATCACCGAAGTGGCTGTGGTCGAAGGCACGAAGCGAGGCGAACCCGTGGTCTCCCCGGTATTCAGGTTCCGGCCGCGGGGCGGCGTCGAGGGCGAGTTCGAAGCAGCGGGGTTCATCCCGGACCTGGCGAGTGTTCTTGCTGGTCGTGGCGAAGACATCGCTCCAGGACTGTTCACAGCGGGAACCGACGGATGAGTGGGTCCTTGATCGGTGGTGCCGTGGCGGTGGGGTTCGCGGGGGTCACGGGTGCGATGGGGATCGCGGCCGGCCGTGGTGAACGGGCGTCCGTACTCAGGCGAGAGCAGGAGCCGCCGGAGCGCCGATCGCTCTCGCGGCGTGCCCTGGCGACCATGGGAGTCGCTCTCCTCGTCTTGCTGCTGGCGGGGCCGTTCGCCGCGCTTCTCACGGCTCTTTGTTCGGCAGGCATCGGCTGGTTCGGCAGGCTCCGGCAGCGTTCGAGACAGGCGGTGCTGCGAGGTGAGCAGCTCGTCGATGCGGTGGCCGGCCTTGCGGCCGCGCTTCGCGCAGGCTTGTCGCTGGAACAAGCGCTTCGCTTCGCCGCGCAAGAGGCGGAACCGCCCATCGATGAGTCGTTGGGTGCCCTCATCACCGATGTAGACCTGGGCGAGCCGCTGGATCGAGCCCTCGAACGATGGGCGTTGGCGGACGGGACGGCCGATGCCAGATTGCTCGCCGGTGTGCTTCGGATGGATCGCCGGAGCGGCGGTGACCTGCCCAGGATCTTGGACCAGGTCGCCTCGACGCTTCGAGAGCGACGTGAGGCCGAGGGGGAGGTCAGGGCATTGACCGCCCAAGCACGCTTGTCCGGGCTCATCTTGGGTCTGCTTCCCATCGGGTTCTTCCTGTTCCTACTGCTCACGTCGACCAAGGATGTTTCGGCTGCGCTCCACACACCCGTCGGGATCGGGGCCGTCCTGCTTGGTTCGGTTCTCGAGGTGGCGGCGTTCATCTGGATCCGGCATCTGCTGGAGGTCCGATGAGTCTGGCAACCATCGCAGAGCTCATGGCCGCTGCGGCTGGTCCCGCGGCGGTTGCCGCAGGACGCGCGGCAACGGCGCCGCGCGTCCCAACCAAGCCGGCACCAACATGCGGGACGGTTGCTAGTGACGACGGGCCGCGCCAGGCGATGGGTGCGCGGGCTCGGAAGCGGAGGACTCTCGAGATCGACGCCGAAGTACCGCAACTGCTGGATCTGCTCGCTGTGGCGTCATCGGCTGGGCTATCAGCTCCGCTCGCGCTGCGCCGGGCGTCGGACGCCGTCTACGGCCCGCTCGCGGATGAACTTCGCCAGGTTCTGCGTGCCTCCGACCTGGGTGCGCGATGGCGCGATGAGTTGGCCGCGATGGCATCGCGAACCGGATCGGCGGATCTTCGTCGCGCCGTCGCGGCGTTAGGCAGAACAGAGACCCTCGGTGCCTCGCTGGCCACGTCGACGGCTGAACTTGCCGCTTCCGTGCGTGCAGCCCGTCGGGCAGCCACCACCCAGCGTGCGAGAACGGCGCCGATCAAGATGCTGTTCCCGCTGGTCTTCCTCATCCTTCCTGCATTCCTCCTCCTCACGGTTGTACCGGTGCTGCTCAGCACCGTTCGATCCATCCAATGAGAGGAGGTGTCATGTTGTTGCTTTCCTTGTGGGTTCGCGCCCAGGGATCCATCCGGCGCGTCGGCCGGGAGGAGGGGCAGACCACCGCGGAGTACGCGCTGGTCATCCTCGCTGCTGCGGCCGTTGCCGTGGTGCTGATCGCCTGGGCGCATTCGTCGGGCAAGCTGCCGGCGTTCTTCGATCACATCATCGATCAGGTCACAGCCAGCGGCGGTGGCTAGCGCGTCCAAGCGGATGAGGAGGGGAGCGAACGAGCGCGGAACGGCTGCGGTCGAGTTCGCGCTCGTGCTACCCCTCCTCCTCATGCTGACGCTCGCGCTGGTGCAGGTCGGGCTGCTGGCCAGGGATCGTCTGCTCGTCGAGGCGGCAGCGCGCGCTGGTGCGCGCGCTGCCGCCGTAGACCCTTCAGTTGATGCGGTCACCTCCGCCGCACTCGCCGCTGGTCCGGGTCTGGATCCTGGTGCCACACAAGTGAGCGTGGTCCGGACGGGTGGTCGCGGGGCGCCGGTCACGGTGACGGTGGACGTTGACGACGCTATCCGGGTGCCGTTCATCGGGTGGTTGCTAGGCAGCAGCGTGCACTTCCATGCCGAGGCGACCGACCGTCAGGAATTCGGATGAATCCCGGCGGCGAAGACGGGTCGGTGACCATCGTGGCGGCGGCCGTGATGGCGCTCCTGGTCGTGCTCTGCATGGGTGTCGCCGATGTCGGTAGAGCATTGGCTGCCCGCGAACAGGCGCGGACGGCCGCGGACTCTGCTGCCTTGGCCGCGGTCGCGGAGCTCGCCTTCCCCGACGGGGGCGACCCGGCCGCGCTGGCCCAGGAGTACGCGGCTCGAAACGGCGCGGAGCTGTCCTCTTGTGTATGTGCTCTCGGTGCAACCGAGGCAACGGTGACGGTGACCGTTCCCATCCCCGGGTTCCTGCTCTTGCCGGGGGCATCCTCCGTCTCGGTTCGGGCGCGAGCCGTCATCGGATGAGCACATCCCGCCTCCGGGGGAACCACCCTGCCGTCCCGTACCCTGGAGAGGTGACGACTTCCCCTGCGGTCCCCACCGACCGACACAACCTGCCCAAACCCATCCTGCGAGGCCGGCTCCACCAGATCGCCTTCTTCGTCGCCATCCCCGCAGGTGCGCTGCTCATCTCCCAAGCGCCCAACGGCACCTCGCGCGCCGCGGCCATCGTCTACGGCCTCAGCCTGATCGCGCTGTTCGGCGCCAGCGCGCTGTACCACCGCGGTAACTGGGCGCCCCACGTGATCCCTCGCCTTCGCC
>JBBRTK010000208.1:0-3755 GCA_038244455.1 Actinomycetota bacterium
CTCGATCACGCCTTGAGGCTCGCGGCCCTTGATGTTCAGGAACAGCCGGCCGTAGTAGCCGCCGTCTCCCCAGGCCATCGTCCTACTCCAGTCGATGGGGGCCTTCGCGATGGGCACCACACCGTCGATGTCCTCCGACAGCGTGAGGTACCCCTCGCGGATCAGCCAATCGTTGATACACACCCCGCCCTCCATCCGGCGGGCGCCGTGATCGGACATGACGATGGTCACGGCGTCGTCGGGGATGAGCTCGATCAGCGAACCGACCTCGGAGTCCAGATAGCGGAAGTAGTTCTGGAACGCGCTCTCGAACTGGTTGCCCGCCACGTACTTCGGGTGGCCCGGATCCCAGCACTGCCAGAAGACGTGCTGGAGCCGGTCCAGGCCCATCTCGACCATCATGAAGTAGTCCCACGGCTTGTTCTGGATCAGCCGGCGAGCGACCTGGAACCGGCGTTTCGTCATGGCGTAGACCTGCTCCATGACGAACTCCAGCCCCTTCTCGCGGAAGTTCGGGATGTCGAAGATGTAGGGGTCCGAGCCGAGTTCGGCCTCAACCTCGGCCTGGAGCTCGGCCGGGGCGGTGAAGTTCTTCGCGGACGGGGGGGTGAGGAAGCAGGAGATGCGCCAGCCTTCGACGGGTTTCGGCGGGTAGCCGGGAGGGACGCCGATAAGGAGCGACTTCTTCCCGCGCTCTCCCAGGAGATCCCAGACGGTGGGCTCTTTGACGGCTTCCGAGGTGGCCAGGGAGAGACCGTCATACGTGTGGTCCTTCCTGTTGCGGAAGCCGTAGATGCCCAGTTGACCGGGGGTCTTCCCGGTCATCGCACACGCCCAGGCGGGCACGGTGATGGGCGGGGTGATGCTTGCCAGCGGCCCGTGGAGCCCGGCGCCCATGAGGTTGTGGATATTGGGCATCTCGCTGGCCATATCGTCGAAGACGAGCTTCGCCGGCGCGCAGTCGAGCCCGATCACTGCCACCCTGGGTCCTTGCATGGGGCTCCCTCCTTGCGAGGCCTGAAGGTCATGAATAAGGAGCCGGGCCCAGTTCTCCGCCGCGGCTCCGCCCGCATAGTATCAATCGGGCTGTTCGGCCCACAAAGGCGGGTGCGGCCGATCGTGGATCGGGGGCTTCCTGCCTAGGCCTTCCGGCGCTTGTACGGGGGACGCCCAAAGGGGTACTATCCATTCCCAGATGGGGGCACGGGCCCCCGAAGTGATGGATGCGAGAGGAGCCACAAAGATGAGGAAGACGGCCCTAGCTCTGGGAACGTCGCTGTTCGTTCTGGTTGTCACGGCGCTTCCCGCGCTGGCGGATTCGTCCCTCCCGCACCCGGGCGGCGTCGGCGGTGCCGGTGGCGTCAGCGGTGCCGGTGGGACTGCGTTCACCGGTGCGAACCTGAGCCCGATCATGGTGGCGTTCATGTTCCTGGCCATCGTCGGTGTCTCCGTGCTGGCTCTCCAGCGGCGCCACTCGACCAGCTCCTAGTTCCACCAGCTTCGTCTGCTAACGCTGCTGCGTCCCTCGCACGAACCTGTGCGTCGGGCGCAGTACGTGTTTTCTGCCACTATTTCCTATGACCCCACGGATGACGCGGGGACGTTCGGGGGCGTAGGGGCTGCAGAAAAGGCCATCTCCGCAGGTGATCCTCGGTGCCCGAGCGGCGCTCGTAATGGATTGCGTCGATCTCGCGAATCAGAGCTCCCGGTTTGGTCGAACGTCAGCGCACCGTGATGCCGACGCCTTACGACGGTTACACGGGCCGCAGAGGATCTTCAGGTTCTCGGCCTCGCCGTTTGTCAATGGCCAAGTTGAACTCATCGATGTGTTCTGGCCGTGGGTCATGCTCGCCGAGCAAAGTCAGCCGGGAATGACTTCGCGACCGCTCTCGCCTGGGCGACCGCGTACGTCATCCCCGACAGGGAGAAGCCCCGCCTGACCACGGCGGTTCTGGTTGTAAAGCACGCATCGTCCCGGGCCGCGTCGCTTCGCGTCGTACATGGCGGCGTCGGCGGCAGCGACCACCGCATCGGCGGTGCCGAGGGTCTCCGGACCCACAGCGACACCGATGCTGGTCGTCGCGATCCGCCAGTCAGTCCCCATCTTGTACGGTGCTCGGAGCGCCTCGCTGAGTCGGTGCGCAATGGCCAGTGCCGCTTCCTTCGTGGCGACATCGTCCAGGAGGACGACGAACTCATCTCCACCCACGCGAGCGGCGGTGTCACCTACCCGCAGCATGGCGCGGATGCGCGACGCCACATCCACGAGCAGCCGATCACCGGCGGCATGGCCCAGGGTGTCGTTGACCGTCTTGAAGTTGTCGAGATCGAGGAACAGGACCGCGAAACCGGTCTGTCGCCGGTCTGCGATGCGCAGGCGGTGGGACAGGCGGTCCCAGAACAGGGCCCGGTTCGGCAAGCCGGTCAGCTCGTCGTGGAGCGCCCGGCGGCCAAGTTCCTGCGTGGCGATGGCGAGCTGGGCCGTTCGGTCAGCGACCCGGCGCTCGATCTCGTTGAACGATGCCTCGAGCTCCTCGCCGAGGAAGTTCACGCCGGCCGCGACGGCATCGACGATGTCCCCGTCGGGGCCGATCTGGGCCCGAGCGGCGAACCGGAGCGCGGCGAACTCCTGGATGGTGCTCGCGATGTCTTCCAGACGTCGCTCGACACCCAGAATTCGCAGGTCGTCTCGATCCTGAGATGGTTCAGGGGAAGCTGGCACCGGTGCGTCCGGGACTTGCGAGGGTGCATGGTCCCTTGGCCCGGGCGTCGTGGTCACGGCGCGAACTCCAGGAGCCAGGCGAGCGCGGAGGCCTCATCGTCGAACAGCCGTGTCGGCGCCATCGGTTTGCTCACGATGAGGTAGAAGTTCCCCATCATCCGGCTCAGTGGGGTAGAGACGATCAAGGCGACCGCCGAGACGAGGTCACCGCGGCGTACGAACTCCGTGCGCGCGGGCCGGTCCTGCTGGCCACCATCGTGCACGTCCACCAGCAGGGGGCTTCGTCGCCCGCCGGTGAGCTTGGTCATCGCGTCGGTCGCCGCGATCGCGTCCTCGAGACTCATCGCGGCCCGTGGAGCCCAGACCAGCTGAACGACACCGTCCGGCCGGAGCCACATACGGAACTTCGGGTGCGTGATCCCAGTGGGCTTGTTGTTCAATCGGGTTCTCCGTTGTAACGGGACAGGCCACCGCTCCGCGCGCAGATCTCCCAAGGGCGCTGACCGTGACCATATTCGGCACGTCGAATCCGTGACCATACTCCACATATCGGCTCTACGTTGGGCGTCATGAAGCCAGACAACGACGACGATGCCAAGCAGAAGCTCAACCGCCCCGCCCCGAGAATCTGCGCGCGATCCCCCGCTCTATCTGAATCGTGCTCACAGCGAGGGGCACCTGCGCCAGACCGCCGACCTGCTCGGCTTCGCGCTGATGGTGAACTCCCTCACGCTCACGAGGCATCGCGCACGCGAAGCCGTCAAGGTCGCCGCGCTCGCGTGCTCGGTAGACTTGATGTCGCACGGATGCTGGAGCGGAAGCGACTCTTCTGCCACGTTTCCTGCATCACCCGGGGACGTAGCTCAGTTGGTAGAGCACCGGCTTTGCAAGCCGGGGGTCAGGGGTTCGAGCCCCCTCGTCTCCACGAACTTGACAGCCTCCGCGAACGGCCGGGCTGCACGGCAACCCTGGGGGCTACGCGAGCTTCGTGGTGGTCATGATCTTGGCGCCGAGGGCCTGGACCATGCGACAC
>JBBRTK010000209.1:0-3739 GCA_038244455.1 Actinomycetota bacterium
ACCCGGGTGGAGCGTGACGTCGATCCGACCAGCACCGGGTCCCGGCGGAAAGATGCTCTGGATCGCCCCGGTCGTCCCTAGCGATGGTTCCCCTTGATGATGGCCTGACGTCCGCACACGCGGTCAGGGAAGGAACAGTTTGTCTGTCCATCGTGACGGTGGATGATAAGCCCTTGTGAACTGGGCCCGTGCGAGCCCGCGAAACTCACTCGGTGGAAAGAGGACCCTTCAAGGCGTTCGTCTCGATGGCCCCACCGAACCTGTCGCAGGTCCCGATCACCTGGTCCCTCGCAAGGCAGTGCGTGGCGGACCGCACCTCAGGATCGAGCTGGCCGGGTTGGTCCACCCGTGCGTCAGGCCCCTTCACAACGGAACGATTGAGGCCAATGACAACGTCGTGAGGACGAGGTAGGTCCTCCGCGCCTCTGGGGCCGTGCATCGACTATCTCCTAGAGCACCTCTAGGGAGTCTTCACGGGGTGAGGCCTTGCTCCGCATCCGCCTCCGTCTCCATCTTGGCCAACCGGGTGTAGTAGTCCGGGAACTCGTGCAGGTGCGCGAGCGCGATCCTTCCCGTCGTCACGGGATCGTCGTTCGTGACGTTCGTAGCAGGGTCCTTCGATCCATGCTCGAACTCGACGTCTATGCCCCTCCGGAACTGCTCCAGATCGAACCGTTCGGCGTCGAAGTCGATCTTGATCTCATCCGCCACCCGCGCGGCTTCCTCGTTCGATGTCCGTGTGGTCATCGCACACCACCTCCGCTACCAGTACAACCCCGCAGGGGAGGGCGGCAACGGGCTGGGTGGCCCGAGGCACGCGGGCCATCCGGCCCCCAGGGCGCTCTCTAGGCACGAGCCGGGCGAAAGCCGCCAGGAACATCCGATCGAGGCGACGAAGCTTCGGGCGTCCGGCCTTGCGCTCGAACACCGCCAGCTGATGGCGAAGGACCAAGATCTCCGCCTCACGCTCGCGGGCATCCCTTCTGGCGCGAGGCGAAGGACGAGACGAAGGACGAAGTAGAGGGTCGCGAGGAACACCGGCGGATACTACTCAGCCGCTGCTCACACCGCGAATCGGGACTTTACGACCCCTTCAGGACCTGTTCGGTTTCGGTCTCGGCCTCAACGCGCTCACCTGGCATCGTCACCGCAAACGCAGGTCGTTGGCCGAAGCGGCCTGAACCTCGATCCTCTCCCACAGCCGGGCAAAGCCTTCGCTGCAAGCGCTCCGGCCCTCGCTCGAAGGCTCATCCAACGCCCAGCGAGTCTCCTTGGCTAGAATCATGCACCGGATGCTGCTGGTGGGAGGGTTTTCTTCCACGTTTTCTACAGCCCCCGCCCTCGTGCCCTCGTAGCTCAGTGGATAGAGCACCGGTTTCCTAAACCGGGTGTCGCAGGTCCGATTCCTGCCGAGGGCACCACGTCATTGTCGTGTTTCGGGTGATGCTCGACGGAATGGCATCACCTGACCCTTTACACATGTTCGGCTGATCCTTGACACTGGCTTCGGCTGATCTTTGACACGTCCCACCAGGTGGTGCTCCTCTTCGTCCCGAGGCATCTTTGGCCAAGCGGGAGGAGACGAACATGCTGGTGGAGCTTTCCAAGATGGAGCAGCGGTACCAAGCCGCGTTGGAGGTGATCCAGGACGGGTGGAAGGTCACCGAGGTGGCCGCGCGGATCGGGGTCTCCCGTCAGAGCGTGCACAACTGGATCGCGCGCTACGAGCAAGGCGGCCTGACCCAGTTGATCGGCGGCCATCTCCCACATCCCGCCGCCGGCGGCGAGACCCACCCATCGCCCCACTCCGGCTCCAGGTGCTCGAGCAGTTCTTCAATGGGCGCTCGGACGGGCGTTTCGTAGATCTCCTTGTGCTCCTGCCAGTTCGGCTTCGAGTTGTCGGCCGAACCGCGATGAGCAGGCTGATATAGGGTCGGGGAGTCAGAAGGCGCTTGACGGCCGATCATGCTGATCGGCAGGGCCGGGCGCCGAAAGGAGTGAGCGATGTCGCTTCCGCACACGACCGGTGGCTATGCACTTAGGCCCGACGATGGCGAGGCGCTCTGGTTCAACGGCGGGCTGGGCGTTCTCAAGGCGACGGCGAACCAGACCGATGGGCACTTCGCTGCGTTGCAGCTGCTGGCGCCCAAAGGGTTCGCCTCCCCGCTCCACATCCACCGGAACGAAGATGAGTTCTTCGTGGTCCTTTCCGGCGAGGTGCGCCTCCAGCACGGGGAAACCGTGACCGAAGCGGTCGCCGGCTCGATGGTCTATGGGCCGCGCGACGTCGCGCACGCATTCCGCGTCGATTCGGAGGAAGCTCGCCTGCTGCTGTTCTTCGGGCCGGCGGGTGTTGAGGGGTTCTTCCGCGAGGGTGGGAAACCGGCGCGGACATTCGCGCTACCACCGCCGGGCGAAGAGTTCCTGGACAAGGAAGCGTTGACCGAGATCGCAGGCCGCTTCCACCAAGAGTTCGTTGGACCCCCGCTGCCGCCCAAAGGATGAACCCCGGGGATCGCCGTAGCTTCGTCGGACCGTTCGCCGACCGTGCGGACGCGGGTCGCGTGTTGGCAGCCCGTCTTTCGGCGCTGAAGCTTGAGGATCCGGTAGTCGTCGGCCTTCCCCGCGGTGGCGTCGTGGTTGCCGCGGAGGTCGCGCGCATCTTGGGAGCCCCGCTGGACATCGTCGTCGTCCGGAAGGTGGCGGCCCCCTGGAACCCGGAGCTGGCACTGGGCGCCGTCGGGGAGGGAGGTGTTCTCGTTCGCAACGAGGACATCTTGGGGATGGTCGGCGTGGGCCGAGCGGTGTTCCAAGAGGCAGCACATAAGGCCGCCGCTCAGGTGGAGGCGCGGAGTCTGAGGCTTCGCGGTGGCCGGCCGCCCCTGCAGGCCCGCGGCCGGAACGTCATCCTGGTCGACGACGGCATCGCAACGGGGGCGACGGCGGAAGCCGCGATCCGCGTACTCAAAGCCCAGGGCGCAGCACGAGTCGTCCTGGCCGTTCCGGTCGCAACGCCCGACGCGGTCGCGCATCTGCGGGGGAGCGCTGACGAGGTGATCGTCGTCGACGCTCCGCCCGAACTCGGGGCCGTCGGCGCCTGGTACGCGGACTTCAGCGAAGTGACCGACGACCAGGTGCTCGCCCTGCTCTAGTCCGTCGTTCCCGCGCCGCCGCCCGGCAAGAACACCCTGAAGGAGGCGCCGCCGCCCGGGCGAGCCTCCACCCACGCCCGGCCCCCGTGCAGCTCCGCGAAGCGCGCGACAAGCGCCAGGCCCACGCCCACGCCGGGGGAATGGCTGGAGATCGACGGCCCCTGACGGAACGGGTCGAAGATCACCTCGCGCAGCTCCTCGGGCACCCCAGGCCCCTCGTCCTCGATCGTGATGAGCGCGCCGCCCTCGCGGGCCAGCACCGCGGCCCAGACCCGGCTTCCTGCGGGTGTATGCCGCGCGGTGTTCATGAGGAGGTTCTCAACGATGTGCTCGACCTTCGAGGCGTCGACCGGGATGACGACGCGGCCGACGTCCTCCAAGAAGATCTCCCGGTTCCCCGGCATATCGAACTCGTTCACAACGCGGCGAACCAGGGCACCGACATCCGTGTCGCGCAGCTTGGGTTCGATGATGCCGCGTGTCAGCCGATCCAGATCGAGCAGATCGGCGACCATGCGGTCCAGCTTCCGCGAGTTCGACGCGATCCGCGTGGCCAGATCGCGAACTTCCGATTCGTCCAACTCGAC
>JBBRTK010000210.1:0-3728 GCA_038244455.1 Actinomycetota bacterium
GCCGAACGCTTGGTCGAGCGAGAACGATGTGACGCCGGGCGCCTTCAGCCGGACCAGGTCCGTGGTCATCAGCGGGATGACGGCTGCCAGCCGGCCGACGACGAACTGGTCAAGCCTGGCCCAACACAGAGAGGCGGCAGTTCCCGCCTGTGACGCACACCGCGCATGGTCAGCATCGATGCTCGGCACCTTGCTGGTCGCGTAATGCCATCGGCGGAGCTGCTGGGGGGTCGCGCCGAGAAGAGACCTGTTCAGGTTGGGCAGCTGGGCTGAAAGGTCGGGGAACAGCATGTTCCCCGCGTCCGGATAGTCGGCGCCCCACCCGAAACCCACGCAGAGCGCCTCATGTGTGGGACCGTCGCCGCAGAAGGCTGCGTCCGGGAACGTCGCCTGCATACCGAGAGCGGCGAAGCGCTCCGCGATCATCGTTCGCATCAGGGTTAGGTTGGGCCTCGTCACGCCCCCCGTGAAGACCACGGAGACGTCACGACAGGCGGCGTTCGAACATCTGCCTGAGCTGCCATAGCTGGAGGCGCTCATCTCGGCTCTGGCCGCCGGGATGTCTCCCGTGCCGCCGGTGGAGGAGAATGGATCCCACGAGGCCAGCAACGAAGCATCCATCGGGTCCGGGATGATGTGGCTCATGGCCGTCGACGTCCCAGCCAGCGGTGGCAACCCTTTCAGCAGCACGGTCCTATCGAGTGCAAGCGCCACCGCCGCTCGGACATGGGGATCGTCGAAGGGCGGCTTGGCTACGTTCAGGAACGCGAACCGAGCCGCCGCGTACGTCGTGGCGACGATCTGGCTGCGAAGCGTGGAAGACGCCTCATATCGCTGGAGAACCGATGGCGGAGGAGCTCCTCCCAGGATGGTCGAGAACGCCCCTGCTTGGAAGCCGCGATAGGGGTCCCGGGGCGGATCGATGGAAACTTCGATCCGGTCAGCGTATGCGGGCCGGTTCGGATCTGAGGCGGCCGTCCACGACGGGTTCCGCACGAGCGTGATCGTCCCCGGGTCCCCGTCCGTCCAGGCCGGTGAGAGGCCGGCGACCGGCTTCTGCTCACTCGGGGAAAGCGAGGGATCAAGGGCTTGGGATCCCTCGACCATGTAGGGGCCGCTGGCCACCAGGAACGGGCCGTATCCCTGTTCGTTGGGAGGGCGCTGGTAGTAGGGGTCGCTCGCGAAGGGATGTCCGGTGGCAACCCCGTAGGGCGCCCCCACATCCTGCGGGGACGCCGGTAGCGGAGCCGTGAACGGCATAGCGAACAGGTGCTCGATCGACCTGTCGGGACGGGTCTCCTGCACCCGCAGCGTGAAGGCATCTGGGGTCGAGACACCGGAGATGGCGGCTGCGCCACCTACATACTCAGTGAACCCTTGGATCAGCTGGAGATACTGCTCCCCGGGCCCCCCCGCCGCGTCCTTGCTTCCGGCGCGAAGGAGGGCGCGAACGAAGTCCTCCGACCTGATCTCAACATCCTGCAATGGGGGTGCGTAGTGCAAGCCCCGCTGCACATGGAACGTCCAGGTCATCCCGTCGGCCGACACCGTGGGCGGCTGTGCCGCGAGGTCGGGAACGGGCTGGGTCCCCGGGTAGTCGGGCACGCCCGGATACGTCATCAGCATCCGGACCAGACAGCACCGAAGCACCTCCCATTGCGCAGTGGTGTACGAAGCCTGCGGGTCGAACCCCTGATACGCCGGCTGCACCATGGCGACGCGTAGCGTGCCGCCCGCGGCCGAAGCACCACCCGTGGAAGCCGATGGGCTCGCCGCGCCATCGCCCGTGCAGCTGAAGAGCAGGACAGCCAGTGCCATGCCGGTGGATACCCGCGATCTCTTTCCCACCTCAGCTCCCTTGGACGGTGACCCAGACGGCGCCCTGGGCATCGACGATCATCGGTCCCGGTGCCCCGCTCACAGGTAGCCGCGACATGACGGTGCCGGTCGCGGGATCCAGTCGGACGACTTTCCGGGACGCCGAGCATGACACCCAGACGGCGTCCGCCGTGGCCGCGACCCCGGCCGGACCGTCGCACCGACTTCCGAGCGTTTCGTGGACGCGCGTCGTGCCTGATCCCGAAAGCGCGAGTACCGAATCGCCCTCCAGGCTGACGACCCACACCGAGCCGTCGGGGGCCACGGCGAGGGCTGACGGCACGTCCTTCCCCGTACTGAACGTCTGAACAGGACGTTCGGGATGCGTGGCGTCGACCCGGAAGATAGAGGGTTCTCGGCCCGACACCACCCATACGATCGGCGAAGCCGAGCTCTGGGACAGGCGGACGTCGACGGGCCCCGTATCGGGTGGCAACGTGACCGACGTCCTTGACTGACTGAGCGTGTCGAACCGCGTGAGCGTCGACCCAAGTGGATCCGCGATCCACAGCGCATCCCCACCCGCCGCGATCGGGTAGCTCCCGTCCGGTACATCCACCTGAGCCGGCCCAAGAACGGAGTCCGACGGATCGAGAACATCGACCCTCCGCAGTGCATCCGAGCTGAATCCGTAGGTGATCCAGAGGCGGCCGCCTTCGAACGCCACGCCCGTCGGTGTGGACGGCGCGCCGAACACCCTGGGCTTGGCTCCGGATGATGGGTCGATCTCCGACACCGTCTTGTTTCCGGCATTCGCCGTCCAGATCTTGCCCCCACCGGAGGCGATGGCAACGGGGTACGCATGTTGGCCGAGCGGGATCACGCTCGCGAAGGCGGCGGTCGAAGGGTCGATCCGGGCGATCGTGTCCGGTCCCGGCAGCAGCGCCGTGGCGCTCCCACCTCGCGAAACGAACACGGCCGCGGCTACGCCCAGGACCAGGGCCGCGGCGACGAGTGTCGGCAGGAGCCGGCGGCGTCCGGGCGCGCCCGGCTGGATCGCGGCGCGCCGGGACCTCGCCTCCTCGGCATCGAGCGGAGCTGCACGGGGTACCGCCTCGACCGAGGCGACCTCCATGACGCGCCACTCGTCCTCAACGCCTTTGAGGAGGTGCGTCCCGCGATCTTCGAAGCCGAAGCCTGCCCCGCGGACGAGCTCGGCAGTGGTGCTCGACACCAACACGTCACCGGCGGCGCCGAGCGCCATGATCCTGGCGGCGACGACAACGGCGATCCCGCCCGGCTTCTTCCCGATCGACTCGCACTCACCGAAGTGGATGCCGGTGCGAAGCTCAACCCCGAGTTCGCGCACCGCCTCCACGACCGCGCAGGCGCAGGCGATCGCCGACGCCGGTTCCCGGAAACTCGCGAAGAACCCATCTCCCGCGGTGTCGCCCTCGCTGCCCCCGAAGCGCTTCAGCTCGCGGCGAACGATGGCATGGTGCCGGTCGATCAGCGCCTTCCACCGGCGGTCGCCAAGCTCCTCCGCGATCGCGGTTGAGTTGACCATGTCCGTGAACAGGATCGCGGCGAGTGTCCGCCGCGGCGAGGGCCGCTGCATGGTGCGAGAGTCTGCCCCCCCACCCGAGCCGTGTAAAGCCGTGCGCTGGCAGGGCCGGGGCGACGGGCCGACAACGATGTGTGCGCTAAGGTTCTGGCAAGGCTAGGGTTCGACCATGGATGGCTGCATGCTCTGCGACGCCGAACGCCTGACCGACCTGCATTTCGAAGACGAGGAGTGCTGGGTGACCGACTGCGTGGTCTGCATGACGCCGATGGTGGTGTGGCAGGTCCACGCGCTCCCGGACCCGGTTCTAAAGGCCCGTCTGCTGTCTCACCTGGAGCGGGTGGCC
>JBBRTK010000211.1:0-3711 GCA_038244455.1 Actinomycetota bacterium
CCCATCTTCGCGCGTCGCTACGACGCCGCCTCGGCGCGCATGCGCGACATCGAACAACTCGAGGTCCTGGCTCAGGGGTACGAGACGCGCGGCCGGTTCCTCAGCGAACTCACGCTGGACCCTCCGGCCTCCACCGGCGACCTGGCCGGTCCTCCGCTCCTGGACGAGGATTGGCTCGTGCTCTCCACCATCCATTCGGCCAAGGGATTGGAGTGGGACGCGGTGCACGTGATCCACGCTGCCGACGGCATGATCCCCTCGGACATGGCCACCGGCAACGACGAGGAGATCGAGGAGGAACGCCGGCTCCTCTACGTTGCCCTCACCCGGGCGCGCGAGGCGCTGCACGTCTACTACCCGCAGCGCTACTACCGCCGCCCCAAAGGCTTGGAGGATCCCCATACGTTCTCCCAGCTCAGCCGCTTCATCCCCGACCAGGTGCAGGCCGCGTTCCAGCTGATCTCCCCCCAAGTCCTCGACATCAGGACCGACACCAGCGCCCTCACCGGCGCCGCGAACGTCGACGGCTACCTGGCGGCCCTCTGGTCGGACTGACCACCTAGACTTCGGGGCCATGAGCAAGCCGCACGCCACCAGCCGGATCCCCAAGAACCGTTACGAAGCCGAACTCCTTCGGCTGCAAGAGGAACTGGTGCAGATGGGTGAATGGGTGCGAACCTCCGGGGCCCGCGTGGTGATCATCTTCGAGGGGCGCGACGCCGCCGGGAAGGGCGGGGCTATCAAACGGATCACCGAGTACCTGAACCCCCGGATCGCCCGGATCGTCGCCCTGCCGATCCCCACGGAGCGACAGCGCACCCAGTGGTACTTCCAGCGCTACGTCGAACAGCTCCCCGCCGCCGGCGAGATGGTGCTGTTCGACCGGAGTTGGTACAACCGCGCCGGGATCGAGAAGGTGCTCGGGTTCTGCACGCCGGAGGAGCATCGCCGGTTCCTTCGGCAATGTCCGATCTTCGAACGGCAGTTGGTGGAGGACGGCATCATCCTGGTGAAGTACTGGTTCAGTGTGAGCGACGAAGAGCAGGAGCGGCGGTTCGAATCGCGCGTAGACGATCCGATGCGCCGATGGAAGCTCTCGGGAACCGATCTGACCTCACGAACGCACTGGGTCGACTACTCCCGGGCGAAAGACGAGATGTTCGTGCACACCGATATCCCGGAGGCTCCGTGGTGGGTGGTTGAAGCCGACGACAAACGCCGCGCGCGGCTGAACTGCATAGCGCACCTGCTCACGCAGATCCCGTGGGAGGCAAAGCCCCTTGCCGCCATCGACATCCCGCGGCGCCAGAGCGACGAAGGGTACGTTCGTCCGCCCCGTGAGGCGTTCACGTATGTCCCTGACCACGCCGCTGCCCTGGAGGACGCGTGAGCGACCAGCCGCGGGCGGTGTTGATCGATCTGTACGACACGCTGGTCCACAGCCAGTGGCCGTGGCTCAAAGGCCAGCTGGCCGAAGTGCTGAACGTATCCGCCGACGAGGTGGGCCGAGCGCTCACCGTGTCGCGCGAGTTGCGGAGCATCGGGGCGTTCCCCGACGTGGAAGGGGACACGCGGAACTGGCTGGAGGCGCTCGGGCTCACCCCCGACGATGCCGTGGTCGAGCAGGTCGTCGAGATGGAGCGAAGCGCGATGGAGGTCGGGGTTCTGCTCTACGAGGATTCGCTTCCGGCTGTCCACGATCTTCGTTCGCGCGGGATCATGACAGCGCTGGTCAGCAACTGCTCGCATTCGACGCGGCCGGTGGTGGACAGGCTTGGACTGGAGGACGCGTTCGATGCGGTGGTCCTTTCGTTCGAGGTCGGTTCGCGCAAGCCGGATGCGGCCGTCTACCTGGATGCGCTGAGCCGGTTGGGCTTGCGGCCCCAGGACGCCGCGGCGTGCCTGCTCGTCGACGATCAGGCGGAGTTCTGCGACGGCGGTGCAGCCGTGGGGCTGGAGCCGCGGCTCATCATCCGCCCCGGCGCGGAGCCGGATGAGGGCGTGAGCGTGGACTCGCGGGGCCACGCGGTCATCACGTCCCTCACCGACATCCTGTGACCCATATGCGCCCTAAGGTTCGCGTATCCGGTCTTTGTCTGGACCCCCGGGGCCTCCTGCTAGCGAAGCACGAAGGGCACGCACGTACTCGACCTGACGTTCGAAGTCCGACCACCGGGCCTCGGTGGCGCGCCTCTCGTTCTCGAAAAAGGCGGCTCATTGGTAACGGCCCGCTTCTTCCCGCTGGAAGAGCTGGGGGCATTGGACCTTAGGCCGCGACTAGCCGCTAGACGGGTCATACCTGCGGAACCCTCTACTGTCTTCACCATGGGCAGGTTCCCTCCCCCTCCGCCATTCGAGGTGTGGACCGATGTCGGGCCCACCATGTGGATCAACGACGCCCTTCAGCCGGAGGGACGGGTGAAAGACGCGACGCTCGTCGGCGAGATCGTCCCGAGCGGGTTCGAGGCTTATGCACGGGTCTTCCATCCCGGACGACGGCTCTTCGGGAACTCGATCGAGCAGAGCGCCGTGCTCCGCTGGTCAGAGGTCGCGTTTGCACGTGGCAAGACGATCCACCCCGAGATGCAGATCGAAGCGCTCATCGATGACCTCGACGCCCACAACTACGAGCGCTGGGAAGCGATCAGCACCGGGGGCGGAGAGTGGTTCCCGCCCAATCAGTGGCTCGAAGACACCGAGGCGCTCGCTCTGGCCCAGGTGCTTCGGGCGCACTCGGCGAGTACAGCGGACGCCTGGTTCATGCCGTGGGACGGTTACGGTGATCTCGGGCCCGGCATCGAGGGCGTGCCGCGCGGCGTCATCCATCCCGTCCGCTCGGGACCGCCGGTTCGAGCCGAGTTCGTTGCCGGAACTTGGGCGTTCCGGCACTACCTCATCTGCCGCGGCCCTCTGGACGCCCTTCCGGGGTGGTTCCAGTGGCGGAGCGAGGCACCGAACTACTGGTGGCCAGATGATCGGGCATGGATCGTCGCCACTGAGATCGACGGGTTCTCCACGTACGTCGGCGGTTCCCAGGAATGCATCGACGCCGTCTTGGCGTCGCCCCTACTTGAAGCCCTTCCGAGCGCTTTGGGCAACCGCTTCGACATGGGCGGGGACTCGGTGAATATCCGTCCGACGTAGCTCTATCCGCTACACCAGATCGGCGAGGGCCTCGGCCACTGACTTGCGGATCCCCGTGATGAACGGGATCTCCTCTTTGGTGTAGAGGCGAGCCTTCGTGTCGCGCAGGGCCCGGATGCAATCGACCAGCATGTCCGCGGCCGGCGCCTCGAACGCCAGGATCCACTCCCAGTCGCCCAGCCCGAACCCGCTGGTTGTGTTCGCCAGGACCTCGGGGAAGTCGCGGCCGAGCAAGCCGTGTTCGCGGAGCATCTCGCCGCGCTCTTCCGCCGGCAGCAGGTACCACTCGGGTGTCCGCACGAACGGATACACGCAGAGGAACTTCTCGGGCGCCACACCCTTCACGAACGCGGGGCGATGATCGGCCACGAACTCCGCGGGCTTTGTCACGCCCATGAAGGTCCAGGTCAGATCGAGCAGACTCCCCGCCTCGGTCCTGCGGAACTCGACCAAGAAGGTCTGGATGTCCTCGGGCGCTCCGCCGTGAACCCACAGCATGAGGTCGGCGTCGGCGCGGAAGGCGACGGTTGAGTAGGTGCCACGGCACTCGACTCGGCCTTCCCAACG
>JBBRTK010000212.1:0-3701 GCA_038244455.1 Actinomycetota bacterium
TGCGACTACCGCCGCGGCGAGCAGCACCCAGGACCAACCGCTGACCGATGACAGCGCGATCGATCCGGTGAGTGCCGCGATCAGCAAGGCCAGCGGAATCACCGCACAGCAGGCGATCATGGCCAGCATCATCCAACCGCTCGAGTGCTCGGCCCGGGCGCCAATCACCTCGGAGGATCCGCCTGTTGTGTCGGCGTTGTCGTGGTGGACGGGGTTCGTCGAACTCATCGCATTCTCCGTTCCGAGGTACGGCCCACGGTACCCCTACCCCCTACTGGCAGGTAGGGCCATAGGTCACAACGCGGTAGCGGCTCGCCGGTTCGGACCATGGCGGGTCCCCACCCGTCCCGATGGAACTATGGACAGGTCCAACAGACCCTTGAGCACCAGGTCCTCGATGTCACCTGCTCTGACCTGCAGTAGTTGCTTGCCGCACAACGCTCTGACATCACGCTGACGTGGGGCAGCAGAGACCCCGTCGGCGACCCTACCTACACGAGACACCTCATCGAGGATCTCGGCCAGATCAACGTAGAGATCATCCCCGACGCGGGTCACACCGCCCCCGTCGCCCAAACCCCAGATCCTCGCGAACAGACTCACCAGCGAAGCTTGGTGAACCACATCGTGGTGGCGGCTCGCCGCTTCGGCGCTCCCATCGGAAGTGACTTCCGGCCCTAGATACCCCATAGGGGGAGGGGGCAAAGTGGTGTAACGCTTGGGAGGTTGGCATGGGATCCAGAACGCAGGTTGAGTCCGACCCGGCCACCGCGTTGGCTGATGGGGCGCTGCTGGACGCGGCGGGTATCACGAAGTCGTTTTCGCAGGGTTGGCGGCGGCGGCTCGAGGTGCTGCGGGGTGCGGATCTGCGTCTGGGTCGCGGTGAGATCGTTGGGCTGGTGGGCGAGAACGGGTCGGGGAAGTCGACGCTGATGAAGATTCTGGTCGGCGCGCTGGCCCGTGACGGCGGCACGTTGGCGCGTACCGGATCGTTGGGCTATTGCCCGCAGGTGCCGGTGCTCTACGAGCGGCTGAGCTGCGACGAGCATTTCGAGTTGTTCGGCGCCGCCTACCGCCTCCCCGACGAGGAGATCGAGCGGATCCGAGCGCAGCTGTATGAGACCTACGGGTTCGCTCGGTGGGCGACCAGCCGTGTCGAGAATCTCTCCGGTGGCACGAGAGCGAAGCTGAACCTCTCTTTGGCGCTGATGCACGCACCGGACCTGCTGCTGCTGGACGAGCCCTACGCGGGCTTCGACTGGGACACCCATCTGCGTTTCTGGGAGGCGACCGCCGCGCTGCGCGAGCAGGGCCGGAGCTTGTTGATCATCAGTCACTTCATCACCGACGAGGAACGCTTCGACCGTATCGTCGAGCTACGCGACGGGACGGCGGTGCAACGGTGACCGCGATGTTGGCGGGGACGTTCCTGCGGGACTACGCCCGCCGTCCCCTCAACGTCGTGCTGCTCCTGGTCGTGCCCGTGGCGTTCGTGGCGCTGTCGGCCGGTGTGATCGTCGACTTCGCGGCGATCCTGGGCAGTCTCGCCGACCTCGGCTCACTCGAAGCCGCCACCGCGGGGTGGGCCGCCGCCCTCTTGGCGGGGATCGGCGGGTTCTTCCAGGTCGTGGGCTCCCGCGACGCTGACCGTCGCCTCGCCGCCGCCGGTTCGGGCACCGTGGCCGTCGTCACCGCCCGGGTCACCTCCGGGCTGGCGTTGGCCGGCGTGGCCACCGCCGGATCGTTGCTCGCGCTGTGGTGGCGCGCCGGTATCGACGACCCCGGACGCACCATCGCCGTCACGGCCATGTTCGCGCTCATCTATCTCGGCATCGGCGCCGCGGTCGGCGCCGTGGTCCACGATGAGCTCAACGGATCGCTGATCGTGCTGTTCGTGTGGATGTTCGACATGTTCCTCGGGCCCGGCTTCAGCGGCGGCGACAACCCATTGATGCGGGTGTTCCCCACCCACTTCCCCACCTTGGTCATACTCAACCTCGATTCGGGACACTCGTCCACCGCCACCGACCTCGCCTACTCGACCCTGTGGGCCATCGGCGCGCTCGGCGCCGCGGTATGGCTGCTCACCCGCTCGACGCGGCCGCTCGCCCCCGGCCGCACCCGGACCCGGCTCGCCGCCTTCGCGTCGGCCTCCGGCGCCCTCCTCGGCCCCCTCATCGGTGGTTCGGGAACCCAGCGACGACAACCCACTTCCCGCAGTGCACTGCGCCGTTGGCGGGGGCCGCGCGCCGTCACCGCGTTCCGGTATGCGTTTCGTCAGTACCGGCGTAACACCGCCATGTGGGTGCTGCTGCTGGGACTACCCGTCGCGTTCATCACCCTGAGCTTCGCGGTGACCCCCGAACAACCGGCCCCGGTCGAGCTCGTCGAAGGCGGACACGCGACGCTGTCGATCCTGTCCATGGTGAAAGTCCACGGGGCGATCATGGCGCCGATCACGATCGCGTTCCTCGCCGGGATCGCCGGCCTGTTCGTCGTGTTGGGTTCAGCCCAAGCCGACCGCCGACTCGTCGGCGCCGGTTTCCGCACCGCCGAAGTCCTCGCCGCTCGCGTTGGGGTCATCTGGGGTGCCGCTCTGGCCGTCACGGCAGTCTCGGTCGCGGTCGCCGCCGTCGACTTCACCCCCCAATCGTGGGGGCCGTTCATCGCCGCGAACGTGCTCGTCGCGCTGACCTACGGGATGCTCGGCGTCATCGCCGGCGAGGTCGCCGGGCGCCTCGGCGGCCTCTACCTGATCATCGCCATCCCGTTCATCGACGTGGGCATCGCCCAGAACGTCATGTTCGACGCCGCCCCACCCACGTGGGGCCGCTTCCTGCCCGGCCACGGCGCCGTCCGGCTCCTCGTCGACGGGGCCTTCACCCCCACCTTCGACGAGACCGGCGCGCTGCTCATCGCGCTCATCTGGCTCGCGGCGGCAACTGTCGCAGCACTGATGATCTTTCACCGCCTCGCCCGACCCGTGAAAGGGTGACCGCCATGCCCGACACCAACGAGACCGGCCGCACAACCAGGTGACCGGCGACGAGTCCACCCTCACCGGAGCCCTCGAGAAGTGGCGGGCCGCGGGCTACCGCACCGACTTCTCCGCCGACCCCGCCGGGCTTCGCTGCGGCGCCTGCGGAACCGTGCACGACCCGAGCGTCGCCCGCGTCGACCACCTCGAACGCTTCGAAGGAGCCAGCAATCCAGACGACGAAGAAATCCTGTTGGCCATCACCTGTAGCCACTGCGCCACCAAAGGTGTGCTCGTGGCCGCCTACGGGCCCTCGGCCAGCGCCGCCGAGGCTGCCGTGCTGACCCAGATTCGCGACGGACGCCCATGAACAACCACAGCGATCACCCGACCGACGAACAGCCCGGAAGCCTCACCCTGACCGGCGCCGTGTCACTCGGCACCGGGGTGATGATCGGCGCAGGGATTTTCGCTCTCACCGGCCAGGTCGCGGAGCTCGCCGGCGACTGGTTCCCTATCGTGTTCCTCGCCGCCGCGGCCGTCGTCGCCACCAGCGCCTACTCCTACGTCAAGTTGTCCAACGCCTTCCCCTCCTCGGGCGGCATCGCCATGTTCCTCCAAGAGGAGTACGGGCTCGGCACGACCACCGGCGTGTTCGCCCTGTTCATGTACGTGTCGATGGTCATCAACGAAAGCCTCGTCGCCCGCACGTTCGGCGCCTACA
>JBBRTK010000213.1:0-3648 GCA_038244455.1 Actinomycetota bacterium
ACCCGGGCGCCGCGGTCGAGAACGTCACCGTCGCGAACGGCGGTTCGGAGGCGAACTTCCTCACCCTGTGGTCGCTCCTGGACCAGGGCGACCGGCTCGCCTTCATGGTGCCCAACTACCTACAGGGGAAAGGACTCGGTCGCGCCTTCGGCAAAGGGGTCGACACCTTCAGCCTCCGGCACTCGGGGGGGCGCTGGCATCTGGACCTGGACCAACTCCGGGAGGCCGTCACGAAGAAGACGAAGGTGGTCATGGTCTGCAACCCGAACAACCCCACCGGCTACGTCCTCTCGGAGTCCGAGATGGACGCGGTGGTTGCCGCCGCCGAGCGCGTCGGGGCGTGGATCGTCGCCGACGAGATCTACCGCGGGGCCGAGGTGGACGCCGACATCGCCTCCCCCACGTTCTGGGGCCGGTACGACAAGGTCGTGATCACCAGCGGCTTGTCGAAGGCGTTCGCCATGCCGGGACTGCGGGTCGGGTGGATGGTGGCGCCGCACAAGCTGATCTCGAAGATCTGGGAGCGTCACGACTACACGACGCTCACCCCCAGCACGGCCGGCGACCAGCTCTGCGCGTTCGCGATGCAGCCCGAGGTGCGCGAGAACATCTTCGCCCGCACCCGGGGGATCATCCGCGCGAACCTCCCCGCGTTAGAGCAGTGGATCGAGACCCACGCCGACATCTTCACCTACGCCCGGCCCGCCGCCGGGGCCATCGCCTACGTCGGCTACGACCTGCCGATCAAGTCCGGCGCGCTCGTCGAACGGATCCGCGAGCAGGTGAGCGTCCTGCTTGTTCCCGGCGAGATGTTCGGGTTGAAGAAGGGGAAAGGATTGCGGTTCGGGTTCGGCTACGACATCGAACGCACCCTGAAGGGCCTGGCGCGCGTCGATGAGGTGCTCGCGGAGGTCCTGGCCGGCGCATGACGCCCACCGCGCGCAGGTGCGATTGGGCGCCGGCCGCAGACGCGCTGTACCTGGCGTACCACGACGAAGAGTGGGGCGTGCCGATCCATGACCGCATGCGGCTCTTCGAGCTGCTCACGCTCGAGGGCGCGCAGGCGGGTCTCTCCTGGTCGACCGTCCTCCACAAACGCGAGGGGTACCGCCGGGCCTTCGCGAGGTTCGACGTGGCGGCGGTGGCGCGGTTCACAGACCGTGACATCGAACGGCTGCTCGCCGATCCGTCGATCGTCCGCAACCGGCTGAAGGTCGCCTCGACCGTCTCGAACGCGCGTGCGATCGAAGTGATGGAGGCCGAAGGAGAGCTGCTGGACGGCTACCTGTGGTCGTTCATCGGCGGTGTACCGGTCGTGAACCGGTGGCGGCGGACGGCGGATGTCCCCGCCGAGACCGAGCTGTCGCGGGCGATGAGCGCGAACCTCAAGCGCCGCGGGTTCCGATTCGTCGGGCCGACCGTCTGCTACGCGTTCATGCAGGCCTGCGGCATGGTGAACGACCACATCACGACGTGCTTCCGCTACGGCGGAGGCTAGCCGACACGGCGGCAGCGCGAGGTAATAGCGATTCAAGGTTTCCATTTGACGCGATCCAATTCGGGGTCTAGCGTCGGCCCGAAGCAGCTAGCCGCAAGGAGGCCCAGGATGCGAAGGACCGGGGAACCCCTCTCTATGGAATACATGATGATGCTCGCGGGCATAGCTGTTGGGCTTCTTCTCGCCTCCGCATTTCCTCTAGGCAGCGCGGCCTCGCTGCCACTCCCGGATGCCATGACATTGGTGCCGGGTGGGAAGGCGATCCGAGCCAGACGGTCAACCACTTCGGAGCGAAGGTTGTCAGCCTGCTTGTGACATCTCCGAGCCCAACGTGCCCGATCCTGAGGACCACGACTGTATGGAACACGGGCATGGACTTCGTGGAAGTTGGCTGGTATATCGATGCCTCGGACTACCTGCGCGTATGCGATCCGGCTAGCAATCCCCACTACTTCCAATATGCGATCGTGTCCGGTGGCATCGACTGTGCGCACCCGTCTGCTGCCGTCAGCGGCACGGACACAGTGCTCGTCAAGAGCCCAGCCCACGACACGGTTTGGTACTACGAACTCAACGGCGCCACCCAAGGGCACTTCAACACGAACGTTGTGAGTGGACAGGTCTTCGCTACCTCCGAGAGGCACCTGTCCGGCGAGAGTCTCTACGCAAGCTTCGCCGGTCTGAAGTGGGCCGGTGCAAGCGGTAGCTGGAACGCCTGGACCGAACTGACGAAGCGGATCCAACCGGTGACAGGGGATGATCCGTCGGACTATTCATTCTGCAAGACTGCGGGCGTGACTGACGCATTCACCGTCAAGCTTGTTTGCTGATAAAGGGTGTCGGAGGGAACGTGACTGGGAGGACCGGTATGGATGGAGCCTCAGCAACTGGAACGACCAGCCGTCGCGGCGCCGTGCTGTTCGCGGTGGGGCTGCTGGGGACCTTCGGAATCGTCGTCGGAGCCCAGCTCGGGGGGGGCGATCTGGCCATCAGAGCGCGAGCGATCAAGGCATCGGCGCGGTACTGCACGGACCACCCCTCGCCGGTGGCTCTCAGATGAACCTCAACGAGGCCGTAGCAATGACGGGGGAGCCAACCCTGCTTCCACAAACGTCGCTGGCATCAGACGCCTCCATTGCAGCTGTGTGGGCTCGAAGCGAGAACCCGGACATCCTTGTGATGTACAAGTCGGGAGTGCAGGCGGAGATCCGCACCTGGTCGATCGCCGCGACTCCGGATGAACATTGGAAGGCACTCATGTCCGACGGGCTACCCGGTTCTATCGTTACCGTCAGCGGCCAAGACATGTACGTGATGCCGCCGGGTGGGCAAGGCGGCATCGGGAGCGTGAACTTCGTTACGCCAGGAGGCACATGGGTGACCGTATACGGTGACGGGGCGTTGGACGCAGGTCAGTTGCAAAGCCTGGCAGTATCGGCCCTTCCCGCCAAACCCCAGTCTGGATAGACACGCCTCATGCTTCAGTCCTCAGGCTCCGGGGGATCGAGCTTGCGTGTCGCGATGTACTCGCGCAGTTCCTCGTCGACCGCGGGGTCGATGCCCGGGTCCTCGTAGGACTCGAGCAGCTTCTTCCATGCGATGTTCGCGGCTTGCTCCGTGCTCTGGCGCCCCGAGACGTCCCACGTTGAGAAGTCGGGGGTCTGGAACAGCGGGCTCATGTAGAGCCACTCCTTGAAGTGCGCCTTCGTGTGCTTGGAGGCCAGGAACAGTCCGCCCGGCCCCACATCGGCCAGCGCGTCGAACCCCAGCTCCTCGTCGCTGAACCCGATGCCCCTGCCCTGCAGCTGGAACTGCGTGAGCAGCTCGACGTCGAAGGCGAACTTCTCGTAGGAGGCCGTCAGGCCGCCCTCCAGCCATCCAGCCGCGTGAAGCACCACGTCGGTCCCCGCCAGGAACGTGGCCCACAGCATCGTCATGGTTTCGAAGGCCGCCTGGGCGTCCAGCGAATTCGCGCTGCAGAGGCCACCGCCACCGCGGAACGGCAATCCATACCGCCGGGCCAGTTGTGATCCGGCCAGCACGCCGAACACACTCTCCGGCGTGCCGAACGCCGGCGATCCGGTCCGCATGTCGAGCGCGGTGAAGAACGAGCCGTAGAGGCAGGGCACGCCCGGGCGGATCAGCTGGGC
>JBBRTK010000214.1:0-3635 GCA_038244455.1 Actinomycetota bacterium
ACGTCTGGGGCGCGGACCATCACGGCGACGTGACGCGCGTGAAGGGCGCGGCAGAGGCGTTGGGCCTGGATCCAGATGCGGTGGAGATCGTCCTCTATCAATTCGTGTCGTTCCTGCGCGGGGGGGAGCCGGTGAAGATGAGCAAGCGTGCAGGCACCTTCATCTCCCTGGACGAACTCATCGATGAGGTGGGGGCGGACGCCGCCCGGTTCACCTTGCTGCAGTTCTCCAACGACTCGGCGATGAACTTCGACATCGATGTAGTGAAGCGTCAGACCATGGACAACCCCGTGTACTACGTGCAGTACGGACATGCGCGTATCGCCTCTATCCTCCGCAAGGCGGAAGCGGCCGGCCTGGCCCTCGGTTCGCGCGACCACGCGGATCTGTCCTTGTTGTCGACGCAGCCCGAGCTCGACCTCCTCCGCGCGCTGGCCGACACCCCAGCCGTGATCGCGAACGCCGCCGCTCAGCGCGCTCCGCACCGCCTCACCCACGCCGCGGTGGATCTGGCTGCGACGTTCCACCGCTTCTACACCGAGTGCCGGGTGGTCGACCCCGATCAGCCCGCCCTCTCGCGGTCCAGGCTTTGGCTCTGCGCGGGCACCAAGCAGGTCATCGCGAACCTCCTCGCGGTGATCGGCGTCTCTGCGCCCGAATCCATGGAACGCGCTGATGGATGACCTGCGGAGTGCGTCGGGCAGAACGTCGCGCGGTCCTGAGCACATCGAAGGGATCGCGCGCCGTCCGGGACCGCCGTGGCCGGAGAACGCGGACTTGACCGCCGACGGCTTGATGATCGGCGGGGTGTCGGCGCTCGCCCTCGCGGATCGGTACGGGACCCCGCTGCTGGTTGTTGACGAGGCCGAACTCCGTGCGCGCAGCCGCATCATCGCCTCCCTCTTCCCGATGGCGTTCTACGCGGTCAAGGCGTTCACGGCCCACTCCGTGCTCCGGATCGTGATCGAGGAGGGCCTGGACCTGCTGGCTGCCACCGGCGGCGAGGTCGAGGCGTGCCTGCGAGCCGGCGCCCACCCGTCCCGTGTGGTTCTGCACGGCAACAACAAGTCGGATCAGGAGCTCGCGCTCGCCGTTCGCGTTCGGTTGGGGCTGGTCATCGCCGACGGCTTGGACGAACTCACGCGGCTAAGCGCGTTGGCCGAGGCCGCTGGGCTCCGGCAACGCGTGCTCCTGCGGGTTGTGCCGGGGATCGAGGTCCGGACCCACGCCTCTATCGCCACGGGCCACGAGGGAACGAAGTTCGGGACGCCGATGGCCGAGGCGCCGGCCGCAGTCGCGGCAGCCGCCCTGCTCCCCGGGATCGACCTAGTGGGCTTGCACGCGCACCTCGGTTCGCAGATCCTGGACGTCGAGCCTTACCTCCTCGAGGTCGACACGCTCGTCGATCTCCTCGTACGGGTTCGGGCCGATCTCACGGCCGAGATCTTGGACGTGGGTGGCGGCTTCGGCATCAGCTACACCGACGAACGAGGGCTGCCTCTGGCGGAGGTTGCCTCGGCGATCCTCGAGCGTCTAGCGGCGCGATCTGCCGTGGCCGGCCTTCCGGTTCCCACGCTGGCGGTCGAACCCGGCCGAACGCTGGTCGGTCCTGCTGCCGTCACCCTCTACCGGGTGGGTGGGCGCAAGTCCGTTGTGGGCACGACCATCGTCGCCGTTGACGGAGGGATGTCCGACAACATCCGGCCCATGCTCTACGGGGCCCAGTACGCAGTGGCTTTCGCGGGCCCCCAGCGCTCGGGCGGCGTCGAACGGTGCACGGTGGTCGGCCGCCACTGCGAAACCGGTGACACGCTCGCGGCCGGTGTCGACCTGCCGGCCGACATCCGGCGGGGAGACCTGCTGGCGTTTGCCGCCACGGGCGCGTACACGTACTCCCTCGCGAGCGCTTATAACCGCGTGGGGAGACCGGCGGTCGTCGCGGTTCGTGACGGGATCAGCACGGAGTGGCTGCGCCGGGAGGACGAGGGGGACCTGGACCGGCTCGAGGCGGCGGCGCACCGGTGGGATCCCGATGCGCCGATGCCTCCAGGCGTCGCGGTCCGGCCCGCCCGTCCCCGTGACGCGCGTTCTTTCGTCTCGTTCTGGCGGGAGATCGTCGCGGAAGGCGGCTACGTCCGCAGCGAACGTGTCGCCCACCCGGTTCGCGTATACCGGCGGCGTTTCCGGCGACCCTGGCACAACCGGTCGGCGCAGATCGTCGCCATCCGTGACGGCGAGGTGGTGGGGCATCTCTACATCCAGCGGGAGGGCCATCCGGTCACGCGCCACGTGGCGACCCTCGGTATCAGTGTGGCCGCGGCGGAGCGCGGCAAGGGCGTCGGTACGGCGCTCATGGCCGAGTCGATCCACTGGGCTCGCGGGGTGGGGGTGGAGAAGATCGTCCTGAGCGTCTATCCGCACAACACCGCGGCCGTGGCGCTCTATCGCAAGTTCGGGTTCGTGGACGAAGGACGTCTCCAGCGGCACTCTCGGAAGTCGTCGGGGTACGAGGACGAGATACTGATGGCCACCTGGATCGGAGGGGACGCGTCGTGAGCGACCGCATCGTGGGGATCGGGCTGCTGGGGTGCGGCACCGTTGGCGCCGCCGTGGTCCGCATGCTGGATCAGCATGGAGACGACATCGCACGTCGCACGGGCTGTAGGTTCCTGGTTACCCGTGTCGCGGTTCGTGATACGGGCCGAGACCGGGGGCTCGGGCTGCCGCCGGAGGTATTCACGGCCGACCCGGCCGCGGTGGTCGAGGGCGCCGACGTGGACGTGGTCTGCGAGCTCATCGGCGGGATCGAGCCTGCTCGTGACCTCATCCTGCGGGCCTTCAAGGCGGGCAAGCCCGTCGTGACAGCGAACAAGGAGCTCCTGGCGACCGACGGAAGATCCGTGTTCGAAGCGGCAGACGCCGCCGGGTTGGATCTGGCCTTCGAGGCCGCGGTCGCCGGTGGCATCCCGCTCATCCGCCCGCTCAAGGAGTCGCTCGCGGGTGAGCGAGTGAGCCGCCTGATGGGGATCGTCAACGGCACCACCAACTACATCCTCACGCAGATGTCGGAGCACGGGTCGGGGTTCGCCGAGGCTCTGGCGGAGGCCCAACAGCTCGGCTACGCGGAGGCCGATCCGACGGCGGACGTGGACGGGTTCGACGCCGCCGCGAAGTGCGCGATCCTGGCATCCATCGCGTTCAACAGCCGCGTCGTCGCCTCCGATGTGTTCCGTGAAGGGATCTCGAGGGTGACCGCGCAAGACATCGCCGATGCCACGCGGATGGGGTACGTGGTGAAGCTCCTGGCCATCGCCGAGCTGGACGAGGGCGCCGTGAGCGCACGCGTCCATCCGGCGATGATCCCTGCCACGCATCCGCTCGCATCGGTACGCGATGCGTTCAACGCCGTGTTCGTCGAAGGCGAGAAGGTGGGGCAGTTGATGTTCTACGGCCGCGGGGCCGGGGGAGACCCCACAGCGACGTCGGTGGTGGGAGACCTGATCGGCGTGGCGCGACACCTGCTCCACGGTGGGCGCGGCCTCGGTTGTACGTGCGTCCTGGATCGGCCCATCCGCGCCATGGGCAACACGCACGGCCAGTACTACTTGAACCTGCACGTGGAAGATCGACCCGGC
>JBBRTK010000215.1:0-3633 GCA_038244455.1 Actinomycetota bacterium
CTCGAACACGTGCAACCCCAGCTGTTGTCCGGGGAACACGACGGTGTGGAGCGCGAAGACGGGCAGATCCATGACCGCGATGCTACCGCCCGCTAGGCTGGCGCCATGTTCCAGGTGATCCCGGCCATCGATGTGGCGGATGGACGGCTGGCCGTCTTCACCGCCGATGGGCCCGTTCCCGTGCTCGCGTTCGGGGGAGACCCGCTGTCGGCGGCGCAGGCCTACGTCGAGACAGGGGCTCGCTGGATCCACCTAGTGGACATGGACCTGGCTTTCAACGGCCAGCCCGCGAACCTGTCCGTGATCGAGGAAGTTTCCGCCCTCGGCGTGAAGGTACAGGCGAGCGGCGGCGTCCGCGGGCCTCGGGTGGTCGACGCGATCTTCGCCGCAGGTGCATCCCGCGTGGTGCTCGGCTCAGGGGCGCTGGACGACGAAGTGGCGGTGCAGACCCTGATCAGCACCCACGGGGAGCGGCTGGTGGTCGGGATCGAGGTGCAGGACGGGCGTATCCGCTCTCGCGGCGCGGATACGGTCGATCTGGAACTCGCGGAGACGCTCGGTTGGCTCACGGCCGCGGGTGCCGTGCGGTTCTTGGTGACTGCGGTCTCCCGAGTGGGCGGACTCGAAGGACCCGACGTGGCCCTGGTCAAACGGCTGGTTCGGTCGGGGCGCCCCGTGCTGGCCGCCGGAGGGATCGCTGGGCTGGAAGACCTGGAGGCGCTCCGCGCGGCGGGCGCCGAGGGAGCGGTGGTCGGCCGGGCCGCCATGGAGGGAGGCTTGGACCTCGCCGCGGCGCGCGCGCGGTTCGGTATCTAGCGCGAGCTGGGACGCCATTAGACTCCTACCTCCGATGGGCTTCCTGACCGATCTCACCATCACCATCCGTCGCGAACTGGCGGAGCGACCGCTCGACCTGGACGCGCTCCGAGCAGCCGCGGCGCTGGCCCCGGCGCCCCGATCGCTGGCGACAGCGCTCCGGTCGCGAACGCCCGCGGTCATCGCCGAGATCAAGCGGTCATCACCGACCGCCGGCGCCATCTCGAGCCCGGATCCCCGGGAGCAGGCCCGGGCCTACACCGACGCGGGCGCGGCCGCCATCTCCGTGCTCACGGAGCCCCACCATTTCCACGGATCGCTCGAAGACCTGCGGGCGGTTCATGAGGTCACGGACCTGCCTGTCCTGCGCAAGGACTTCCTGGTGGGGGTGTCGCAGGTGGTCCAGGCCCGGGCAGCCGGCGCGGATGCCGTGTTGCTCATCACCGCGTGCCTCACGGACGAGGAGCTGACGGCGATGCTCGCAGCCGCGCGCGAGTGGGGGATGGACGCGCTGGTCGAAACGCACTCGTCGGTAGACCTGGACCGGGCGCTCGCGACCGATGCCGAGATCCTCGGGGTGAACGCCCGCGATCTGGAAACACTCGAGGTCGACGCCGAGCGCGCCTTGGCGCAGCTCGCGCGGATCCCCGTCGGGCGCGTGGCCGTGATGGAAAGTGGCATCTCGACCCGCGCGCAGGTCCTGGCGGCGGTCGCCGCGGGCGCATCTGGCATCCTGGTGGGTGAGGCGTTGATGCGAGCTGCGGATCCCCGCGCCGAACTGCGCCGGCTCACCGGAGAGGAGTAGGTCATGCAGACCATCCCCGACGCCCGCGGGCGGTTCGGCACCTATGGCGGCCGCTATGTGCCCGAGGTGCTCATCCCTGCCCTGGACGAACTGGCCGCTGCCTGGTCTGAGCTTCGGACCGATCCCGGATTCCAGACCGAACTGGGCGATCTGCTCCGCGACTTCGTCGGTCGTCCGACGGCCATGACGCGCGCATCGCGCCTATCAGAGGAACTCGGCTACGAGATCTGGTTGAAGCGCGAAGACCTGGCCCACACCGGCGCCCACAAGATCAACAATGCGATCGGGCAGGTGCTCTTGGCGAAGCGGCTGGGCAAGGAGCGGATCATCGCCGAGACCGGCGCCGGCCAGCACGGGGTTGCCACTGCCACCGCGTGCGCGCTGCTGGGTCTGCCGTGCGTCGTCTACATGGGCGAAGAAGACATGACGCGCCAGGCCCCGAACGTCGCGCGGATGAAGCTGCTGGGCGCGGAGGTCGTTCCCGTCATGGCCGGCACCAGGACGCTCAAGGAAGCCGTGAACGAAGCGCTCCGCGACTGGGCCGGCACCGTCGCGAACACCCACTACGTGATCGGGTCGGTGGTCGGGCCCCACCCGTTCCCGATGTTGGTGCGTGACCTGCAACGGATCATCGGCGACGAGGCTCGCGCCCAATACACAGCGACGGCGGGCTCGGACCCGGAGTACGTCCTTGCCTGCGTCGGCGGCGGTTCGAACTCGATCGGCATGTTCACCGCGTTCGTTGGGGCGCAAGGAGTGCAGCTGATCGGTGTGGAGGCGGGAGGGCGCGGCCCCGGGCTGGGGGAGCACTGCATGTCCATCACCCAGGGGCAGCCGGGCATCCTTCACGGCGCGCTAACCTACCTGCTTCAGGACCCCGACGGCCAGATCATCGAGACGCATTCGATCAGCGCCGGCCTGGACTACCCGGGCGTCGGACCCGAGCACGCCTGGCTGAACGACGAGGGGCTCGCCAGCTACGTGAGCGCGACGGACGCGCAGGCTCTCGATGGCTTCCAGGCGCTCGCGCGAACCGAAGGTATCCTCCCCGCGCTGGAACCGAGCCACATCATCGGGTGGCTGCTGACCAGGCCGCTGCCGGCAGGCTCGAAGATCCTGGTGTGCCTGTCCGGGCGTGGGGACAAAGACCTGGACACCGTGCTGAAGGCGCTGGGCATGGACGGCGCTGAGTGAACCGGCTGGAAGCGGCGCTCCGCGCGCGCCTGGACGGCGGCGGCAAGGTGTTCGTGCCGTACGTGACCGGCGGCTATCCCGGAGTGGACGCGCAGTTGCTCCTGGGGTTGGAAGCTGCCGGCGCCGACGTCATCGAGGTCGGTATCCCGTTCTCCGATCCGGTGATGGACGGTGGAGTCATCCAGGAAGCGTCGGCTGCGGCGTTGGCTCGCGGGACGCACCCGATGGACATCCTTGAGCTGATCGCCGGCTCCGGCGTGCAGATCCCCGTGGCCGTCATGACGTACGTGAACCCGGTGTACCGCCTGGGCTACGGGCGGTTCGCGGCCCAGGCGGAGGCGAGCGGTGTCGCCGGAGCCATCATCCCGGACCTGCCCGTCGACGAATCCGAGGAGTGGGTGTCGGTGTGCGCGGCGCACGGGGTGGATGCCGTCCAGCTCGCGGCCCCCGGTTCGTCATCGGAGCGCCTCAAGGAGATCGCCGCGGCCGCGCACGGGTTCGTCTACTGCGTGGCCGGCTACGGCGTGACCGGCTCTCGGGATCAGCTCTCCGGTTCGGCGCGGCCGCTGGTGGAAGGACTCCGCCCGTTCACCGACCTGCCGCTCCTGGTCGGCGTGGGCATCAGCACGCCGGAGCAAGCTGCGGAGGCCTGCGCGTTCGCGGACGGCGTCATCGTCGGAACCGCGATCATGCGGCCGGTGGTTGCGGGGGACCCGGGAGCCGCGGTGGCGCTCGCCGAAGCTTTCCGCCACCACATCCCTCGCTAGGGGAGCCGATCAGTCCGTCGCGCGCAGGTAGACGAACCAGTAGACCAAGCC
>JBBRTK010000216.1:0-3632 GCA_038244455.1 Actinomycetota bacterium
GACCCATCGAGCGCTCATGATGGTGCGCGACGATGACGGACGCGCCCTCGAGGAAGGAATCGCGCGCGTACGCGGAGAGCGGCGTCCCCCCGCGGCAGGCCGGGTCGAACGGGATCTGGTCCAGCGTGTTGTGCTCCGTGCCGGCGGCCACCACGATGCCCGCCGAGCGGAACGCACGGACGTACCGGTCGACGACGTCGGGCGAGTTGCGGGCCGGGATCAGCTCCGCCATGGACAACCCGAGATCGAGCATCCGCTGGGCGAGAGCCTCGGGCGGGTCCTCGAAGGCGCAGATCGGTGATGCCCCATCGGCGAGTGTGGGATAGGCGGGGATTCCGTCCCATTCGAGCACGAGGCGAACGGCGTCCCCGAACGAGAGCGTGGACTCGGCCACGAACGCGGGTCCGCCGACCTTCATCAGCCTGGACCGAATCTCGCCCTGGACCGCGATGGGGTCGTCGATGTTCACGGTCGTCGGGGCCCCGAACACGCGCGCGAGCCGTCCCGCGCGGCGCTCCGCCGGAACGAGCAGGAAGAGCACTTCCTGGAACGCCATCGCGATGTGGCGCTCCTGCAGGACGATCCAGTCGGCGGGCACGCCGGCCCGGTCCGCGACGTCCTCGATGATCGTCGCGTCATCCAGCGACGTCGCCACACCGCCGCCGGCGAAGCGCTCCCGGACGAGCGCCACCATTGCCTGCGCCCGCTCGACGTTCGCGGCGCGAGCGGCCGCATCGATCTCGAGGGCGGCCGGCGACGGGTCCTTGAAGGGGTTCACGCCCTTCCCGCAGAGGTACATCCGGCCGGGGTTGGCGGGGTCGTTCACGAGCGTCCCGGCGGTGCGCAGCTCGTCGAGGACCGTGATGAACTCCAGCCCGAACATGGGCAGGATGCCGGCATCGCGTGCCGCGTCGGCGAACCGGCGGTAGACCCGGTGGTCGTGGAAGTTGGACGCTCCCACGACGCGGGCTCCCTCGCGCGCCGCGACGGCGACGACCTCCTCCGGCGTGCGGAACGCCGAGAAGTTGGGCGGCACGTGCATGTGCATGTTGACGATCGGCCGCGTGGAGGCTCCCGCCCGGGAAGTGGCAGCCCGTACCGTGTCCATCTGGATCTGTCGTGACCTCCGGCCAGGAGTTGGCGGCACTGGGACCTCGCGTGGCCCCGGGGGTCGAGTGGTTACGACTGTTTGCGATTGATTTCCTTGTGCGATGGTACGACGCCTCCCGCCTGTCATCAACTGGGAATCGGCGCGGCATCGCGGCGGACCCGGCCACGCCGTTCAGCACGCCATGAGCGGCACTTGACATCCACGTAACCGGTCGGCAAAGTGCATCCAATCGCAAGCAAACGAAGTTTCGTTCCAGTGCCCTTCCCCTTTCGATTGGAGACAAAGTCGTGACGGCCAGCGCCGGCGATGCAGCGGAAGCCGCGGTCTTTGCGCCGGAGCGCCAGGAGGAGATCGCGCGGCTGATCCAGGACCTCGGGCGCGTCCGCGTGGCCGACCTGGCCGCCCGCTTCGGCGTGTCCTCGGTGACCATCCGGAAGGACCTCCTGGTCCTCGAGGGCGAGGCCCGGCTCGTCCGTACGCATGGTGGCGCGATCGCCCCGCGAGTCGGCAACCGGCCGGAGCCGGCGTTCGAGGTGCGGGAGCGGCTGCAGCGCGATGAGAAGGCGCGGATCGGCGAGGCCGCGTCGGCCCTGATCAACGACGGCGACAGCGTGGTGTTCGACGCGAGCACGACCGCCCTGTACGTCGCGCGCCACCTCAAGTCCCGTGACGACTGGCACCAACTGACCGTGATCACCAACAGCATCCGCATCGCGCTCGAGCTCGCCGGCCATCCGGGCATCACCGTGCTCATGCTCGGCGGCAGGGTTCGCGTCGAGGCGCTGTCGGTCATCGGTCCGCTCGGCGACGGCGTCTTCCGCCGCGTCAACGTCCAGAAGGCGTTCGTCGGCGCGGTCGGCCTGACGATGGACGCCGGGCTGTCCGACGCGATGGAGGAGGAAGCCCAGATCAAGCGTTCGATGGTGACGGCCGCCCGCGAGGTCTACGCGCTCGTGGATCACACCAAGTGGGGTCGGACGGCGTCGGCCACCTTCTGCCGGATCGACCGGCTCACGGCGGTCATCACCGACGTTGCGGCCCCTGCCGACATGGTGGCGGAGATCGAGCAGGTCGGCGTGCGGGTGGTGCGCGTGCCGATCAGGGCCGGGTCGTGACCCCGCGGATCTCGCTCACGGGGGTCTCCAAGCGGTTCGGCGCCACGGCCGCGCTCGAGGACGTGTCCCTGGAGCTCCTCCCGGGCGAGGTGCACGCCCTCGTCGGCGAGAACGGGGCCGGCAAGAGCACGCTCGTGAAGATCCTGGCCGGGGTGCACCAGCCGGACGGGGGCGAGATCTGCCTCGATGGGGTGCCGACCGCGATCCCCGGGCCGGCCCAGTCCCGCGCGCTCGGGATCGCCGTGGTCCACCAGGAGCCGCGCCTGTTCCCGGACCTGACCGTGGCGGAGAACGTGTTCATCGGGCACGCTCCCTCCGGTCGGCTGGGCTCCATCGACTGGCGGGGCATGCGCAAGGCGGCCCAGGCACTATTCGCCGAGCTCGACGTCCAGTTCGACGCAGGGGCTCCGGTCCGCGGTCTGTCGATGGCCGACCAGCAGCTCATCGAGATCGCCAAGGCCCTCTCGGTGGAAGCGAACGTGCTGATCCTGGACGAGCCGACGGCGTCCCTGTCTGCCCACGAGGTCGAGCGGCTGTTCACGATCGTCCGGCGGCTCCGCGATCGTGGCGTCGCGATCCTGTTCGTGAGCCACCGCCTGGACGAGGTCTTCGCGCTGTGCGACCGCGCGACGGTGTTCCGCGACGGGCGCCTCGTGATCACCCGGAAGACGTCGGAGCTCACCACCGCCGACCTCATCCGTCACATGGTCGGCCGGGAGGTGTCCCTCTTCCCCAAGGTGGAGAACCCGATCGGCGACGTGCTGCTCGAGGTGGCCGGGCTGACGCGGGTCGGGGTGTTCCGCGACGTCTCGTTCGTGGTTCGTGCGGGCGAGATCGTCGGGCTCGCGGGTCTCGTCGGCGCCGGCCGTTCGGAGGTGGCCCGGGTCCTGTTCGGCCTCGACCGCCGCGATAGTGGCGAGGTCCGCCTCGGTGGCCGGCCGGTGGACTTCGCGGCTCCGTCAGCGGCGATGAGCGAGGGTCTCGCCTACCTGCCCGAGGACCGCCACCAGGAGGGCCTTGTCCTGGACTTCACGATCACCCAGAACGTCACCCTGCCGATCCTGCCCCGCCTGTTCCCGAGGCTCCTCATCTCGGCGGCCACGGAGCGCGCGATCGCCTTGGAGCACACGAAGCAGTTCAACGTCCGGATGACCGGCGTCGACCAGGAGGTCGGCGCGCTGTCCGGCGGGAACCAGCAGAAGGTCGTCCTGGCCAAGTGGCTCGCAGCGGGACCGCGCGTTCTGATCCTCGACGAACCCACCCGCGGCATCGACATCGGGGCCAAGGTCGAGGTCCACCGGCTCATCGCGGAGCTGGCGGCGTCCGGGCTCGCGATCATCCTCATCTCGAGCGACCTGCCCGAGGTGCTGGCGATGTCCGACCGGATCATCGTGCTGCACGAGGGC
>JBBRTK010000217.1:0-3627 GCA_038244455.1 Actinomycetota bacterium
CGTCAAGGTCGCCACAGCCAACCTCCACGGGCTCCGGACCGGGATCGCGGGGATGGCGTCGATCCTGGACACGGAGGCGATCGACCTGGCGATGGTGCAGGAGTCGGGGCCGCGCGGCTCCTTCCTCAAGCTGGCCGAACACGTTGGGATGGAGCGGGTGGCGGATCCGCCCGCCGTACTGCGGCGCCGGGTACAGGACGGTCTGCTGGTGCGACGTCCTTGGCGGGTGGACGCGGTCCGGCACCACCGCTTCTCCGGATCGTCTCACCGGTATCCCCGCGGTGCGGTGATCGCGCTGGCCACTGGTGGCCCGGGGAGCATCTGGGTGGTGTCGACACACCTGGGGCTCGTCGGCGGCGAACGGTACCGCAACGCCCGCGAGCTGGTCGGAATCATCGGAGACCGCCGGCCGTTCGTGCTGGGCGGTGATCTGAACGCGGGGGAGGAGTCCTCGGTGGTCGCAGCCTTCAGCGAGGTGGCGGTAGATGCGGGCCGGGAGGCCGGGGCAACCTTCCCGGCGTCCGCGCCCACCGCGCGGATCGACTACCTGTTCGTGTCCAGGGAGATCCGAGTGGGGCGGGTAGCAGTGCGAGGGGGCCCGGAAGCCTCGGATCACCTCGTGGTCCTGGCCGACCTCGACGTGCCGGAGGGCTAGCTAGGAAGAGCGACGCCGGGGCGAACGGCCGGGGTTCCGGACCACCTGAGACGCCGCGTAGAGGCTGAAGAGGCCGACCACCCCGAGAAGGGCGACCAGCAGACCAACGAAGAACCACTCCAGGAAGCCTTGGATCGCAAGCACGCTCATGACCGCAATCCTACCGGCTCGCCTGCCTCCCGCCAGGTTCCGCTCAAGGTCCCCCCGGGGCCGTCCGATGGAGGTGTATGAGCGAGGGAGAGACACATGGGTGAAGCCACGACCGACAAGAAGAAGGACGCCAACGGGGTGGGAGAGGCGAAAGCCGAGCCTCGCCCCGGCGATGACCACGCGTATGAGGACAGCTGGTACCAGGTCCTCAAGGCCCGCCAGGCCGCAGCTGAAGACGACGCTGCGGATGACGACGTGGCCGACGACGCCGCGCAAGCCTAGAGCCGCCGCTCACGCCCCGGGCTCGTCCATCGGGTAGGTTCCCCTCATGCGATTCGGAGTTCTGACGGGCGGCGGCGACTGCCCGGGGCTCAACGCGGTCATCCGCGCGATCGTTCGCAAAGGTCTCGGGCCGATGCAGCACTCCTTCGTCGGATTCATGGACGGATGGAGGGGGGTCGTCGAGGACGACTCGATGGAACTGGGAGAAGCCGAGGTTCGCGGGATCTTGCCGCGCGGTGGGACCATCCTCGGGAGTTCAGGACTGCATCCCTATCGAGTGGAGGACGGGCCGGCGCGCGTGCGCGCCACGTTCGAACGGCATGGGCTCGACGGGCTCATCGCCATCGGGGGCGAAGGCACATTGAGCGCAGCGCTCGCGCTGGCGGACGACGGGCTCCCCGTGATCGGCGTTCCGAAGACCATCGACAACGATCTATCGGGCACCGACATCACGGTCGGCTTCCACACCGCGGTGCAGGTGGCGACCGACGCCATCGACCGCCTCCACTCCACCGCGGAGAGTCACGACCGGGTCATCCTGGTCGAGGTCATGGGGCGGCACGCCGGGTGGATCGCGGTGTACGCGGGGATGGCCGGCGGCGCCGATGCGATCTTGATCCCCGAGAGTCCCTTCGACCTGCATGAGGTGTGCAGCCTGCTTCGCCGGCGGCACGCCCGTCGTTCCTCGTTCTCCATCGTGGTGGTCGCCGAAGGCGCGGTCCCCGCGGAGGGGTCGGGCTTCACCCTGCCCGCATCTTCTCTGGACCCGAATGGATTCCCCAAGCTCGGCGGCCTTGCCACCGTCATCGCGCCCGAGATCGAGGCGCTCACGGGCTTCCAGACGCGGGTCACCATCCTGGGGCACGTGCAACGCGGCGGCACGCCCGTCTCCTTCGACAGGGTGCTGGGAACCCGCATGGGGCTCGCGGCCGTGGATCTTGCGAGCGCGGGAGGCTGGGGGAGGATGGTGGCGCGTCGGGGCCAGGACATCATCGACGTGCCCCTGGCCGATGCCCTTCAGGAGCGGAAACTCGTTCCTCTCGAGCTGTATCGCGAGGCGGGGGTCTTCTTCGGCTGAGCGGTGGGCCGGGCGGGGCCGAGGATAGACTGAGCGCCGTGCCAGCCTTCCGCGTGGACCTTCGTTCGGATACGGTCACCAAGCCCTCGGTCGCCATGCGCCGGGCCATGGCGGACGCGGAAGTCGGCGACGCCTGGTACGGAGACGACCCCTCGGTCAACGAACTCCAGGACCTCGCCGCCGAGGTCACCGGGAAGGAATCAGCCCTCTACGTCGCTACCGGCACCATGGCGAACCAGATCGGGCTCGCGACCCACTTCGGGGGAAAGGGCCACCTCATCGGCTGCCTTGCCCACGCGCACGTGGCGACGACCGAGGTCGCCACGTCGGCCGCCCTCTCGGGCATCTCCTACCGAACGGCGCCCGGCAACGAACGGGGCTGGATGACCGTGGACGACGCTCGCTCACTGGTCGAGCCCGACAGCTTCTACGACGTCGAGGTCCTCGACCTGCTTGCGGTGGAGAACACTGTCGGGAGCGCCCAGGGTTCGGTGATGCCGGTGGAGGAGCTGCGGCAGATCCGCAAGGTTGCCGAACAGACCGGCCTGCCCATCCACATGGACGGGGCCCGCATCTTCAACGCCGCCGCGGCAGCCGGTGTGCCCGCCACGGCGTGGACGACCCAGGTCGACACGATGATGTTCTGCCTCTCCAAGGGGCTCGGCGCGCCGATCGGGTCCGTGTTCTGCGGCCCCACCGAGCTCATCCGGGAGGCGCGCAGGCTCTGGATCCTGTTCGGCGGGGCCTGGCGCCAGGCCGGGATCATGGCGGCCGCCGGCCTGATCGCCCTGCGGGAGGGTCCCGGCCGCCTCCACGAGGATCACGCCCGCGCACGGCGCATCGCCGAAGCCATGGCCGAACTGATCCCCGGCAGCATCGATCCCCCGTCGGTTGAAACGAACATGGTGTTCGTCGACACATTGGTGTCGGGGCTGGCGGCGATCGACGCGATCGAACGCCTGCAAGCCCTGGGTGTGGGCGCCACGCTGATCGGAAAGCAGGTCAGGATGGTTACCCACGTCGACATCGACGACGACGCGGTCGGGCTGGTCCTGGACGCGTGGGCGTCCATCCTGGGCTGAAGGAGCACACATGGGCATGTTCACGAAGAACTACCCGGAGGAGATCGCGCATCGGATCCCGCCCGGGCAGCGGCTGGTGAAGACCTGGCCGGTTCTGCACTACGGACCCATCCCCAAGTTCGATGGCACGAACTGGCCGCTGGAGCTCTCCGGCCTGGTCGAGAACCCGATGACGCTCTCCTACCAACAGCTGCGCGAACTTCCGAACGCGAAGATCGACGCGGACATGCATTGCGTCACCGGCTGGAGCACGCTGGATAACACCTGGGAGGGCGTCAGCTTCCGGACGCTGAAGGAGTTGTGCAAGCCGGCCGCCGAGGCGCGCTGGGTCATCGCCCACTGCGAGTACGGCTACACCTCGAACCTCTCGCTGCAGGCGA
>JBBRTK010000218.1:0-3604 GCA_038244455.1 Actinomycetota bacterium
GATACTCCACGTGGGCGATGGCGATGGTGATGCCGCGCTCGCGCTCCTCGGGAGCCTTATCGATCTGGTCGAAGGGGGTGTAGTCGGCAAGGCCCTTCTCGGCCTGGCGCTTGGTGATGGCCGCCGTCAGGGTGGTCTTGCCATGGTCGATGTGACCCATGGTGCCGATATTGACGTGGGGCTTGGTGCGCTCGAACTTCTTCTTGGCCATGGCTTCGTCCTTCCTTACTCGCCTGTGACCCGCGCGATGATCTCCTTGGAGACCTGCACGGGAACCTCGTTGTATGCGTGCAACTGCATGGGGCTATGCGCGGCGCGTCCCTGGGTGCGCGACCGGAGTTCGGTGGCGTAGCCGAAGAGCTCGGCCAGGGGCACGATCACGCGGACCGATTTCTGTCCGGCGCGTTCGTCGATGTTCTCGATGCGGCCCCGGCGGGCGGTCACGTCGCCCATCACGTCGCCCAGGAAATCCTCGGGCGTGACCACCTCGAACTCCATGACCGGCTCCAGCAGGCAGGGGTCCGCCTTACGGGCGGCTTCCTTGACGCACATGGACCCGGCGATCTTGAACGCCATCTCCGAGGAGTCGACCTCGTGGTAGCTGCCGTCGATCAGCGTCGCGCGGAGGTCGACCATGGGGTACCCGGCCAGGATGCCGTTCTCCAGCGCCTCCTGGATGCCTTGGTCAACGGCCGGGATGTACTCCCGTGGGATCTTGCCGCCGACGATCTTGTTGATGAACTCGTAGCCGCCACCGGGGCCCGTGGGCTCCAGGTCCAGGACCACGTGGCCGAACTGCCCGCGGCCACCGGTCTGACGAACGAACCGCATGTCCACCTTGTGGACCTGCTTGCGGATGGTCTCGCGGTAGGCGACCTGCGGCTTGCCGACGTTCGCGTCCACCGAGAACTCGCGCTTGAGGCGGTCCACGATGATGTCCAGGTGGAGTTCGCCCATGCCGGAGATGACCGTCTGACCGGTCTCGTCGTCGAACTTGACCACGAAGGTGGGGTCTTCGTCGGAGAGCTTGGCCAGGCCCGTGCCCAGCTTGTCCTGGTCGGCCTTGGTCTTCGGCTCCACGGCGACCGAGATGACGGGCGGCGGGAACGTGATGGACTCCAGCACGACCGGGTGGTTCGGATCGCAGATGGTGTCGCCCGTGGTGGCATGCTTGAGGCCGACGACGGCGACGATGTCACCCGTGTACGCGGCCTCGAGGTCCTCGCGGTGGTTCGCGTGCATCTGCAGGACACGGCCGATGCGCTCCTTGCGATCCTTCGACGAGTTCAGGACGTGAGAGCCGCTGTGCAGGACGCCGCTGTAGACGCGGAGGTAGGTGAGCCGGCCCACGTAGGGGTCCGACATGATCTTGAACGCCAGAGAGCTGAACGGCGCGGCGTCGTCGGGCTCAAGGAGGACCTTCTCGTCCTCCTTGAAGATCTTGTGTCCCTCCAGCGGCGGCACGTCGAGCGGAGAGGGCAGGTACTGAACGACGGCATCCAGGACCAGCTGCACACCCTTGTTCTTGAACGCCGATCCGCAGAGCACGGGGACGCCTTCGTTCGCGAGGGTCGCGCGGCGGATAGCGCGGCGGAGCTCCTCGACCGTTGGCTCCTCCTCGGCGATGAACTTCTCCATGAGGGCATCGTCGTGATCGGCGAGCTTCTCGAACAGCTGGTGGCGGCCGGCTTTGGCGGCTTCCATGTACTCGGGGGGGATGTCGGTGTCCTTCCAGTCCTCCCCCATCTCGCCTTCCCAGTAATGACCTTTCATCTCGACCAGGTCGATGACCCCGTGCAGGTCTGCCTCGGTGCCCCAGGGAAGCTGCAACACGAGCGGGTTCGCTGCCAGGCGGTCGACGATCATGTCGACGGTGCGCTCGAAGTTGGCACCGGTGCGGTCCATCTTGTTCACGAAGCAGATGCGGGGAACGTTGTACCGGTTGGCCTGGCGCCACACCGTCTCGGACTGCGGCTCGACCCCTGCGACGGCGTCGAAGACCGCGACGGCGCCGTCCAGTACTCGCAGCGAACGCTCGACCTCGACCGTGAAGTCCACGTGGCCGGGCGTGTCGATGAGGTTGATCCAGTGGCCCTTCCACTGACAGGTGGTGGCCGCCGAGGTGATCGTGATGCCGCGTTCGCGCTCCTGCGCCATCCAGTCCATCTGCGCGGTGCCCTCGTGGACCTCACCGATCTTGTACGCCTTGCCGGTGTAGTAGAGGATGCGCTCGGTGGTCGTGGTCTTGCCGGCGTCGATGTGGGCCATGATGCCGATGTTCCGCGTGCGGGCAAGCGGGTACTCACGGATGTGGAGTCCCTTGTCTTTCCCTTCGTGTTCGGCCTGTGCCACGTGCATCTTCTCCGCGGGGCTCGCCATCTAGACGTCCCCTTCGCTCGCCCTGTAGTGCATCACCAGCGGTAGTGCGCGAATGCCTTGTTGGCCTCCGCCATCTTGTGCATGTCTTCCCGGCGTTTGACCGACGCGCCGGCGCCGTTCGCCGCATCCATGATCTCGGCGACCAGGCGGTCGGCCATCGAGTTCTCGCGACGCCCCCGGCTGTAGTTCACGAGCCAGCGGAGCGCCAGCGTGGTGCCGCGGCTGGGCTTGACTTCGATGGGAACCTGATAGGAGGCACCACCAACACGACGAGACTTCACCTCAAGCTGCGGGCGAACGTTCTCGACCGCCTTCTTGAGCGTGATGACGGGGTCGTTGGCGGTGCGCTCGGAGATGATCTCCAGCGCCTTGTAGACCGTGCGCTCGGCGACCGTCTTCTTCCCGTGGAGCAAGACCTTGTTGATGAGTTGGGTGACCAGTTGGTTCTGATACACCGGATCCGGCGTGACGTCGCGGCGCAGCGCAGGTCCCTTGCGCGGCATTACTGTCCGCCCTTCTTGGTGCCGTAGCGCGAGCGCGCTTGCTTGCGATCCTTCACGCCCGAGGTGTCGAGCGTGCCGCGGACCACCTTGTAGCGAACGCCGGGCAGGTCCTTCACGCGGCCTCCACGCACCAGCACGATGGAATGCTCCTGCAGGTTGTGGCCGACGCCGGGGATGTACGCGGTGATCTCAACCCCGGTGGTGAGGCGAACGCGCGCGACCTTGCGCAGCGCCGAGTTCGGCTTCTTCGGGGTCATGGTGTAGACACGCGTGCAGACGCCGCGCCGCTGAGGAGAGTTCCTCAGAGCGGGAGCTTTGGTCTTCGTCTTGGGGACGTGACGTCCCTGCCGTACGAGCTGTTGGATGGTAGGCATAGGTCTCTCGTCTGCACTCTTCCGTTGTCAAACACCGGGGCTCGGCGGGAGTCCGAACCCGCAGGTCTCTTCGACGAACCCAACCCGAAAGTCACCGCTCGAAGATGGACGCGCCAGGCAGACCTGCCGAACCGGGGCGCGAGGGATAAAACTACTGGCCACGTACGTGGAGTGTCAACCTGCGGGGTGCCTTCCGACGTGAGGCGCCGGCCCTGCTGAGCGACACCGACAGGATACCGGGTTCGCGTCCCGGACAACCCGCCGCAGCCCCTGCTAGCGTGCCCGCGTGAACCCCGCCGTCGACATCGCACGAACGCCGGCCGAGGTGGCGGGTCGGATCATCCTGGA
>JBBRTK010000219.1:0-3600 GCA_038244455.1 Actinomycetota bacterium
TCAGCGCCTCAGAGGTGCGGGCGCTGTTCGCCGTGGCATCCCGTCCAGAGGTCGTCTCCCTCGCCGGGGGCATGCCCTTCGTTGCCGGGCTGCCGCCCGAACTCGTTGCCGGTGCCTTCGAGCGGATGATGTCCAGCCAGGGCCCGCAGGCACTGCAGTACAGCTCCGGACAGGGCATCCCCACCCTTCGGGAGCAGATCCTCGAGGTCATGGCCCTCGAGGGCATCCGCGCGAGCGTCGACGACGTGGTGGTCACGACCGGGTCCCAGCACGCGCTCGAGCTCGTCACCAAGCTCTTCATCAATCCCGGAGATGTCGTGCTGGCGGAAGGTCCGAGTTACGTCACCGCCATGGTGGTCTTCAACTCGTTCCAGGCCGACATCAACCATGTTCCGATGGATGAGCACGGCCTCATTCCCGAAGCGCTCCGCCAGGCGATCAGCCGCCTGAAGGCCGCCGGCAAGACGATCAAGTTCCTCTACACGATCCCCTCGTTCAGCAACCCGGCGGGAGTCACCCTCACCTGGGAACGCCGGCTCGAAATTCTGGAGATCTGCCGCGCGAACGAGATCCTCGTCCTCGAAGACAACCCCTATGGGTTGTTGTATTTCGATTCCCCGCCTCCTCAGGCCATGCGTTCGGTCGATGAGGATGGCGTCGTCTACCTCGGAACCTTCTCCAAGACACTCGCGCCGGGCTTCCGGGTGGGTTGGGCCCTTGCCCCTCACGCCATCCGTGAGAAGCTCATCCTCGCCAACGAGGCCGCGGTGCTGTCACCAAGCTCGTTCAGTCAGCTCATGATCTCCGAATACCTCGACTCGGCCGATTGGAAGGGGCAGATCAATACCTTCCGCGGGATCTATCGTGAACGCCGGGATGCGATGCTCGCCGCCCTCGCGGAATACCTGCCCCAACTGTCCTGGACGGTGCCAAACGGGGGGTTCTACGTGTGGGTGACCCTTCCAGACCACATGGATTCCAAGGCGATGTTGCCGCGCGCGGTCAAGGAACTCGTCGCCTACACGCCGGGAACCGCCTTCTATGCCGACGGTAGTGGCCGCAACAACATCCGCCTCTCGTTCTGCTATCCCACCCCCGAATTCATCCGTGAGGGCATCCGACGCCTCTCGGTCGTGATCAACGGGGAGCTCGACCTGCTAAACACCTTCGCGCAGACCTCACCGCTGGCGACGATCCCCTTGAAACAGGGCATCGCAAGCCCACCCTCGAACATCGGATAGCTGATGGCCACCGTCACGCCCCGATCCATCGTCGTTCTCGCCGGAGGAATCTCGCACGAACGGGATGTGTCTCTGCGCAGTGGTCGCCAGGTCGCCGACCGCCTGCAGGAGCACGGCATCAGCGTGACCCTTCGCGATCCGGACGCCTCGCTCCTGGCGTTCCTCGCACAGGCGCGCCCGGATGTCGTCTGGCCGGCCCTTCATGGTGCAAGCGGTGAGGATGGCGCCCTGCGTGGCCTGCTGGACTTCATCGGCATCCCCTACGTCGGTTCCACCTCAGACTCCGCGCGTCTCGCCTGGGACAAGCCGACCGCGAAGGTGCTCGTGTCGCGAGCCAGCGTTCGGACGCCACGCTCGATCGCCCTCTCCCGAGATGCCTTCCGTGAGCTGGGTGCCACCAGTGTGCTGGATAGCCTCTCGGATGGCCTCCCCGTTCCCCTCGTCGTGAAGCCGGCACAGGGCGGGTCGGCCCAGGGCGTCACCCTCGTCGACAATCGGGACGACCTGCCGCGCGCGATGGTGGATGCGTACACCTACTGTGATGTCGCGATCGTCGAGCATCGAGTGGTCGGCACCGAGATCGCGATCAGCATCATCGACACCGGCGACGGTCCGGTGGCGCTTCCGGCCGTCGAGATCCAGCCACTCTCCGGCGTCTACAGCTTCGAGGCGAAGTACAACGCCGGGGAGACCCGCTTCTACACGCCCGCGAGGTTTGCAGAGGAGGTCTCGGAAGCCGCCGCGGCGGCGGCCTTGCTTGCGCACCGCACACTGGGTCTTCGGCACATTTCCCGCATCGACCTGATCGTCGACGCCGCGGGTATCCCCTGGTTCCTCGAGGCCAACGTGCTGCCCGGCCTCACCGAGACATCCCTGCTGCCGCTCGCCCTCGAAGCGGCCGGGCACGATATCGGCTGGGTCTATTCTGCCCTGGCCGAGGCCGCCATCTCGGACGCCGGATCGTAACCTAAAACGCCTCTGATCAGCTTTTTACCCGAAGCCGGGCTCGTTGAGTTCCGCGAGGATGCGGTTGAGATCGGCCACCGTCGCGAAGTCGATGACGATGGTGCCCTTGCTCGATCCGAGATTCACTTTCACGCGCGTGTTGAGGCGATCACCCAGGCGCTCCGCGATCTCGTCGAGGTGACCCTGGCGTCGTCCCGCGCTCGGCTTGGTGCGCGTGGGCTTCGTGGTGAGCTGGCCTGCCGCGGCTTCGGCGGCCCGTACCGAGAGGTCTTCGTTGACGATCTTGTCCGCGAGGCGCTCCATCGTCGCCTCATCGCCCGCGGAGAGGATGGCACGGGCATGGCCAGCGCTCAGCACGCCGGCGGCCACTCGATTCTGCACCGCTGTCGGCAGTCGAAGAAGGCGGATGGTGTTGGTGATCTGGGGGCGTGAGCGGCCGATCCGGGTCGCGAGCTCGTCCTGGGTGATCCCGAAGTCCGCTAGGAGCTGTTGGTAGGCCGAGGCCTCCTCCAAGGGATTGAGGTTCGCGCGGTGCAGGTTCTCCAGCAACGCGTCCCGCAACATCGCATCATCCGCGGTGTTCTTGACGACCGCCGGGATGCTGTCGAGCCCCAGCAGCTTGCTGGCCCTCAACCGGCGCTCGCCCATCACGAGCTCGTATTGCGGCTGGCCGGAAGCGGCGTCCACGATGGGGCGCACCACGATGGGCTGCAGCACCCCCACCTCACGAATGGAGGCGACCAGCTCGTCCAGGTCCTCCTGCACAAAGGTGGTCCGCGGCTGCGCGGCGTTCGGGACTATGTCATTCGGGGAGAGGTTCGCCAGGCGCGCGCCCGGAACGCTCACGAGTTCGTCTGCGGGAATGCTCGCGGCCTCCGCGGGCGAAGTGGGAAAGAACACATCGACGGGACGGGCGGGACTGCCCAGATCGCTCGGAATGAGCGCGCCGATGCCGCGCCCCAGTCCTGTTCTCTTTGGTGCGGCCATTACTGGGGGGCTCCTCTTCGGGCGATTTCTGCGGCTGCCTCGAGATAAGACAGGGAGCCGGGCGAATTGGCGTCGTAACTGATCACGGTCTGACCATAGCTCGGTGCCTCGGAGATGCGCACCGAACGAGGGATGAGTGTCGCGAGCACCTGGTCCGGGAAATGATCGCGAACGTCCTGTGCAACCTGATTCGCGAGGTTGGTGCGCGCGTCGAACATCGTGAGCAGGATCGTCGAGACGGTGAGCACCGGATTGAGATGGCGCTCGATGAGCTTGATGTTCGTCAGCAACTGGCTGAGGCCCTCGAGAGCGTAATACTCGCACTGGATGGGGATCAGCACCTCCTGTGCCGCCACGAAAGCGTTGATCGTGAGCAGCCCGAGTGACGGCGGGCAATCGATGAAGA
>JBBRTK010000220.1:0-3597 GCA_038244455.1 Actinomycetota bacterium
CGACCCGGCGAGCGTGGTGTTCTGCCACGAGCTGGGTCTGGACTACGTGAGCTGCTCCCCGTTCCGGGTGGAGACGGCACGGCTGGCGGCGGGGCAGGCCGCGGTCGGCTCGGCCGAGAGCGCCTCCAAGTAGGCCGTCCGGGCGGGTTGCGCCGCCGGGCACCGGCGTCATAGACTCGGGCGATGAGGCGGTGCTCTTGCTCGAGCGGAGCCGCGAGGTGGGGTACTTGGCAGGTCGTCCCTGCCGTGGTGGATCCCCGGCGTCGTGAGGAACTCCGCCTGGAGCGAACGAGAGTCTTGCTGCGGCGTGACGGGCATCACGGAAATCGACCAGCCCCTCCGAGTAAGGTCGAACCCCCCCCAACTCCCCCAAGGTCTACAGGAGGTGGTTCACGATGGCGGGGTCCTCCTCGCGTTGGTGTTCACGAGTCGCGATGTCGGGACTGGCGGTATGGGCAGCGGCTCTGGTGGCGCTTGTCCCCAGCGTCGCTCAGGCGCATCACGCACATCAAGTGCCGATCGGGTGGGTCCACGATCACTCCTCGGCAGGCGTGCCGCAGCGCCCGAGTGGGTTGAGCGCCCTGGTCAACAAGTTCGGTCCTGTTTGCGGCGACGCGGCGAACAACGCGCGATCGTATTGGCCCTCGCAGGCGGCGCGGAACCAACCCGGCTACCTCAATGTCAATACGTACATCGGTCGCGACGTCGACTACAACATCCGGAACCACATCAGTGCTGATCGCGCCGATGGCGCGGTCGACTATGGCGTCTACGGCTATGTCTGCCGGTACATCGACGGGACCACGACGTGGTCAGCCCATGCGTGGGGCGCCGCCGTCGACACGAACACGGCGCGCAACCCTCAAGGCCAAGGTCATTGGAACGGCACCGGCGCCGACGGCATCGATCACGGCAAATACATCCCCGACATGTGGAAGGGCAGCTACCCCGGACACAACTTCTACTGGGGTCTCAACTTCTCCAATCCAGACCCCGCGCACTTCCAGTACGTGACCAACTATTGAGGAGGAACTGTTGCAGAAACGATGGATCGCCTCGGTCCTGGCGCTCGCGACCGCCGGCTTGCTGGCAGCTAACGCCTGGGGCACCGACCGCAGCGGGGCGGCGTGCGGCCAGCTCACGGGCGGGACGACGAGGTTGCTGGGATTCGCAGCAACCTCGGCCGTGCCTGCCGAGGTCGCAGGACGCTTGGCCCTCGTCAGGGCCGGAGCTGCAACTCCGACGGGACCCGCTACCGACGGCGTGGTGCGTCACGTCGCTGCCGACACCCGGTTCGGCGTCGCCTATGTTCAAGATCTCGCCGGGCCGGATGTCGTCGTGATCGACCGTCCACAGGGCGAGGTTCGCCTGAAGGCATCCGGAGAGGCCGCGAACCCCTCGTGGTCGCCCACCGGGGATGTCGTCTGGGCCGAGACTCCCGGACTGCGGGTGTGGTCGGCGAAGACGATTGGTCTGCGCTCCATCCGTTCTCCGGAGCGTGGTTCCCTTGTCTTCTCGCCGGTCTTCGCGGGACCCGACACGATCGTGGCGGCCGTTTCAGAGCCGCCGACCGTCGCCATCCCCGAGGGGGAGTACCTCAGCAACCTCTGGCGATACGATCTAGGTAGCCGCGCTTGGACGCAGCTGACGCACTTCGGCCACGGCGCGAACACCTGGTCGATAGTCCGCACACCTGTGGTCGGCACCGCAGGGACCGTGGAATTCGTGCGGATGACCGGGGATGCCACGGCCACGGTGGCCCCTAGCTTCGAACTCTGGCGGCTGGACGGCGACCACGCTGTCCGCGAGCGGGTCCTGCCGAGTGAGCGGTATCTGGCCGGGTACCAGGGAGGGGCACGCCTGTGGAATCTTCCAGATGAGGCGGCCGCAACCTGGCAGATCGCGCGAGAGGAGCCATCAGGGCAACTGACGCAGATCGGCTGCGGCGCAGTGCTCGTTGATCCGTACGACGTGGGTGACCCCGATCGGTCGACGACGCTCGCCCGGACAGGTCCGTCTCCCGCCCCGTCCCCGAGCCCATCTACGAGCCCGTCTCCGAGCTCGTCTCCGAGCCGATCCACGAGTGGGATGGCCATCCTGGTCGGCGACTTCGCATGGCAGCAGGACGCCCAGGCAGCCGCGACAACGATCAGCGACCAGTACGGGCCAACCGCGACCGTCCGGGTGATCGACTCGACGACGTCACCGACCGCCATCAGACCAGGGGTGTGGGCCGCGGTCTTGTTGCTGGCGCCTGGAACGGACCTCGAAGCTGAGCTTCAGTCCTTTCGCTCCCGGTTGCCGCAGTTCTCCGATTCCAGTTGGGTGGTTGCGCCATGATCGATCGGTCGAAAAGCAGACTTGTCCGGACGGTCGTTGGGCTCTCGATCGTGAGTGCCTTCGCGGCATGCAGCGCAGGAGGAGGTGGTGGGGAGGCGACATCCTCCCCACCTTCTTCCGCCCCGCCAAACCAGGCGACGGGTTCCCCGTTTGGTATTCACGTATGGCTAGCGGGGTTAGGACAAGCGGCCGATCCGAACGCGCTCGACGCCCAGTATGCGCGTCTACAACCCGTACTGGGTCCCACGCTGAACACTTCGCCGGGTACGTGTTACTCAGGCACCCCCGCACCTTTCGACGGCCCTAAGTATCTATTGGTCATCATCGCCGGTTCGAAGGCGGAGCTTGATCAGCTCGTGGCTAAGGCAGGTGAGCCTACGCTGTTCGAGTCCAAAGCGACTCAGCTGTGTCTGGACTGAGGTCCTTCGGCTAGCCGTTGCTAGGCTGACCGGGTGGGTACCCTGCGCCGTCATCCCATCCTGGCTGGTCTGATCGCGTTGATCCTCGGCTGCTTCGCGGTCCTCGGCGCGGGCGCGATCGTGGTGTGGCGGGCGGCGCACGTGGACGGGGCGAGTCAGATCGGGAAGGTGGATGCCATCATCGTGCTCGGGGCCGCCGAGTACGGCGGAACGCCCTCGCCGGTGTTCCAGGGCAGACTCGATCACGTGCTGCTGCTGTACAGCCAAGGTCGCGCGGCAACGGTGATCGTTCTTGGAGCCAAACAGCCGGGCGACACCACGACGGAAGGGCAGGCCGGCCGGGACTACCTCGTTTCGAAAGGGGTGCCGGCCGCCGCCGCGGTCGCGCTCCCCGTCGGGCGTTCGTCGTTCGAGAGCATGCGGGCGGCCGCGAAGTACCTGGCCAACCACGGGATGACCTCGGCGTTCCTGGTCTCCGATCCGTGGCACAACGCTCGGATCGAACGGATGGCGAGCGACCTCGGGTTCCATGGCTACGGCTCCGCCACGTGGACCTCGGCGGCCAGGAGTCTCGGCACGAGGTTCCAGGGCTACGCGCGCGAGACCTTCGCCTATCTGTACTACCGAGTGTTCGGCAAGTGAGACAGCCGGAGCTGTCGGCCCCGGCCGCTACGATGAACCCGTGACCACCCCCCGTGAGCGGACCGAGGAGATCGAAGCACTGACGCTCTCGCCTGCTGCGGTGCATGCATCCGCTTCGAAGGGCCGGGAGCGCGACGAGCCCCAAGACCTCCTCCGAACCGTGTTCCAGCGCGATCGCGACCGGATCGTCCATGCC
>JBBRTK010000221.1:0-3567 GCA_038244455.1 Actinomycetota bacterium
AGCCGCCACCCCAGGTAGGTGCCGCTCAGCACGATCGCCCCAAGCGCGTAGTACATCGGCTTGGAGGTTTGGCCGGACAGCGTCACGAACGAGAGGATCTTCTCCCGGTCGCGTTCCTTGCGGATCCGGTAGAGCACGGTCATGGACGCGCCGTGCGCCCCCAGGAACACGAGCACCGACGCGATATGCACCCACAACGCCCATTGGATGGCCACGGCCCCGAAGGATACCGGGCCCCGCGCTAGAAGGGTTCGTAGCCGGCGCGGACCAGCATCGAACGCGCGTCACGTTCGTCCACGCCTCGGTCCAGCAGTTCCTTGAAGATCCGCACCGCCCCCAGCGAACGCCCGCACTTGGGACAGAACTGGAACTCGGGCTGGAAGGCCGTCTCGCACCACGGGCATTGCGTGACCTCGATCCGGCGATCGGGCTGCAGACCGGTGTCGTTCAGCGCGTCGACGTAGCCCTTGCCGTAGTCCCACTGGATGTACTCGTCCTCGAGCAGGTTGAACGCCGGCTCGTGCATCCGGGGCTCGCCGGTGTGGAGCATGTGCTCCAGGTTGTCCTGCAGCAGTTCCCATTCGTAGTAGTGGTTCTCGCCGCAATCCTGGCAGCTGATGACCACGCCCTTGACCCCCTGCGGCTGGAACACCACGCGCATGGCAGAGAGGTCCTCGAGGTCCGCGGCGATGTCCTCACGCTCTTGCGGCGTGAGATCGAGCGGTTCCTCGTCATCCCCCGGTTCCACAGGTTCGAAGCGCTCTTCGTCCATATCGTCTCAATCCTCGTCCACGAAGCGGAAGACCTTGAACATCTCGGCGTAGGTATAGCCCTGATCCGAAGCCTTCCCGAACTCCTCGGCCCTGCCCCGCACCCACTTCTCGACATCTTCGAGCTTGAGTTGGGACTCGTGTGCCGCCAGCGCACGGAGCTTCGTATCCATGGTATCGGTGATATCCACGTACGTTCCGGCCTCGTTCATCGCCATCCAGAGGTTGGGGACCTCGAACGGTTCCAGCCCTTCGTCCTCCAGCTCGGGGAACATCAGGCGCGTCGGCGCGTCGGGCATGACGGCGGTGAGCGCCAGCAGTCCGGCCTGCTTGTGATCCCAGTGGTTGATGTAGCCATCGCCGCTCCATAGGCGCGAGGGGTCGGGGGCAACGAGCACCTCCGGACGCAAACGCCGGATCTGACGGCAGACCTTCCTGCGCGTGGCCTCCGTGACTTCCAGATGGCCGTCGAGCTCACCCAGGAAGGTGACGCTCGCGACGCCGAGCACGTCGGCCGCCGCGCGTTGCTCGCGTTCCCGGATCTCGCGGAGCCCCTCGCGGGTCACCCCGGGCTGGTTCGAACCTGCGGACCCGTCGGTCAGGACCACGTAGTGGACCTCACACCCTTCGCCCGCCCACCGCGCGACCGTGCCGCCGCACATGAACTCGGCGTCATCAGGATGGGCGAACAGCACGACCGCGCTGGAGAACGACATGCACGCAGCCTAATGGGTCGCTCGCGTTACGGGCGGGTCCGTGGTGAGATACCCGCCGTGACCGACCCGAATACCCCACGGCTGCGTGAACTCGAACGAGGGTTCCGCCGCGCCGGCGTCCCGAACTTCATCGAGGAGTACTCGGCGCGCTCCGATGTCTTCACACGGGCCCTACCCATCCTCACCCTGGTGTTCCTGCTCGAAACGCTGAATGCGCTCGATCTCAAGTACGCCTGGTGGGCCAATGTCCTGTTCCTGCTGGGCGGGGGGGTCATCGTCGTCGCCACCTTCGGAGCGCTGAACCTGATGCGTGACACGCGGGTCCTATCGCGCCCGACCCGGGTGGGAACGGGCGAGCTGGCCATCTTCGTCGTTGTGCCCTCGCTCCTGCCACTGATCTTCGGCGGCCAGTGGCGGAGCGCCGCGGTGACGCTGGGCGGGCAGCTCGCACTGCTGGCGTTGGTCTACCTGGTGGTCGGGTTCGGGTTGTTCTCCATCGTCCGGTGGGCCGGGGCCCGGTTCGAACAGCAGCTTCGAGCCTCGCTGGTGCTCTTGGTTCGGGCGCTGCCGCTGCTGCTCTTCTTCGCGCTCGTGACGTTCTTCACCACGGAGTTCTGGCAGATGTTCGCGACGGTCTCGACGGACAGGTACGTGACAACGATGGTGCTATTCGCGGCGCTGGGCACCGTGTTCCTCCTGCTGCAGATCCCCTCGAACGTGGCCGGTCTGGAGCGCGACGCCGGCTTGTCCGTTCCCCTCACCCGGGCGCAACGGTGGAACGTCGGGCTCGTGCTGTTCATCTCCCAGGCGCTCCAGATCCTGTTCGTCGTGCTGGCGGTGTGGCTCTTCTTCATGGTGTTCGGAGCGCTCATGGCGAGCCCGGCCGTCCAGCTTTCATGGATGAACGGCGTGCACGGCGTGCGCGTACTCGACCTGCCACTGATCGGCACGCGGACCCGGATCACGGCCGAACTGGTCCGCGTGGCCACGGGGACGGCGGCGCTCAGCGGTCTCTACTACGCCGTGGCCATGGTGGTGGACGGCAACTACCGGGACGAGTTCGTCACGAAAGTGACGGATCAGATGCGTGAGACGTTCGCTCGTCGGGGTGAGTACCTCGCGCTGCTCGGCAGGACGAGCGAACGCTAGGAACCGACCACCTCAGTCGCCCACGGTGACCACGATCTTGCCCTTCGGGTGACCTGTTTCCAGGTAGTGCATCGCGTCGGGGGTCTCTGACAACGAGAAGATGCGGTCGATCACGGGTGTGATCTCTCCAGCTTCGATCATGCCCGCCAGGGTTTCGAGGTCGGCCGCGTTCGGCTTGTCATCGACCGAGATCAGTCGCTGCGAGACGAATCGCGAGAGCAGTGTGCCGCGGATCATGACGGACCCCGGCCCGAGCAGGCCACCGTGCTTCGAGCCGCCGACGCCGGCCAGCGTCCCGCGAGGAGCGACCGTTCTCCGCAAGGCCCGCAGAGAGTGCTGGCCCCCCGTGTAGACGACGAGGTCGTAGGTCTTCCCCGCGTCGATCGCCTCCTGCGCGGTGTAGTCGATCGCCTCGTCCGCACCGAGAGAGCGGACGAGGTCCAGCGCGCCGGTACTGCACACCGCGGTGACCTTCCCGCCGAGAGCCCGCGCGATCTGCACCGCGAAGGTCCCGACACCACCTGAGGCACCATTGATGAGGACCGTCTGGCCTGACCGCAACTGCCCGTCGTGCTGAACGGCCGTGAGCGCGGTCACCCCGGCCATCGGGATGGCCGCCGCCTGTTCGAAGGTGAGTCCGTCGGGTACGCGCCCAGCGCGTTTCTCGGGGATCGCGGCGAACTCCCCGCAACCGCCCATCATCATCGACTCCGCCATCACACGATCCCCCACTGCGAAGCGGGTGACCGTGTCACCGACGGCTTCCACCACGCCTGCGACGTCCGAGCCGATGATGATCGGTTTGCGCGGCCTGCGCAGGCCCGCGTACAACCGTGCGAGGAACGGGTCGGCCCGCATGATGTGCCAATCGGCAGCGTTCAAGCCGCTCGCGTGCACACGAACCAGGACCTCGTCCGCGGCGGGCACCGGCG
>JBBRTK010000222.1:0-3565 GCA_038244455.1 Actinomycetota bacterium
GCCGGCACAGCCGGGGCACCGATCGGTGTTGTCGCGCGGATCGTGGACGGTACCACCTGCACCACAAGCGGTTCCAGCAGTGCCTTCAGCTAGCGTTCCCGTATCCGGGAATAGGCGGGCGTTGGAACCGTGTGGGAGGATGCCGACGTGGATCAGACGACGCCGCAGACGCGGGACATCATCATCATCGGCTCTGGCCCGGCCGGATACACGGCCGCCATCTACGCCGCGCGCGCCAACCTGGCACCCCTGGTTCTCAAAGGGTTGGACTCCGGCGGCCAGCTGATGCTGACCACCGACGTCGAGAACTTCCCCGGCTTCCCCGGCGGCATCATGGGCCCCGCCCTGATGGAAGACCTGGAGAAGCAGGCCGGTCGGTTCGGCGCTGAGATCCTCCCGGTGCATGTCACCAAGGTCGACCTCTCCGCCAGGCCGTTCGGCGTGTGGGCGGGGGATCAAGGATGGCGCGCGAACGCGGTCGTCATCGCCACCGGCGCCACCGCCCGTTGGCTCGGCGTCCCGGGCGAGGAGAAGCTACGAGGGCGTGGCGTCAGTGCGTGCGCAACGTGCGACGGCTTCTTCTTCAAGGACCGGGAGCTGCTGGTGGTTGGGGGGGGCGACTCGGCCATGGAAGAGGCCACGTTCCTGACGAAGTTCGCGTCGAAGGTCACGATCGTCCACCGGCGCGATGAGTTCCGCGCTTCCAAGATCATGGTTGATCGCGCCCTGGCCAACCCGAAGATCGAGGTCATCTGGAACGCGACCCTCGCCGAGATCCTAGGTGAGGACGCCGTGACGGGGGCGCGCCTGCTGGACACGGTCACCGGCGAAACGACGGAGGTTGGGACGGACGGGGTGTTCATGGCCATCGGCCACGACCCGAACACCTCGCTCTTCGCCGGCCAGCTGGCCCTGGACTCCGCCGGCTACGTCGCGGTCGCCGAACCACGAACCACGACCAGCGTCGAAGGGGTGTTCGCGGCGGGCGACGTCACCGACACCATCTACCGGCAGGCGGTGACCGCCGCGGGGCAGGGCTGCAAGGCTGCGATCGACGCCGAGCACTTCCTGGAGGAGCTCTCCCACTCGCGCGCGGGGGCGGCCGCGGGGTAGGAGGGAATCAAGACAGGCCCGCGCGCGTTCTGGGAACCTGGAGCCCCGTGCAGGCCCGCGCCCGGGGCTTCACTAGCCGACCAAGGAGCGATACGCACATGGCGAACATCGGTGACGTTACCGACCAAGGATTCCAGAGCATCGTGCTCGACTCCGACACCCCGGTTCTCGTGGACTTCTGGGCGGAGTGGTGCGTGCCATGCCACATGGTGAGCCCGGTGGTCGAGGAGATCGGCCAGGACAAGGGCGAGACCCTCAAGGTGGCGAAGCTCAACATCGACGACAACCCGGATGCCACCCGTAAGTACGGCGTGATGTCCATCCCCTCGCTCATCCTGTTCAAGGGTGGGCAAGAGGTGGCCCGCGTGGTCGGCGCCAAGCCGAAGGACGCCATCCTCCGCGACCTCGAATCGCACCTGTAGGCGAGCCTGCGCCCGCGTCGGTTGCCGTCACCCGAACCGGAGCGCAGACTTCTTCCGTGCGGAGCGTTCGAACCGGCGACAGCGGACCTGAGGTTCGCGACATCCAGCAGCGGCTGGCCGACCTCGGCTTCTCGATAGACCCCGACGAAGCGGCCGCCGGGTTCGGCGAGTCGACCCGTTCCGCTGTGCTTGCGTTCCAGGAGTCCCGGAACCTGCGTGTCGATGGGCTCGTAGGCCCCGACACCTGGGGACAACTGGTCGAAGCCGGCTACCGGCTGGGCGATCGCTCCCTCTATCTTCACGCACCGGTGTACCGGGGCGACGACGTACGAGCTCTGCAGCGCAAGCTCAATGGGCTTGGTTTCGATGCGGGTAAGGAAGACGGGATGTTCGGCCCGCGAACGGAACGAGCCGTACGGGAGTTCCAGCGGAACGTAGGCGACACGCCGGACGGTATGGTCGGATTCGCCACCGTCCGAACGCTCCAACGGATGCGCCCGCCGGAAGCAGGGCCCGGCCGCGCGATGGTCCGCGAGGGCGAGGAGCTTCGGCACGGGCACGGTTCGCTCGAGGGGTCCGTCGTCGCGATCGACCCGGGGCCGGGCACGGAGAGCGACGACGCGAACCGCCGGCTGGCGCTGGCACTGCGTGATGCGCTGGCCGCCCTCGGCGCCAAACCCGAGATCCTCAGCGACGCCGACGGTGATCCGTCCCCATCTGACCGCGCCCGTCTGGCGAACGACCTGGGCGCAGTCCTATGTATCTCGCTGCATCTGGGCGAGGGTGTGTCGCAAGCCTCCGGGCCGACGTGCTCCTACTTCGGGAGCCTGCGGACGCACAGCCCTGCCGGCCAACTCCTGGCCGAGCACATCCTGGACCAACTCGAAGGAACCCTCGGACGGCGAGGACGGCTCCAGCGACTGACCGGCGCCATGCTCCGCGAGACGCGCATGCCCGCGGTGCAGATCGAACCCGTCGCCGGCGCGAACCCGCGGGAAACCTCGCTCCTGGCCGATCCGACATTCGTGCTCCGTGTTGCGGCGGCGATCGCGGCCGGTTCGTCGAGGTATTTCGTGGTGACCGGCGGCGGGGCGCACCGCCCACCGGGGTAAGCGGTTACCGAGCGCGCCTCGGCGCGAAGACCGCAAGCAGCACCCCGAGCATGGCGCCCAGGATGGCGGCTGTTCGCGCTCGTTCCCGCTCGGTCGGCGGCCTGAGGTCGGATGGCTGGGCGGACATCGAGGTCTATGCTACGCGCCGTGCGGTTCTGTCTGATGCTCGAAGGCCAGGAGGGCGTGACCTGGGAAGAGTGGGTCGCCATGGCCCTGACCGCCGAGCGCCTGGGGTTCGAGGCGATCTTCACGTCGGACCATTACCTGAGCGTCAACGGCAACCGCGAGCGAGGGTCTTCCGACGCCTGGACCGTCATGGCCGGTCTCGCCGCCGTGACCTCCACGATCCGCCTCGGGACCCTGGTCTCCCCGATCACCTTCCGCGAGCCCGCGGTGCTGGCCAAGGTCGCCACCACCGTTGATCACATCAGCGGCGGCCGCGTGGAACTGGGCATGGGCGCGGGATGGTGGGAGGAAGAGCACACCACGCACGGGTTCGCATTCCCACCGGCGCCGGAACGGTTCGAACGGCTGGAGGAACAGTTGGCCGTCATCCATGGGCTCCTCACGCAGGATCGGTTCAGCTTCCAGGGCAAGCACTATGAGCTGGCCGAGGGAACGTTCTGGCCGAAGCCGTGGCAGCGGCCGCGCATGCCCATCGTGCTCGGGGGCCAGACCGTCGGCCCGTGGATGCAGCGACTCATCGGCGTCTACGCCGATGAGTTCAACACGGTCGGGGGGACGCCCGAAGAAGTGCACGCTCGTTTCGAACGGGCGCGCGCCGCCGTGGGATCGGCCGGGCGCGGGCAGGACACGCTCACCACGTCGTTCATGACGTGGTGCTTCGTGGGACGCACGCAGGAAGAGTGGCGCGGGCGGGTGGAGCGCGCGTGGCAGAAGGATCCGAAGGCCGGCCCC
>JBBRTK010000223.1:0-3550 GCA_038244455.1 Actinomycetota bacterium
CAGCCCGAAGCCCATCTCCTGCAACGACGTCAAGCGTCCCGACGCGAATCCCGCGAACACCGCAACCATGATCACCGCGGCGCCCGTGATGATCCCACCGGTGGTTCGAAGCCCGTAGGCCACCGCCTCCGCGTTGTCGTGCGTCTTGTCGTACTCCTCACGGATCCGCGTTAGCAGGAACACGTGGTAGTCCATCGAAAGCCCGAACAAGATCGAGAACAGGAACAACGGCAGCCACGCCTCGATCGCATCTACCTGCTGGAATCCGAGCCACCCTGCGATGGTCGCTGCGAACGCAGGCCCGCCCTTCTGGAAGATCAGCACGATGAGGCCGTAGGCGGCGCCGACCGACAACAGGTTCATCACGATGGCCTTGGCCGGCACCACAAGCGAACGGAACACGACCGTCAGAAGGATGAACGACAGCATCAGCACCACCAGGATGATCAACGGCGTGTAGTTCGCTGAGATGTCGAAGAAGTCCTTCACGAACGCGGTATCGCCACCGACGAGGACCTTCGCGCCCGTTCCGTCGAACGCCTTCGGGATGTAGTTGGAACGCAGCTCCGCGATGGTGTTCACAGCAGTCTCGCTCTGCGGGTCGGTCGCGGCGCCGGCAAGCGGAATCTCCACCAGCGCCACCGAGCCATCTTTGCTCACCTTCGGATCCATCGGTACGCCAAAGTTGGGATCGGTGGAGATGGACGACTCAAGCGATGCCACGGCCGTGTCGAACGGCGGGAGCAACTGAGCAGGAGCACCGGACGATGTCGCCGGCGTCCCCACACCGGGCGCCTCGATCGCGACCCTGGCGCTGGCTTGGGATCCGGATGCCGGGAAGTCCTTGACGATGATGTTGAACGCCTGCTTGGACTGTGCGGAGTCGGGGAGCGTGGCGATGCCCGAGAGCCCGGTCTTGATCCCCATGCCGGAATCGTTCGGATGGCCCTGGAACCAGTACGGCGTGGACAAGGCGACCATGAACGTCCCTGCAAGTATCAGGAATACGACCGGGCGGCCCATCACCGTGCGCGTCGCCCGGTCCCAAAAGCCGCCAGGACGGCCATGTTCGGTGTTGCGGTTCTTCCCGAAGATGCGCCCGGCATTGATCTTGTCGCCGAGCAGCGAGAGGATCGCCGGCAGGAGCGTCATCGATGCCGCCACCGACACCAGGACGACGATGATGGCGCCTCCCGCCAGGCTCCGGAAGATGGTCGTCGGCACCAGAAGCATCCCGGCGAGCGCCAGCACGACAGTCATCCCGCTGAAGAACACCGCCCGGTTCGCGGTCGCACCCGACGCGGCGATCGCCTCGAGCTTCTCCCGGCCCCTCTGGCGCTCCTCGCGATACCGCGACACGATGAAGAGCGAGTAGTCGATCCCAACCGCGAGACCCATCATCGAGATGAGGTTCGGCGTGAAGAAGCTGAACGACCAGATCTGACCGAACAAGCCGACGATCCCCACCGTCACGACGATGGCGAAGATGCCCATGATGATGGGAGTGACCCCCGCGACCACGGCACTGAACACGATGATCAACACGATGATCGCGGCCAGGATCCCGATCCCCTCACCGAACCTGAGATCCTCCTCCGAGATGGTCTTGAAGTCGGCGTTCGAACTGGCCTGGCCAAGCATGTAGACGGTGATCCCATCCTTCGAGGCATTGAGCTTGGTCCGGAGCGCGGCAATCTGGGGGAAAACCTTCGTGACTTGGTCGATGCTGCCAGCGTAGGTCGCGGTGAACTGCACCGCCGTTCCGTTCGTCGAGACCCTGAACGTCGGGGTCGCTGCAGGAGCCGGGGTCGCAGGGGTCGGAGTCGCGGGAGCCGAAGCCGAAGCCGAGTAGGCGGATACGGGCAGGGTCGTGAAGACGGCGGGTTCGAGCGCATGCAGACCTGCGAGCAAGTCGTTCACTCGTTTCACGAATGTCGGATCGGAGGCAGCCGCTGGCTGAGTCCCCGCCACGACGAACGTTTCGGTCACGGCGTCCGTCGTGAGCTTCTGCTGGTCCAGGATCGTCTTGGCCTGCTTGGCGTCGGGGTTGTTCGTGAAGTTGAATCCCGTGGTGAGAGCTGGGGCCAGAAGGGTTGAGGCACTGGCGATGCCCCCGACCAGGATGAGGAGCCAGATCCCGAGTGTTCTCCCGGGGTGGCGGCTACTGGCTCTGGCGATCGATTCGGGATTCAACTTCATCCTTGCTCCCCCTCTGCTTCCGGCCTTACCGGCCCCATTGACGTACGATGTATGCTTACGGCGTAGGGCACCATATATGTACGCTGTAAGCGTGTCAACCGGAGCCGCCCAATGACGCTGGAAACCGAGTTCACCCCGAAGATCCGCGGCAAACTCAACCGCGTACGCGTGATCGATGCCGCGCTCCAACTCATGGACGCGCAGGGGCTCGAGGCCGTCACGATGCGGGCCGTCGCCCGCGACCTGGGCGTCGAGGCCATGTCGCTCTACAACCACGTCCACGATAAGGAAGACCTCATGGACGGGGTTATCGAGCGGGTGATGGAGGGGTTCCGCCGTCCGGAACCCCGCGAGGAGTGGCTGGAAGCGGCGCGTGACGCCGGCCGGGAGTGGCGCAGGCTCCTGAAGGCCCACCCCTCGATGATCCAGCTGCTGGCGGAGCATTCGAAGCCTATGACCACGACGGCCACGCTGGAATGCATGGAATGCGCTCTCTCTCCCATGATCCGGGCCGGTCTCACGCCACGAGAGGCCGCCGACACATTCCAGACGTTCGGTGGGTACATCTTCGGGTTCGTGCTCATGGAGACCAGGGGGACGTTCGGCGGGCCCGAGAGCGGCGATATCACCCCGGAGTCACTTGGCGCACTGGTTCCCGACATCGGCCGTCTCCCGAACGTGGCGGCCGTGTTCCCGGAGATGTGCGCCACCGACCCAGACGCCCAGTTCGAGTTCGGACTGGACCTGCTGCTGGCCGGGCTCCAGGCAAAGGTCGCCGGGAGAGCGTGACCGGGAACCGGGTGGGGGCATCGCGGCGTCACACCGCGGTCTCCGGCGCCTCGGCGTCGCCCGCGAACAGGAGGATCCGATGAAGCGAACGTTCCTGGCAGCAGCGATGGCCTTGGGGTTCCTCGCAGTCGCGTGTGCCAACTCCTCGAGTACGGGTCCTGGTGATGGAAGCAGCAGCAAGTCCTACCCCACCGCTCCCGATCAGCTCGTGGTGCGGATCTCAACCGGCGGCGGTTTCGTCGCTCCGTCCTACTCCATCCGGCAGCTTCCACAGTTCTCGCTCATGGGCGACGGGAGCGCCATCACACCGGGAGCCATCGCCGAGATCTATCCGGGTCCCGCGATCGCCCCGCTCTTCTCCCAGCAGATCACGCCCGACGGGATCCAGGCCATCCTTTCGCTCGCGGAGACCGACGGGCTCTTGGCCCCCAGCCGCGACTACACGGACATGGGGAGCGTCGGCATCGCCGACGCGCCGACCACCACCATCACGATCGTGGCCGATGGGCAGACGCATACCTTCAACTTCTACGCCCTCAGTGAACTGGGACAGAAGAAGCCC
>JBBRTK010000224.1:0-3510 GCA_038244455.1 Actinomycetota bacterium
CCGTGCTCGCCGCAGATCCCAAGGTGCAGTGACGGGTTCGCCGCCTTCCCCTCCTCCGTCGCGATCTGCATCAGGCGGCCGACGCCCGGACGGTCCACCGTGACGAACGGGTTCGCGGGCCCGAGCTTGCGCTCCTCGTACATGGCGACGACCTTGCCGATGTCGTCGCGGCTGAAGCCGAACGCCGTCTGCGTGAGGTCGTTGGTCCCGAAGGAGAAGAAATCCGCAGACAGCGCGATCTCCGCGGCCGTGACCGCCGCGCGCGGGAGTTCGATCATCGTGCCCCACTCCAGATGTGCGAGCGTGACACCCTCTCGTTCCTGCACCTGCGCGGCCACCGGCTCTAGTTCGGTCCGCATCTGCTGGAGTTCCGGCGCGGTGGCAACCAGCGGGATCATGATCTCGACCTTCGGATCACCGCCCGCCTTCTGCACCTGACAAGCCGCCTCGACGATGGCCCTGACCTGCATCGCGTAAAGGCCGGGCTTGACGATCCCCAGCCGGACACCGCGCAACCCAAGCATCGGATTCATCTCATGGAGTTCGTTCACCTTCTGCAGGACGCGCCTCTGCTCGGCCGGGTCTTCGCCGCGCGCCTCCGCGAGCGCAACCTCCACCGCCAGTTCAACCTGATCGGGAAGGAACTCGTGCAGCGGCGGGTCCAGGAGCCGGACGGTCACCGGCAGGCCGCTCATCGCGGTGAAGATCCCCACGAAGTCAGCCTTCTGGAGCGGACCCAGGATGTCGTAGGCCGCCTGCTCTTCCGCCGGGGTCTCGGCGAAGATCATCTGGCGAACCGAGAGCACCCGCTCTTCTCCCAGGAACATGTGCTCCGTCCGGCACAGGCCGATGCCTTCGGCGCCACGTTCGCGCGCGTTGGTCGACTGGTCGGGCGTGTCGGCGTTCGCGCGGACGCGCAGGCGCCAGCGTTCGTCCGCGTGTGCCATGAGTGCCTCGAACGCCCGCCACAGCGGCTGGGTGCGCGCTTGTGCGTCACCTTGGCGGGCCTTCTCCAGCAAGGACTCCTGAAGGGGAAGTTCACCGAGGTACACGTTTCCGGTGAAGCCGTCGATGGTCAGGACGTCGCCCTCCGACACCGTCTGCCCGTCCGCGATGAACGTGCCCGACCCGGACTGGAGCTTGATGCCGTCGGCTCCGCACACGGCCGGGATGCCCTCGCCCCTGGCGACCACCGCGGCGTGGGAGTTGGTGCCACCGGCGCTTGTAAGGATGCCCTGGGCAGCGATCATGCCGTGGTAGTCGTCGGGCGTGGTTTCACGCCGAACCAGGATGACTTCCTCGCCCCGAGCCGCCCACTCGACCGCGTCGTCGGCGCTGAAGACCACGCGTCCGGTTGCCGCGCCGGGCGAGGCATTGAGCCCGGTGGCGATCGGGGTGGCGCCGCTCGCATCGACCCTGCGCTTGAACAGCTCTTCCAGGCGGTTCGCATCGACGCGAAGGAGCGCCGTGTCGGCGTCGATGAGCCCTTCCTCGAGCATCTCGTGCGCGATCACCCATTCGCCGAACGCCGTGCGCTTGCCCACCCTGGTCTGGAGGATCCAGAGCTTGCCCTTCTCGATGGTGAATTCGATGTCGCACATGTCGGCGAAGTGGTTCTCCAGGGTGGTCATGACCTCCCGCAGCGACGCGTAGGACGCGGGATCGAGCTTCTCCAGGTCTGTCAGTGGCAGGGTGTTGCGGATACCGGCCACCACATCTTCGCCCTGGGCGTTGGCCAGGTAGTCCCCGTAGGGAACCTTGGCCCCGTCCGCCGGGTCGCGGGTGAATGCCACGCCGGTTCCCGAATCCTCACCCCTGTTGCCGAAGACCATCGCCTGCACGTTGACTGCCGTGCCCAGCGCATCGCTGATCTTGTTCTGACGCCGGTAGTCGATCGCCCTCTTGCCGTTCCAGCTCTTGAAGACCGCCTCGACGGCCAGTCGCATCTGCTCGCGTGGCTCCGTCGGGAAGATGCTGCCGGTGTGCTCCTGGTAGATGCGCAGGAACTCCACGCTGAGCGCGATCAGGTCGTCGGCATCGAGGTCGGTGTCCGCCGCGCCGGGGCCCTTCCGTTCCTTCGCCGCGTCCAGCGCATGCTCGAACGCCTCGCCGGGCACATCCATCACGATCTTGCCGAACATCTGGATGAACCGCCGATACGCATCGCGCGCGAACCGCTGGTCACCGCCGGACTGCTCCGCCAGGCCCTTGAGCGACTCCTCGTTCAGGCCGAGGTTCAGGACCGTGTCCATCATGCCCGGCATGGAGAACTTCGCCCCCGACCGCACGCTGACCAGGAGCGGGTCTGACGGGTCGCCGAGCCGCTTGCCCATGGAGGCCTCCAGCGTGGCCACGTGGGCGTCGATCTGGTCCATCAACCCTTCGGGGAACCCGTCCTGGGCCAGGTAGGTGAGACAGGCCTCGGTGGAGATGGTGAACCCGTGCGGCACCGGCAGGCCCATGTTCGTCATCTCGGCGAGGTTGGCTCCCTTCCCGCCCAGAAGGTCCTTCATGGTGGTGTTGCCCTCGTGGAAGTCGTACACGAACTTGGTCACCGCATGCCCCCGGAAGGTCGTAGATGTCGGAGCCGCCAGTCTACGAACTCCCGGGGGCCAGGACGGGCATCCCGGGCGGGTCTTGAACTCGGCCGATCAGGCCGGGCCTTGCGGGCTCATGCCGGGCCCGAGGACCTGGAAGTAGAGGAAGGCGTTCGTGTCGACCTCGGTGGCGCAGCCGCCCGACGCCTGGCAGGCGTCGACCGCATCGATCGTCTTGGCCGCGGCGATGGTGTTCCAGGCTTGGATGTTCTTCACGCCGACGAGCACGACCGGCCACCACGTGGACTGGAAGGCCTCAGGATCCTCGATGACGAAGCTCCGGGGTCCCACGATCCCGTTCGACAGGTTCGTGCCGAAGACCCGGGGCAGATCCATCAGGCGGGGCTGGTCGATGCACCGTGAGCCGCACTGCGTGCTCGCCCCCGGCGGGGTGAATCCGAGCGGGATCAACAGGTAGACGTTGCTCACCACAGGACCACTCGGAGGCGGGGTCGTCGCGACCTTCCCGGCCTCGCATCCGGACGCTGCCGCACTGGCGGGGGGCTCGGCGCAGAAGAACGGGTGGGAGTACCCGAGCTGCACGGTCGTCCCGTTGAACCAGGCGTCGGTGAATCCGATGCCCAGGCATGCAGCCCCGCCGGACCGGCAAGGAAGACCGGTCGCGGCCGGCGGGCGTGACGCATCCGCGGAGCTGAGCATGAGGCCCAGTACCGCGACGACAGACGTGAGGAGCACGACCCCGAAACGGGCCGCTCTGCGACGAACGAGACTGATCATCCCCGACCTCCCTTGCGTGTCGATCGGCTTGTTCGCGAACACGCGGTAGGTATACGGACGAAGGAGGCCTTCGGTTCGGTGGGATCGGCGAGGGGGGAAGGTCCGAGCGAGGCTCAGCCGACCGCGCCGCGCAGCTTCGCCAGCGTGGCGGCGTCGCTCGCGAAGAGCACGTCGA
>JBBRTK010000225.1:0-3500 GCA_038244455.1 Actinomycetota bacterium
CGCCGCGACAGGACGGCGCCGCACATCACGCCGCTGGGAAGCGTCGTCCTCCTGAAGCGTGCCTGGTAGAAGCCAGGGCGGTCCGGCAGGGAAGCCCGGTAGGACCCGTCCTGCCCGGTCGAGGCTGAGGCGACCAACCGCCACTTCCCGTCGTGATAGCGCCGGATGCTGACCGGCATGTGCGCCCGGCACGCCGTGTAGCCGTCCGGCACGCCTATGTGGCCGGATGCGCGCAGATGCCTGGACAACCTGAGCGTCACGCGACGGCCATGGCTGGATGCGAGGACGGTGAAGGCGCTACTACTGGTGGCGGTTCCGCCGGGAGCAACGACCCTGATGAGTCCGCTTGTCGCCCCGACAGGCACCACTGCCGTGATCTTTCCGTCCCTGACCACCGTGAAGGTCGCACCTGAGCCATCGAAACTGACGGCCGTCGCACCCGTGAATCCGGAGCCGAGGATGGACACGCTGGTTCCAGGTGGGCCACTCGTCGGCGCGAAACTGCCGATGTTCGGCCCGGTCACCCTGAAGTTCGTGCTGCTGTAGTCGTTTCCAGCGGGAGCCCAAACCGAGATCAGCCCCGTCGTCGCTCCGGTCGGCACGGAAGCGGTGATCTTGATCGCCGAGTTCACGGTGAACGTTGCCGCAGAACCGTGGAACTTCACCGCGGTCGTCGCGGAGAAGTTCGTTCCGTTGATCGTCACTGACGTTCCCACCGGCCCGCTGGACGGCGAGAAGCCGCTGATGTGCGGGGCTCCCCCGGCCGTAATCTGGAAGTTGCTCGAGCTGGTGGCCGTGCCCGACGGCGCCACAACCTTGATCCTGCCCGTCGTCGCGCCGGCCGGGACCGTCGCCGTGATCTTGGCCCCACGCAGGATGGTGAACGTCGCGGACACCCCACCGAACGTCACCGCGGTCGCGTCCGTGAAGCCGCTGCCCAAGATATCGACCGACGTCCCCACCGGCCCGCTCGCCGGACTGAAACTGGAGATGGTCGGAGGGGCGACCACCCCGGTCACCCTGAAGTTCGTGGCGCTGTAGTCCCTTCCATCCGGCGCCCAAACCGAGATCGGCCCCGTCGTCGCTCCGGTCGGCACGGTAGCGGTGATCTCGCTAGCCGAGTTCACGATGAACGTTGCCGCGGAACCGTGGAACTTCACCGCGGTCGTCGCGGACAGGTTCGTCCCGTTGATGATGACCGATATCCCTACCGGCCCGCTTGACGGCGAGAACCCGCTGATGGTCGGAGGGGCGCCCGCTCCGGTCACGCTGAAGTTCGTCGAACTCACGTCGCTTCCAGCTGGCGTCGTGACCTTGATGCGCCCGGTCGTGGCGCCGACGGGAACGCTCGTCGTGATCTGCGTATCGAGGTTCGTGACGAACACTGCAGCCGTGCCGCCGAATTCCACCGAGGTCGCACCGGTGAATCCGGTGCCGGTGAGCGTCACGCTCGTTCCGGGAGGGCCGCTGGTGGGGCTGAACGAAACGATCCGCACCTGAACCGCCTCGGCCGCGGTCAACGTCCCCGCCATGAGCAGCACGGCGCACAGCGCCGTCGAGATCCTCTTTATGGCTGTCCGCATCCCGCCTCGCCCCCTTCGATCCGCGGAGCGACGGTTGCCCCCCCACGGCACGTCATCATGCCCGAGTGTTGGCTAGGAGCGCAAGGGGCTGACGGGCCTCGACGATGTCGCGCCCGCTTCGGCCACACTCTCCTCGTCAGCCCGGCGGGGGCACGATCTATCGATAGGGCTCGGCGGCCCTGGCTCCCACGGTGCTCACCCGCCGGTGGCTCGGAGGGCCGTCTCCATCACGATCTGATCATTCAGGAAAGCGCCGGGTTCGGCGTTCCGCCGTTCTCCACGACTTCCTTCAGTCGCGTGACGATCTGACCCCAGGTGGTGGCGATGCTGCCGAAGTCGTACTCGGGCTGTGCCTCGGTGAACCCCTGATGGCGGAACACGACCTTCGTGCCATGTTCGCTAGGCGTGAGCACCCATGTGATCGTGGTCCCCTCCCAGAACGGGAAGCCGCCCGGGCATTCCCACCCGATCTCGGTTTCGCGCTGGAGCCTGCCGACGCGGATGGGCAGTCGGACGGGAGCACCCTGGAAGCCGAAGCTCAGCTCATCTCCCTGGCCGTCCTCTCCACTCACGTCGGGGGTCCAGAACGACGCCAGACCCGCCTTGGTCGCGACCGTGTCGAACACGACCTTCGGCTCTGCATGGATCTCGATCCCGAGCACGATGTCCTTCGTCATCAGGTTCTCCCCTTCCATTCCGCTCTGGTCTCGTAGTTAAGCGTGCTCTTAAGGTGCTGTCAACCCGAAGACTATGCTTAACTACCCAGCATGCAGGCCGTCCTGGATGCCATCGCGAGCCCCAAGCGGCGGAAGATCCTTCGGCTGGTCTGGAATCAAGAACTCTCGGCCGGCGCCATCGCGGCCCATTTCGATGTCTCGTGGCCGGCCGTCTCGCAGAACCTCAAGGTCCTTCGGGTGGCGGGCCTGATCGTCGAACGCAGGGAGGCGAACCGTCGCTTCTACCGGGCTGATCCCGCGGCGCTCGGATCGCTCCGCGCGGCGGTCGAGGACATGTGGCGCGCGGACCTCGATTCGCTCGGCGAGGTATTCGGAGAGGGATGACGGATGGATCAGGAACGGGTTGTCGAGCTCAACGTACGTCTGCCGGCGCCGCCTGCGGATGTGTTCCCCTACCTCATCGACCCGCAGCTGTACGTACGATGGCAGGGCGTGAAAGCGGACCTTGACCCTAGACCGGGCGGATTGTTCCGAGTCTGGATGGACGAGGCGACGGTCGCCCGGGGCGAGTACCTGGAGGTGCTCCCTCCCTCCAAGGTCGTATTCACCTGGGGGTGGGAGAACAACCCAGCGATCCCTCCGGGGTCGACCACGGTCGAACTCACGGTCGCCGCCGATGGCGACGGCAGCATCCTCACGCTTCGCCACTTTGGCCTTCCGGACGATGCCGCCGCGGCGATGCACCGCGAAGGATGGACGCATTTCACGGAGCGATTGGTGTCTGCGGTTACGGCATGAGGCCGCCAGCCATCGCAAGCCAGAGGAACGGGGTCGGTCGGCATCCGTTGATACTGAACGGAGCGGAGGTGGTCCATGTCGAAGTCGGAACGGGTGAAGCATCCCCCTCGCGAAGGCCGGCCGGGGGTGGCGCGCAGCGCGCTGCGGCTCGCGCTCGCAGCCTTCATGGGGGTCGCCGGGATCGGGCACCTCGTTGCGACGAGTTCGTTCCTTGGGCAGGTGCCGAGATTCCTGCCTTACCGGACCCCGATCGTGCTGGTCAGCGGCGTGGTCGAGATCGGTTTCGCGCTCGCGCTGGTGTTCCTTCGCGGCGAGCGCCTGCGCCGCACCGGGTGGGCGCTGACAGCGTTCTATGTCCTGATCTTTCCGGGGAACCTGTATCAGGCGCTCGCCGGGACCGATGCTTTCGGCCTGAGTACGCCGGGAGCGCGATGGGGGCGGC